>NZ_AP014510.1:312516-625032 GCF_000828675.1 Thermotoga profunda AZM34c06 | reverse complement strand
TTTATTAAGGTCACATACAAAATACCCGGTTTCCATAGCTATATATACATTTTTCACCGAAGTTGGTGTACCCGATATAGGTATGATATCCGCATACGCATTACTTTACACAACACCAGTCATAGTTATGTACTTTATCGTTGAGCGAAAATTCGGTTTCTCATTCTACGGCGGCATCAAAGGTTGAAGGAGGTTGTACCGTGCCCTGGGTAGAATTCACAAATGTTGTCAAAAGATTCTCCAATATCATGGCAGTCAACAATGTGAGTTTTTCTATAGAAAAACATGATTTTTTCACACTACTTGGGCCTTCGGGCTGTGGCAAAACAACTACGTTAAGGCTTATAGCAGGACTTGAATTACCAGATGAAGGAAGAATCTTCATAGCAAATCAGGATGTCACATATAAACTCCCGAAAGAAAGAAACGTTGCAATGGTGTTTCAGAATTACGCTCTTTATCCTCATATGACTGTGAAAGAAAATATTTCATACCCACTCGTTGTGAGAAAGATTCACAAGCAGGAAATAGAAAAAAGAGTCAATTTTGTAGCTGAAAGCCTTCAAATAAACCAACTACTTGACAGATATCCACAGCAAATAAGCGGTGGCCAGCAGCAAAGAGTTGCCTTAGCGCGGGCAATGATACAAACCCCGAGTGTATTTCTGCTCGATGAACCTTTATCCAATTTGGATGCAAAACTCAGACTCGAGGCAAGAAGTTTTCTGAAGCACTTGCATATGGAACTTGGTACGGCTGTGGTCTATGTCACACACGATCAAGCAGAAGCAATGGCGCTATCAACAAAAATTGCCGTTATGGACAGTGGAATCATCAAACAAATAGGAACTCCAAAACAAATTTATGATCAACCTGTAGACACCTTTGTTGCTTCGTTCATAGGAAACCCACCAATGAATATTATTCCCTGTAGGATCTCAGATGGATATTGTTATATTGGAGAGCAAAGATTTCAACTACAAATACCTCTGGCAAAGACATATCAGGATGTTTATCTGGGGATAAGGCCAGAGAATATCCAAATAGATCGCACAAAAGGAGATCTCTGCGCACAAATCTTTGTGATAGAACCGCTTGGAGTTGAAACAATAATTACGCTGAATATCGATAATTACCAAATCAAATGTCTTGTCTTTGAAGATGTCCCATACACGGCGGGTGATAAAATTTGGATTAAGCTCAAAAGAGACAAAATACACATATTCGAAAAAAGCGGTAAAAGAATACAAGGAAGTGAACAAATTGATAATTATTGAGGGAAAATTAAGCACAGAAGACTCAAAAAAATTATCGTTCAAGGAATTTGATGTTCCGCAAGATACAAGTGCTTTGAAGATTGAATTTGAATATGCCCCAACCTCAATCGGGCTCATTCAGAACCACGTAAACCTGCTTATCTATGACTCTATGGGTAGGTTCATGGGAAGATATGACCGGGGAACAAAGCAGTTTACAATTGCAGAACACGCAAGCGTCGCTGCGCAGAGGACTCTGCCACTGCCAGGGAGATGGAAAATTTGTTTTGAAAATCATTATCTTTTCACAGATGTGAATTATAAACTAATCATTGAGTTTGAAAACAACTCGAAATACAGAACCTATATTGGAGAGCTTCACACTCATACAGTTCACAGCGATGGTACTTTTACCGTGAAAGAACTCGCAGATTACCTGAAAGAACTTGGATTTGACTTTTTCTTCCTGACCGATCATAGTAACGTGACTGGCTGGAGAGAAATATCAACCATCAAAGATATAGTTTGTTTTCAGGGACAAGAATTGAATACCTTTAATGGACATGGACTTGTTTTGGGATGTAATACGTTCATAGATTGGAAAAATCTCGATGGACAAGAGAAAGAGATAACTCAGGTAATGAATGAAGTGCATCAACAATATGGATTAATGGGTGTTGCCCATCCATTTGCGTTAGGGGATCCTCTATGCGTTGGCTGTAAATGGATGTATGATTTTGATCCATTTAAGACAGATTTTGTAGAAGTTTGGAACGCAGATTTGAGTAGAACTGAACTGAATTTTGAAGCTATTGGAAAATGGATAGAAAATCTCAGGAAAGGCAGAAGAATCACAGCTACTGCTGGTAGAGATTTGCACAAGAAATCTGAAATTGATTGGCTAAAAACAGTTGTTTTTGCGAGAGAACTAAGCCTTTCAGAAGTATTATTCGCGATCAAAAATGGTAAGGTGATCTTAAGCTATACAGATGATGTTTCTTTTACAGTTGAGGATAAAACAAGTGGAGAAACGGTCATTGCGAAAGATAAAGTAAAGATCAAAGCCTCATTTGGTCAACTTGGTCAGAAAAATGTGATCGTGATCACCAAGAAGACTGCAAAGAAACTTGGTGAAATCGGTGAATTAGAAATGAAAATCGATATGGAACCAGATGACTTTGCTTTACTAATCGTTCTTGGAAAAGATAACCTCCCACTTGTCATTACAAATCCAGTTTTTGTAAAGAGAGGTGACTGATTTTGAAAAAGGCTTTTGTAGTGACTCACACACATTGGGATAGAGAATGGTACACAACTTTTGAAATTTTCAGAGAAAGATTGACACTCTTACTCGAGAAACTCACTGATCATATGAAAAAAGATGATTCGTTCAAGCATTTCCACTTAGACGGGCAAACGATTGTACTCGAAGATTCCGAAGAAACTATGGGTATAAGACAGGATTTTCTCGATCTAATAAGAAATGGCAAGATCAGCGTTGGTCCATGGTATGTACTGCCAGATGAGTTTCTCGTAGCTTCAGAATCTTGGGTTAGAAACTATCTCTACAGCGAGAAAATTGCCGAAAGATACGGTGTGAAACTTTCAAACATTGCCTATCTGCCAGATATGTTTGGGCATAACGCATATATGCCAACAGTAGTTAAAGGACTTGGATTGAGGTGGGCTGTCATATGGCGCGGCGTTGATAAACTCGAAGATGCAACATTTATTTGGTCAACACCTTTTGGTGATCAAGTAGATGCAATTTATCTCATTCACAGTTATTCGAATGCAGCACACTTTGGCATCAATGAGCAAGCACTGAAAAGAAAATTGATCGAAGAATCAGAGAAACTTTCAAACATATCCTCGCACAATCCACCGCTTTTAATGAATGGGACAGATCATGAGATTCCTTATTTCAATATAGGTAAAATTCTTGAGGAAATCTCTACAAACGAAATTAAATTCGTTCATGCTGGATTTGAGCAATACGTCGCAGAACTTGAAAGACCTCGATCTCATATTACTGGAGAATTGAGATCGCCAAGAATCGTTCCGGTATTGAAGGACGTGACTTCGACAAGAATCTGGGAAAAGATATTGCATTACCAAGCTGAGAAATTCTACATTCATTATTTGGAACCGATTCTTGCCATCTCGAGAATAACAGGTAATCCAACTCCAGTTAATTCTATCTGGTACGGGTGGAAACAAATTCTACAGTGTCAACCACACGACAGTATCTGTGGATGTAGTATTGACGCTGTACACAAAGTCATACAAGTAAGACTGAAGAATGCGATAGACCATGGGAGGGCTTTATTTGCAAAAACTTTTCTTGAAATTGTCGATAAACGCGTTGATGATATGGGTATCACACTCTTTAACCCACTTGAAAGCAATTTCCAAGGCGTTGTTGAAGTTTGTGCAAAATTGGAAGAGGGTGAATATAAATTCATCGATGAAGATGGAAATGAAATAGAAACGGTCATAATAGAATCTGCAGAAGATTTACAAAATGATATGAGTACACTAATAAGATTTTTCGAAAGTAATACTACAAAAGCTATTGAGAATGACCAGAGAAAAACATACAGATGCTTTCTGAACGTTTCAGCACCAAGTCTTTCTTTCAAAACTATCAACATAGTTCGTTCGAAAGGAAAAAATGGATCTTTCGATCAGCCTCATCGGGTAAACGAAAATGGAACTTTAACATTGAAATGCAAAGAAAGAACTTTTGAAAATCTGTGCTATCTTGAAGATGTAGAAGATATCGGTGATGAGTACAATTACAGCTGGGTATCAAAAGAGATTTTCAATTCACTTAAAACCAATGCCACTATCAATAATTGCATTGATTCATCTTTTATGAAGAAGATAGTTGTCACAAATACTATGCAAATACCAGAATCAATAGCCATAAACAGAAAAAAACGTTCAGAGAAATTGGTAGATTTACCATTTGAAATCGAATATACATTTTACAGAGACACACCAAGAATAGATGTGAAAATCCAGTTCATTAATTACGTAAAAGATCACAGATTATCCATTGTCTTTCCATTCAAAAATCTTTCAAAACTCATCACCGATGGATATTTTGGCCCTGTAGAACATACAATAGAAAATTTTGATGAGGATTATTCAAAATGGGCAGAATTGCCAGATAACAATTTTGCAATGTACTGGTTTGCGACGCTTCCCGAGATTGGCGTGACGATCTCAACAAAAGGACTCAGGGAGGTGCGGGTCGATCACGATGGTTTAAAGATAACCTTGCTCAGATGTGTAGAGTGGCTTTCAAGAAACGATCTTGTCACAAGACCAGATCATGCCGGTCCTGGTATTAGAACACCTGAAGCTCAGGGAATTGGCGAACATGTTGCCGAGTTTTCGATTATCCTCCATGACAAATGGAATATCGAAGATGTCTATAGAAGTGTTAGAAATTATCAAATACCACCTATAGCAGTCCAGGGAAAGTTTGAAAAGCTTCCAAAGATAGAACTGGAGATAGAAAGAGGTTTCTTGAATACTCTCAAACCTTCTGAAAATGGTGAAGGTGTGATAATTCGAGCTTTCGACCCACAAGGAAATGAGCCAAAGATCAAATATCGATCTAAGGAGATAATCGAGGTTAATCTCGCCGAAAAGCCAATTAAACCAGAGGAAAAACTCAAAAATGTTCGAAGTTGGTTGATAAAAATATGATATAATGATTTTGGCAATGGGGTCTGCCATACTTGCCCATAGAGGCTGATGACTCCTACTCGAAAGAGTAGGAGTTTTTTTCTTTTCGAGGTGAGAGATTTGAAACCAAGAGATTTTGTGGAAATCAAGATTATCGATATCATGTCTGAGAAAGATCAATCTTGTCCTATTTGCAAATTGATCAATGAAAGCATGGAAAAACTCATAGACACTATCTTGTATGAGCTCGTCAATGACCCTCAAGTCAGATCGAACTTGAGAACCATGGGATTGTGTAGAAAACACGTAGAAATTATCGAGAGATACCTCCATCATCATCCTGAACTTGGACTGTTAGGTATAGCGATTATATACGAAGACATACTCGACCACAAATTGAAAACCATAAAACAAAATGAATCAGATATATACTCGTGTAGCTGCTATTTGTGCAATCATGAGTCTCAACTCGAGGAAGTTTACACAAGTTCCTTTGGTAAAATCCTCAGTGAAACTGATGGTATGATACTCTTTTCACAAAGCGATTCAGTTTTTTGTCTATATCATTTCGGCAAGATATACAGATTATTGAATGATACTACAAAAGATCGTTTTAAGGAAATTCAGACTGAGAAATTGAACTATCTGAAAGATCAACTGTCAATATTCATCAAAAAACACGATTATCGAAACAAGGAATCTATTGGCAAAGAGGCAACTGCGTACAGATCAGTTGGTAAATTGATATCACAGCCAACGAATTTGGATAACAGGAGGAATCACAAATGGCAATTCTGGAGAATTTCGCGAGAAAGATAATCGAGAACGTCTCAAAGGTGATCGTTGGAAAAGAGACCGTCGTGGAAAAAATATTAGCCTCTATGCTCAGTGACGGACATGTACTTTTGAACGATGTTCCTGGTGTTGGTAAGACTATGCTCGCAAGGGCTCTATCTGTTTCCGTAGGTTTGAATTTCAACAGAGTCCAATGCACACCAGACTTGTTACCATCTGATATAACGGGATTGAATATCTTGGACGTCAGACACAACGAATTTGTTTTCAAAAAAGGTCCTATTTTCACCGATATCCTTCTTGCAGATGAGATAAATAGGGCAACTCCACGAACACAGTCGGCATTGCTTCAAGCTATGGCAGAGAGACAAGTTACAGTTGACGGAACCACCTATTCATTGAGTAAGCACTTTTTTGTAATAGCAACGCAAAATCCTGTGGAATTCGAAGGAACCTTTCCTTTACCTGAAGCACAACTCGATAGATTTTCCATCTGCGTGTCACTCGGCTATCTTGGTAGAGATGACGAGATGAGAATGCTTCGCAAACTCGAGAAAATTCATCCTATAGATTCACTGAAACCTGTTTGTGATATACAAGAACTCGATGAAGCCAAACAAAATGTCAAACAGATTTACATTGACGACTCCATATTGGATTACATAATAAGAATTGTTTCAAGAACCAGAGAACACGAGGACATAGCCCTTGGTGCAAGTCCAAGGGGTGCTATCGCTCTTATGGAAATCTCAAGATCTCTGGCTGGTTTGAGGGGTAGAGATTATGTCTTGCCAGATGACGTCAAAGAGATAGTGATAGATGTACTGGCACACAGGATAATCTTAAAACCTGAAGCAAGACTCATGAGAAAAACCAAGCAAGAAATACTCAACTATATTCTTCAAACAGAGGAGGCACCGATAAAGAGTGAAACTTAAACTACAAAAAATCTCTTCTTCGAGTGGCATACTCTCTTTGTTCACAACTTTGTCTGCGCTTTGGCTTTTGGCAAATTTCAATGGTTTTTCGGTAATTTTGTGTATTTGCTGTGGTTTCTTATGGTTCAATTATTTCTCGACAAAACAAAAGATAGGCAACCTTGATATTGAAAGGTGGGCTAACAGAACACGATCTTTCACAAATGAAGATGTGATAATTCACCATAGGCTCTGTTGTTCCTCGGGAAATATGAACATAAATATCCTGTCACAGATAAAAGTCGCCGGTCTTTTGACCTATAACCTTTTAGATCAACCTGTACATTTACAAAAATCACAACCAATTATCTTGCAAGCCAAGACAACTTTCTCAACCAGAGGCAAAAAGGTTCTCACCGATCTTGTCGTTGTTTACGAACATCCGCTCGGATTTTTCAAGCACTGGGCTCATTACTCTGCTGAACAACAGATACTCGTCTTACCGAAAATAATGTACCTGGAATCCTTTCCATCACGACTCAGAGAACTCCTCCCAGGGATCAGATCAGACTTCAAATTACTCGAAGATACAACACAGATAAAAGGTGTTAGAGAATACTCCAACGAACCTTTGAATAAGATCCATTGGAAGATATCAGCCAAATTGGGTGAACTGTATGTCAAAGAACTCGATTTCACTGCCGTCAGTAATACCATAATTTATCTGGATCTGAATCTATCAAAAGATATTTTCGCAAAGAATGTCTGGGCACAGATAAGGAAAAATTACGAAGAAGAAGCAGTACTTGCAACATCATCAATTATTTATTGGTTGACACAACAAGGGAATTTCATAGACATCGTTGTTGTAGCAAGAGAGGTCTTGAGAAGAAACTACGGCTCTACTTCCGATTGGGTAAACGCAGTAGAACTTCTCGCGATGGCAGAGGGCGATGAAAATGGACCACAACTCGCCGATGAATTAGCCAAAGATCTATATGTTCTGAATCCATCAAATACTTTGGTGATAATATCCATGTACCTAACTGACTCATTGCTCCCATTATTGATTAATGCAAGGGCAAAGGTTTCTCGAGTGATTGTACTTTTAATCCCGTATGGATTTAGAGACCCGAGATATAAACCGACAAGAACATATGAAATGTATCCATTGGACATGCAAAGATTAAATGAAAGGGCAAGATTACTCGAAAAAGAGCAGATAATTATCAGGATAGTTAAACCAAGTCAAACATTGCAGGAGGTATTCGATGAAATTCAAGGCTTTTGAAAAACTGCTAACTGTTGCCTTACTCGTATTGATGGGCTTTTATCTGTTCAGTTCATTACCGATCTGGGCAACTCTGGTACTCGCTGGTCTGATGGTGTTTTCATTTATTCTTTTGGTCTCGGATCTGGGTTGTTCAATGATCTTCATCTTTCCTGCTATCTTAATCATTAACTTCGTATTGGCTGGCATTATCAAAATAGAATTTTTCACCTCCGTGATGTTCACTCTTGTAGCAACGGCGCTCATTATGATATTCGTTTCAAGTGGACTGTCTTCTGTATTTTCTTTGATCTTTCTTGGTGTGTACCTAAGCTTGGCAAAGCCACATGGAACGGTTGCCGATCTTTTATTTTTTGGGTTCCTGCTGGGAACATGGTATTTGAACAAGTCAAAACTTTTAAACCTCAAAATCGCCTTAGTATACATACTATCAATCCTAATAGTTGCCACAGTCTTTTCGCGAATCGATTTTGTTCCACTCAAACCAATCTTGTCGTTGATCCCCGCACATCAAGAACAACAAACCCAAAAGGAGCAACAAGAGGAACAGGTCATTCTAATGCAGCCATCTGAAAGATCCCAGAACTCAAAAAAGAGTTTTTTGACGGATTTCATAGACAAGATATGGTTTCCAGCGGTACTCATTCTCTTTGGATCATTACTGTTTACCTTTTCTATTAGCAATTTTGGCGTAAGAGGAACACTAAAATTACTCATGCTTGGAATACTGACCTTTACAATTGCCATATGCTCTTTGTCGCTCTTTTTCAGATTCATCAAGCCATCTGAGAATACCATTCAAGAAACTTTTCAATACGAGGAAAAAACAGGACAAAGTCAGCAATTTTATCAACCGTCGAGTACAGCTACGATTGTAATCGAGAACTCACAAACAAAGCAATCAAAGATGAACGTAACACTGATACTCGATATTATAAGTATGTTGGCTCTTTTATTGATGATTATCACTCTGATTTATTCATTACTCAAAGGCTTGCGATTAAAAACATACCATGAACAAAATGCAGAAGGAAATATACCGAAAGATATCGAACTCTATCCCATTGAGGTTATTCCTGAATATGAACCGAGCGAGAAATTCATCCTTGGTGCTTATTGGTGGTTGAGAAGAAAATACTTCGCCCAATATCATCACTTAACACCAATTGAAATACTCAAAATTGCTGAAAATCAAGAAAATCTTTCTGTTGCAACAGATGTGTATGTAAGATTGAGATACGCGCGAAAAAATCTATCTGAACAGGAAATGAAATTGTTTTACGAGAACATGATCGCTTTTGTTCAAGAAAGGCAAAGCAAGATCGATCAATCTGAGGACAAAACTGTGTCAAATATCGATGTTAAAGAACTTTCTGACAAAAAGACCTATGAAAAATGAAACTGCCGCCACCCCTATACTTATTGAAAACATTTCCAAGAAATTTCTCCTAAAACTCTGGTCTTTCACAACAGACACAAAAAAGGTAAAGATGAAAATCACAAAGATCGCATTTATAACCGTCAAAGATAGCGCAACGAATGGATTATTGAACAAAAGATAAGGAAATGTTAAAAATAAAACGGTGAATATATAGGCAACTCCCGTATATAAAGCAGATTTGAGTGGTTTTTTCTCGCCACCTTCTGATTTTCTGGACAGATAATCAGATGCAGCCATAGAAAGGGCAGCTGCTATACCAGTGATTATTCCAGAAAGAGCTACGATCGATGTCTTTTGTATCGCCAAAGTCAAACCAGCAAGTGCTCCGGTCAGTTCAACAAGCGCGTCGTTCAATCCAAGGACCATCGAGCCTATATAATCGAGTTTCTCTTCGTCTATCAATTTAAGTAACTCCTCTTCATGATCCTTTTCATCGCTGATTAATTCTCTAAACAGATTTTCTTGAGCCGATGAATAATTCTTTTGGGCTTTTTCCTCTCCTCTTTCCATTAATTTCAATGCGAAAGTCAACCCAAGAATTCTTGCAAGGACAACATACCAAAAGACCTTGAACCAATTTGGCTTCACATCAACCTTAGTCAATGAACGAATCCTTTCGTAGTGTGAGAGCTCTTCTTGAGATATCCTGCTTAAGATCTTTGAATTCTCAGATTTATCATGCTTGGCAAGTATTTTATAAACAACGTGTTCGGTGATTTCATTTCTTTGAAATTCAGTTAGCACATTCTTTCCTCCTTTTTACAATAGTATATCTTAGAAAAAGAGAGCAAACAAGAGATCTAAAAAGATTTTTCCTAATAAAATCCAACATACGAGATCTTTCGGCGTATTTTCAACGTTCATCGAATTTTTCCGAATTTGACATTGACGATAAGAAATCATTACACTATCTGTAGTGTCATAAAAAGAAAGCTACTTTCACAAAATAAAAGCGGGGTGATCAACATGCAGTACTTCTTACATCTTCCAAAACAGGAAAAAATATTCAAGTGTGAACCGAATGAGAATGGAATGCGTTACCTTGGCTTTGAAAGAATTTTATTATCTTCTTCACAAGAATACAGCTCGGAAAGCAAAGATTTCGAGATCTTCTTAGTCATTCTTTCTGGAAGATGTGATGTTTCTGTCAAAGACAGAGAATTCAAAAACATAGGTGGAAGGAAAAATGTATTTCAAGGCAAACCTTTTTCAGTTTACATACCACCGAAATCTTCTTTCACCATTCGAACAAATCAACAAGAGGGTGTAGAAGTTGCATTGGCAAAAGCAAAAGTCGATGAGGAGTGCTTAATAGAACCATATTTGATAAAACCAGAAGAGGTTGCTTCAGGAAAATGGGGCATTTCTAACTATTCAAGGGTATATCACCAAATAGCCGTCGATCAAACTCATCCGGCGGTGAAATTGATGATAGGCGAAACTTTCACCCCATCTGGGAACTGGTCAACGTACCCACCACATAGGCATGAAAACGATAACCTTCCAGAGGAAAGCTACTTGGAAGAAATTTATTTTTACAAAACTGATCATCCAAAAGGCTTTGGACTCGCGAGACATTACACCGATTCAAGAGATATGAACGCTTGCTATGTAGTAGAAGACAACACACTCCACTTAATGCCAAAAGGGTATCACACAGTTGTTGCTGCGCCTGGTTTCACCGTGTATTATTTGTGGTTCTTGGCTGGTCCAAAGAGAGTCCAAGCACCATACGTCGATCCAGATCTGAGGTTTGTAGACCTGGCTACTAACATGATCAGAAATATAGAGAACAATCTTTCGGTTTGAGAGGTGGCAAAAATGAGTGTCCTGGAGAGTTTTTCTTTGTCAGGAAAGGTCGCTATAGTAACTGGAGCCTCACGTGGACTTGGTCAGGCTATGGCTATTGCATTAGCCGAAGCAGGTGCAAACATAATCGGTGTGAGTAGCTCTTCTGATCAGATAGAGACCAAAAAAATCATAGAGAAACTCGGTAGAGAATATTTAGAATTAACAATAGATTTAAGAGATTCAACCAAGACTCATTCAGTTATTGAAAAGTCAATCGAGAAATTTGGCAAAGTCGATATTCTGATCAACAATGCCGGGATAATTCGCAGAGCACCTGTAACACAATACAGCGAAAAAGATTGGGACGAAGTAATGACTGTAAACCTTAAATCGGTTTTCTTGCTATCGCAAAAATTTGCCCAGCATGTGATAGAGAGAAAGGTAAAGGGAAAGATAATCAACATCGCCTCGATGTTGTCATTTCAAGGTGGTATCTTCACAACGGCATACACAGTTTCAAAACATGGAATTGTAGGATTGACAAGAATCTTTGCAAATGAATTGGCACCATATGGGATAAATGTGAATGCCATAGCGCCAGGGTATATGGCGACAAAGAATACCGAACCCTTGAGAATGGATGAAAACAGAAACAAAGAGATTCTTTCAAGGATTCCCATGGGAAGGTGGGGTGACCCACAGGATTTGAAGGGAGTGGTTGTCTTCTTAGCAAGTTCGGCATCTGATTACATCACTGGTGCAGTGATTCCTGTAGATGGAGGGTGGTTGTGTAGATGAAGAATATCGTCAATGTCAACGAGGTGCAAAAAAGAAAGGTCAAGGAAGGAATTGAAATGTGTGTTTTAGCTTGGGGTGGATCTCTGATGATGACCCAGGTCTTTTTCAAAAAAGGTACAGCAAGTGATCCACATTCACACAAACACGAACAGTTATCTTATGTTGTCAAGGGTGATTTCACATACATCATTGATGATAAGCGATACGAAGTGAAACAAGGACATAGTATCTATATTCCGCCAAATGTACCACATTGGGTAGAAGCAATAACCGACGGTATCCTCGTCGATGTTTTCACACCGATCAGAGAGGATTTTCTGAAGAAGGGAGATTAGACCTTGCACACACTCAAAAGAGGTTTAGAAATACTCGATTATATTGTAAAAGCTCCAAATGGTGTAACTGCAAGTGAGATATCTAAGAAATTTTCCATGAGTATTTCCAATGCATGTAAATATTTAGCTGTTTTTACAGAATGCGGTTATCTCACAAGACACAATGACAAGATGTATTATCCTGGATTCAAATTACTGGAATACAGCTCAATCATCCTCAGAAAATTCGATATCAGAGATATCGCACACAAAGATCTGGTGGATTTGATGGCAAAAACTGGTCAGACAGTTCATTTGATAATCAAAGATGGATTTGAGGGGGTTTATCTCGATAAAGTCGAAGGAATTAACAGCATCCCCATGGTTTCAAAGATTGGTATGCGTGCACCGTTCTATTCCACTTCGGCTGGCAAAGCAATTTTGGCTTATTTACCCGATAAAGAATTCGAAGAATACTTAAGAACAGTAAAACTAACAAAAAGAACCGAGAAGACAATAACAGATGCCGAACAACTTCGCAAAGAAATCAGCAAAATCAGGCAGAGTGGATATGCAATAGATGACGAAGAAAGTGAAATCGGTATAAGGTGTATAGGAGCTGCCATATTGAACCATGAATGTTACCCTATAGCCGCTGTCAGCATATCTGGTGCGGTGTCGGTATTATTGGACGATACCATCGAGAATTTTTCAAAAAAGGTTGTTGAGTGTGCCGAGAAAATATCAAAAAAATTGGGGTGTAATCACCGCTAAGTGAGGGGGTGAGAAATTAAATCAATTCAAAAAAGTCTTTTGGAAAAACCACCACTCAAGGGAGGTGTTAGAGGTGAGAAAGTTTTTCGTTTTTGCAATCTTGGTATCTTTTGTTCTGGTGACTTTCTGTGCACCTATTGTCTTAAAGGCATCTGACGTACACAACGAGGGGTATCCAACAGTTGAAGCAATTAAAATGATGGGTAAGACTATTGAACTGATGACTAATGGAAAGTACAAGATCGAAGTATATGTAGGCGGACAGCTTGGTTCAGAGAAAGAGGTCATCGAACAAACCATCATGGGAGCAATTCATATTGCGAGAGTGTCTGTCGCTCCATTACAGCCATTCTACGACCCAATTGGTGTATATGCCATGCCTTACCTTTTTAGAGATGCAGAACATTATTGGAAAGTTTTGGAAGGGCCAGTAGGCGAACAGCTCCTGAAAGACATGGAGAAAATAGGATTGATAGGATTGTGCTATTACGACGCAGGTGCAAGAAGCTTTTACACGAAAAAACCTGTTCAAAAACCTGAAGATCTAAAAGGAATGAAAATAAGAGTCCAGCAAAATGCCATAATGATCGCTCTAATGGGTGCGCTTGGTGCCACCGGTGTACCGATGGGACCAGAAGAGATATACACGGCTATCCAAACTGGAATTGTCGACGGTGCTGAAAATAATCCACCTTCATACTATGAATTCAGGCACTTTGAAGTCGCTCCATATTATTGTTTAGATGGTCACACGAGAATACCCGAGATAGTGCTCATCAATAAAGCCTTCTGGGATAAACTCACAGCCGAGGAAAAACTCATCTTCAAAACAGCCGCAATTGCTTCTGTACAATATGAGAGACTCCTGTGGAATCAATGGGAAGAATCGGCTCTCGAAGCAGTTAAGAAGGCAGGAGCACAGGTCTTTGTTCCCGATGTTTCCGCATTCCAAAAAGCCGTTCAGTCGATGTATGATAAATATCCACAATACAAAGAATTGATCCAAAAAATCCAGGCAACTAAATGAAAAAGATGGGCGCCTTCGGGCGCCCATAGTTGAGGTGAATTAAATGAGAAAAGTACTCAACAAAATTTTCGATTTGATCAATAAAACTGTTCTATGGTTTTCAGCGATTGCTCTTTTTTTCACGACGGGCATTGTCTTTTACCAGGTGATTGCGAGATATGTTTTCAACAAGCCTCCTATGTGGACCGAGGAAATCGCCTTGATAACATTGATATGGATTTCAATGCTTGGTGCAGGTGTTGGCGTTAGAACGGGTATTCATGTCAGAGTTGAAGTTTTTATCAACATTTTCCCCAAATTAATTTGTAAAATCATTGACACTTGCATCCTTTTACTCATAGCATCTTTTGGTGTAGGAATGTCCTATTACACTTTTTTACTCGTCAAGAGATTGCCTAATAGAATGGCAGCTACCGGAATACCAGTGTGGTGGATGTATCTACCGGCAGCGATATGTGGGATACTGGTCGTTTTCAGTGTGATCATAAGAATAATTATCGATATCTTTGGGGGAGAAAAACGATGAAAAATACTTTGAGATTGATCACAGGTGGGATAGCTATATTCTTGGTTGGTTTGATTTTAGTGTTTTTCCTCAAATTACCGATTGTCTCTCATATCTCACGAGACAATTCAGCAATTACAATCTTATTTGCCTCTTTTGCATTGATGTTATTTTTGGGCACGCCAATAGCATTTTGTTTGAGTATTTCGTCGCTTTTGACAATAATTTATCTCAAATTGCCTGCAATGGTTGTGTTTCAAAGAATGAGTGCCGGAATAAATGCCTTTTCTCTGATCGCAATTCCCTTTTTTATTTTGGCAGGACAGATAATGGCTGACGGTGGGATAGCAAGAAAAATTGTGGAATTTTCGAATATATTGATTGGTCGTGTTCGTGGCGGACTTGCCATGGTAAACATTCTTGCGAGTATGTTTTTTGGTGGAGTGAGTGGTTCTTCTGTTGCTGATACTTCTTCAATTGGTGCATTTTTGATACCAATGATGGTTGATCAAGGATATGACAGAGACTTTTCTGTTGCTGTGACGATTACATCTTCAACGCAAGGTATCATCATACCTCCGAGTCATAACATGATCATTTACTCACTTGCCGCCGGTGGGGTATCGGTGGGTGCTTTGTTCATGGCAGGATATATACCTGGTATAATGGTTGGAATATCACAGATGATAGTGGCTTATTTCATTTCAAAGAAGAGAAATTATCCAAAAGCTGGTAAGGTTGGATTCAAAGAGGCATTGATAATAACAAGAGATTCCATACTCGGTTTGTTTGTTGCCCTTATAATCATATTTGGTATAGCATTTGGTGTTTTCACAGCAACAGAAGCATCAGTCATAGCGGCAGTTTATGCTCTGATAATCACCACATTCGTGTACAAAACTATGAATCTCAAAAAAATCTTGGAGACTTTTAAAAACACAACTATCATTGTTGCGATGGTAATGTTTGTGATTGCAAGTTCGTCTGCTTTTGGATACTTACTCGCTTATCTTAAGATTCCAGCCCTGGTTGCGGGAGGTTTGCTATCTGTAACAACAAACAAGTATCTTTTAATGCTAATGATTAACCTAATTCTATTGTTTCTTGGAATGATCATGGATATGGCTCCGCTCATCTTGATAACAACTCCAATCTTTTTACCAATTGTTATCTCATTGGGTTGGTCACCAATTCAATTTGGCATCATAATGATGATCAATTTGGGTATTGGTTTGTGCACACCACCGGTTGGTACCACACTGTTTGTCGGTTGCGCCATTGGTAAATGCAGTATCGAAAAGGTGACGAGGGCTTCCGTACCATTTTACATAGCGATGATTATCGTTTTGCTACTCGTCACTTACGTACCATGGTTCACCATGTTCCTTGGATCAAGATTTTTAAGGTAGGTGAATCATACGATAATCGGAAAACCTTTCATCGAAACAGGATACAAGCAAATTGTCTCAACAGAAATCTTTGATAACCTAACCTTCGGCCTGTTGTTATTGAAGCAATCGCAGGATTTTATGTACAAGGAAGAAGAAAAAGAGAGTGTTTTTATATTGATAAAAGGACAGGTGATCTTCAAGGTCAACGGCAAAGAATACACAACCAATCTCAGAAGAGATGTCTTTGTCGACAGTCCAAGCGCTCTCTATGTACCCAAAAACCTTGATTTACTCATAAAGGCTGTAACCGATTCGGAAATAGCTGTAGCAAAGGCATTTTGTATAGATTCTGGAAGTGAATACTTTATACCTGCTGAAAAAGTCAAGAATAAATACGTTGGTGAATCAAACTGGAAAAGGTTAGTGAGAGATGTCGTTGATAGCTCAGTTCCCGCTCAAAGGTTAATAGTGGGTGAGACGATTAATCTTCCTGGATGTTGGTCAAGTTGGCCACCTCATAAACACGATATAGACGATTTTCCAAATGAACTAAAAGCCGATGAGCTATATCATTTTAGAATAGAACCAACCTACAGCTTTGCTTTACAAAGGATTTATAATAAAAATATCGATGAATCATATGTAATAAGAGATGGTGACACAGTTATAACCAAGACAGGTTACCATCCAGTAGTAGCTGCCCCGGGAACATTAGTGTATTACATCTGGGTGGTGAGCAACGAAAAAAGAAAATTTCTTCCTTCCACTGACCCACTTTTCACTTGGCATAAAAATGTTGAATTCATACTAAAAGAAAAATAGTAAGCAAACAGAGACCTGATATCAATGTTTTGGTGATAAAATAATGTTAGGAGGTGGAAATATGCCAGAATTTGTTAATCCATTCAGTGGCAAAGTCCCCGAGAGAAAGTTGACTCTTACAGAATTAATCAGGGCTATTAGACTTAACATTGCCGCGGAACACGAGGCCGTTCATCAATATTTATCTCATGCCGATGCAACAGATCATCCATTGGCAAAAAAGGTACTCACCGAGATCGCAAATGAAGAAAGAGTTCACATCGGAGAATTCACAAAGCTTTTGGAAATACTCACGAAAGACGAAGCGCAATTCATGGCGCAAGGAGCTAAGGAAGTTGAAGATATCATCAAAGAGATAGGCGATGAAGAACCGACAGTTGGTTCTCTCAAGGATGGTGAGTGACATGGCGAATAAATATTTAATGCAAGAAGATGCACCACTATCACCGGAGCTTTGGCAACTCTTCAATAACACAATGGTCGAGATCGCAAAAAGTTATCTCACAGGAAGAAAGATTCTTCCAACAAAAGGACCTTTTGGCATTGGTTTGAAACAGATATCTTTGGCAGATATCGAGATCGAACCGGGAGTTTTTTCATCTAAGACACTCCCGTTGACTTATATACACAAGACCTTTCTGATCTCAAAAAGAGACCTTGCAGCTTATGAAAAAGAAGGAATTACGATCGATCTTTCTTCACTAATCGAAGCTACAAAAGAATGCGCAAAAATCGAAGATAAATTGATCTTTGAAGGAATATCTTCTAAGGGTTTACTCAATTCAGACGGTGTACTCAGCGTTGAATTGAAGTCCTGGAAAAACGTCGGGCAAGCAGTTAATAATGTGATCGAAGCAGTCACCCGCCTTGATGAAGCGGGTTTCCATGGTCCTTATCTATTGGCTCTATCACCTGAAAGATATAACTTGCTCTTCAGGAGATACGAAAGTGGAAATCAAACTGAACTCGAGCACATGAAAGCTTTTGTAAAAAATGTCTATAAAGCTCCCATTTTGAAAGACTGCGGTGTTCTCATACATGAATCAGATGTATTCGCTTCGATAATAATCGGTCAAGACATGTCAATAGGTTTCATAGGACCTGTTGGAGAGAAACTTGAATTTTCAATTTCTGAAAGTCTCACATTATTTTTGAATACACCCTCCTCTGTGTGCATATTGAGTACAAAATAATAATCCCCCTTACGGGGGTTTTTTGACAGTTGAGATCTTTGGGCACAAAATTTTGTAAAGTATTTTTATTCATTTTGAAAATATATCTCTGATTAAGCTTCATGATATTATTAAACTGTACAAGTGAATATTTCCCTCCCACGGGGAAATGCCCTTGTATAATTCCGAGAATAGGGCTCGGAAGTCTCTACCGGACAGCCGTAAACTGTCCTGGCTACAAGGGCTAATTTCTTTTCGGTAGAGACTTTCACTACCGATTTTTTATTTTTTGGAGGTGCTTTGCATGAAAATTGCCATTGTCGTGGGAAGCGATAGCGATTTAAAGTACGCTCAAGAAGCGTCTGAGGTGCTCAAATCTTTTGACATTCCACACGAGATTTTCATCCTCTCTGCCCATCGGACACCATATGAAACGATCGATCTTGCAAAAAACGCAGAAAAAGAATATTCGGTGATCATTGCCATGGCTGGTAAGGCTGCACATCTACCAGGAATCATAGCATCTGTGACCACATTACCAGTGATCGGTGTACCAATTTCTGCTTCTTTAAACGGACTTGACTCACTTTTGTCAATCTGCCAGATGCCAACTGGTGTACCTGTTGCAACGATGACCATAGATGGAGCCAAGAATGCCGCATTATTTGCAATAGAGATTTTGTCTTTGAACAATCAAAATCTCAGGGAAAAACTCGCAAAGTACAAAGATGATCTCAGAAAAGCCGTATTGGATAAAAACAAAAAACTAAGGGAAGGGTGAGATGATGGAAAAAAAGCAGATGATTTACGAAGGAAAAGCAAAAAGGGTATATCAAACAAGTGACCCAAATCTTTTGATAATCGAATACAAAGACGATGCAACGGCTTTTGATGGTAAGAAAAAAGGAACGATCCCAAACAAAGGTATCTTGAACAACAAAATCTCAGCGATCTTTTTCGAATTACTCGAGAAGAATGGCATTCAAACCCATTTCATCAAACTACTGAACGATAGAGAAATGCTCGTCAAAGCAGTGAAGATAATACCCATAGAGGTCATTGTGAGAAATATCGTTGCCGGAAGCCTTTCAAAAAGATTGGGTTTAGCCGAAGGAACTACTCTCAAAAAAACCGTTCTCGAACTTTGCTACAAGAGCGATGAATTAGGAGACCCGATGATAAATCACTATCATGTACTCGCATTGAATTTGGCGTCAGAGGAAGAGATTGGAAGGATCGAGCAAACAGCGCTAAAGGTTAATGAAATCCTGAAGAACTTTTTAGAAAGCAGGAACATAGTCCTGGTTGATTTCAAGCTCGAATTTGGAAGAATGGATGGACAAATATTGCTTGCCGACGAAATTTCACCGGATACCTGTAGGTTCTGGGATAGCTCAACAAAGGAGAAACTTGACAAAGATAGATTCAGAAGAGACCTTGGCAAAATCGAGGAAGCTTATTGGGAAATATACAAAAGGGTAAGCAGTTAGGAGTGATTTTGTGTATAGAGCAAAGATCGAAATCATGTTTAAAGATGGTGTACTCGATCCCCAAGGTAATGCCGTTAAACAGGCATTGCATCATCTTGGATTTGAAAATGTTAAAGATGTGAGGATGGGTAAAATAATCGAAATCGATATCGATGTGAAAAATCAGACAAAGTTGAAATCTGAGATTGAACAAATGTGTGAAAAGCTACTTGCCAATCCAGTTATAGAAAAATATCTAATTTTGTCTGTGGAGGAGATAAGATGAGATCGGCAGTCATAGTCTTTCCTGGGTCAAATTGCGACTCAGATGCTTACTATGTCTTGAAGTACGTCCTTGGCTTTGACTGCCAATATGTTTTTCACAAGGAGAATTTTGCACCAAATGAGTTCGACTTGATAGTCTTACCAGGTGGGTTTTCTTATGGAGATTACCTGAGAGCTGGTGCAATAGCAAGATTTTCACCAGTTATGAAAAGTGTCGTTGATTCGGCGCAAAATGGCACTTTGGTACTCGGTATCTGTAATGGTTTTCAGATACTGACCGAGGCAGGCCTTCTTCCCGGTGTGCTGATGAAAAACAAAGATCTGAGATTTCACTGTCATGATGTGTATTTGCGTGTTGAGAATAATTCCACACCTTTCACGCTCATGTATTCTATGGGAGAAATTGTAAAGATGAGCATTGCACATGGTGAGGGAAATTATTTTATTCAAAATCCAAAGAAAGTAGAATCTCAAGTTGTTCTGCGATATTGTGACAGGAGCGGAAAGATCGATGAAAGATCCAACCCAAATGGATCTGTTTCAAACATAGCGGGTATTATCAATCAAAATAACAACGTGTTCGGTTTAATGCCCCACCCAGAAAGATGTACCGAAGATATCCTTGGTTCAATAGACGGGAAAAAGATCTTTGAATCAATCGCTTTGTACATAGAACGGAGGAAATCTCATGCACTCATATAAAGAACTCGGACTGAGCGAGAAAGAATACAAAAAGATCGTTGAAATATTACAAAGAGAACCAAATGAAATTGAGCTTGGAATGTTTTCAGTCATGTGGTCTGAACATTGCAGTTACAAACACACGAAAAAACTTCTCAAGGAATTCCCAACAAAGGGCAAAAGAGTTATCCAAGGACCTGGAGAAAACGCAGGTGTAGTTGATATAGGTGATGATCTGGTTGTTGTCTTTAAAATGGAGAGTCACAACCACCCATCGGCTGTGGAACCATTCCAAGGCGCTGCGACCGGAATTGGTGGTATCGTGAGAGACATCTTTGCAATGGGCGCACGACCGATAGCTTTACTCGATTCTCTCAGGTTTGGCGATCTCAAGGATCCAAAGACAAAATACCTATTCTCGGGTGTGATTTCAGGTATAGCACATTATGGAAATTGTATAGGAGTTCCCACAGTTGCTGGTGAGATATATTTCAATGATTGTTACGATGACAATCCTTTGGTTAATGTGATGTGCGTTGGTATAGCCAGAAAAAAAGAAATAAAACTTTCAAAAGCGACTGAGTCGAGTAGTCTCGTGATGCTCGTTGGTAGTTCTACAGGAAGAGATGGTATACACGGCGCGAGTTTTGCCTCAGAAAACCTCACCGAACAATCTGAAAAGAAAAGACCATCTGTTCAAATAGGAGATCCTTTCACAGAAAAACTACTCATTGAGGCATGCCTCGAGGCAAGCAAACTCGATTGTGTATTGGCGATTCAAGATCTTGGTGCTGCGGGTTTGACATCTGCATGCTCAGAAGTTGCTTCAAAAGGAAACAAAGGTATAGAAATAGAACTTTCACTCGTGCCACAAAGAGAAGAGGGAATGACTCCTTACGAAATTGTTCTTTCAGAATCCCAAGAGAGAATGCTTCTCATTATCAAACCGGGATCTGAGAAAATAGTCAAGGAGATCTTTGAAAAGTGGGACCTCCATGCACAGATCATAGGAAAGATAACAGATGATGGTCTTTTCACTGTGAAAATGAAGGACCAGGTTGTCGCTCAGATACCAGTGAAAGCTCTCACCGATAAGGTACCGATCGTTGATCTCGAAGCAATTCCATGGACAGATTCTTGCCAGACAAATTTTCCACAATTAGATAATCTGCAAGAGATCTTCTTTGAACTCCTTAGAAGCGAGAATATCTGCAGTAGGAGATTTGTCTATGAAAGGTATGATCACAGAGTTGGGACAAACACGGTTGTATTACCTGGTTCAGATGCAGCAGTTTTGAGAATAAAAGATTTGAACAAAGCAATCGCGGTAACAACAGACTGTAATAGTTTTTATTGCTATTTAGATCCATACGAAGGTACAAAGATCGCGGTTTGTGAAGCCGCAAGAAATTTAGTCGTAACCGGCGCAGAACCAGTTGGTATAACGGATTGCTTGAATTTTGCAAATCCAGACGATCCAAAGATAGCTTATCAACTTCAAAGAGCCATACAGGGTATAGCTGATGCCGCTAAATATCTGGAGATACCAGTTGTGAGTGGAAATGTGAGCCTTTACAATGAAAGTCCTCAAAGAAAGATATATCCAACTCCAGTGATTGGTATGGTTGGTTTGATAGAGGATCTTTCATCTTTGTGTACGGCAGGTTTTAAAAATCCAGGAGATGTTGTGATACTATTGGGAAACAACCGTAGCGAAGAGTTCGCCTGTGAATACACGAGATTCATCTTCAAAGTCGAATCAGGTAAACCACCATGTGTCGATCTTGAGATGGAAAAAAGACTCCAAAAGACTTGTTTAAGATTGATACGAGAAAAGATCGTAAATTCAGCGCACGATCTTTCAGAAGGCGGTTTAGCAATTTCCCTTGCAGAATCGTGCATTCTGGGAAATCTTGGAGTGTCGTGTGAACTGAAAACCAATAAGAGACCAGATTTTGTACTTTTCGGCGAGGATCAGTCGAGAATTTTAATCAGTGTTTCAAAGGAAAAAATCTCGTCTTTCTGGGAAATTGTTCAACAAGAAGACCTTCCAGCAACTGTAATTGGAGAAGTAATAAAACAAGATTTCATCATCAAAATCAATGACAATCGAGTTATAGACACGACTGTAAATGAGATACAAAGTATATACGATCATTCACTCGAAAAGCTGGTGAATCAATAATGCCATTGAAAGAAGCCTGTGGTTTACTGGGTGTTTTTTCTTCGCAATATGATGAATCAATAGCAAAGACTGTGTATTATGGACTTTTTGCTCTGCAGCACAGAGGACAAGAAAGCGCCGGCATAGCGGTGAGTGATCAGAATTCGATTAGATACCACAAAGGTCTGGGTTTGGTGTCTGAAGTTTTTAACGAAGAAGACCTCGATCTACTCGGTGGAAAGATGGCTATTGGGCATGTCAGATATTCAACAACGGGAAGTAATTCTTTGAGCAATGCACAACCACTGGTTGTGAAATATCACTCAGGTGAATTGGCTGTGGCTCACAATGGAAACATCGTCAATGCGTACGAATTGAGAAATGAACTTGAACAAAACGGCATAATGTTTCATACAACCACAGACAGTGAAGTAGTTGCAGCTTTGATTGCAAAATCACGTAAATCATTGATCGACGCAATATTTGAATGTGTTGAAAAAGTGCACGGTGCTTATTCGCTTTTGATAATGTCCAAAGACAAACTCATTGCAGTTAGAGATTCTCATGGTTTTCGCCCGTTGTGCATTGGTTCTTATAACGGTTCTTATGTAATAGCATCGGAAAGTGCCGCATTTGATACCATAGGTGCTACATTCATTAGAGATGTTGAACCTGGAGAAATCGTTGTATTTGATGAGGATGGCCTTAAATCTTTCAAGAAAAAAAGCTCAAAGAAATCGCTATGTGTCTTTGAATTTGTCTATTTTGCAAGACCAGATAGCACGATAGACCAAGTGAGTGTATATCAAACAAGATGGGAAGCAGGCACAATATTGGCAAGAGAGCATCCTGTTGATGCAGACCTTGTTGTTGCTGTACCTGATTCAGGAAATGTTGCGGCTATAGGATTTTCAGACGCATCTCATATACCAATGGGCATGGGATTGATCAAGAATCGTTATATAGGAAGAACCTTCATTCAACCATCTCAAAGAATGAGAAGTCTTGGTGTGAGATTGAAACTCAGCCCACTTAGAGACTTAATCAAAGGTAAACGGATTGTTTTGGTAGATGATTCGATTGTTCGTGGAACGACCATGGGACAGATCGTTAGAATGTTGAAAGATTGCGGTGCAAGAGAAGTACATGTGAGGATAAGTTCTCCTCCAATAACTCACAGTTGCTATTTTGGAATAGACACTTCAACAAGAAAAGAATTGATCGCGTCAGATAACAATCTTGAGATGATCAAAGAGTTTATCGGCGCAGATAGTCTTGGTTATCTGAGTATTGAGGGTTTAGTCAAAGCAACTGGCCTAAGTAAACAAAATCTATGTTTAGCCTGCTTTACAGGCGAATACCCCATTGAAATACCAAGAGAAGGTAGAAAGTATCTTTTTGAAAAAAGATGAGGTGATGTGATGTCTATCACATACAAAGACAGTGGAGTCGACATAGATGCTGCAGACGCTGCCGTAAAAATGATCAGAAAATATGTTCAATCGACCTATACAAAAGGCGTTCTTGGAGATATAGGAAGTTTTGGTGGTTTTTTTCAAATAGACAATTCACACAAAAATCCTGTATTAGTCGCAGGAACCGATGGAGTTGGCACAAAACTAAAGATAGCTTTTATGATGGATAAGCACGATACAGTTGGAATTGATTGTGTTGCAATGTGTGTGAACGACGTATTAGTCCACGGTGCGGTACCACTTTTCTTTCTTGATTATATCGCCGTTGGAAAGCTCATTCCCGAAAAAGTTGCTCAGATAGTTAAAGGTATTTGCGATGGTTGCATTCAAGCCAGATGTGCCCTAATAGGTGGCGAAACGGCACAGATGCCAGATATGTACAAAGAAGATGAGTATGACCTCGCAGGCTTTGCGGTTGGTATAGTCGAAAAAGAAAGATTATTGGATGGCTCAAAGGTCAAAGAAGGTGATGTTGTTATTGGTCTTGCTTCAAGTGGTCTTCACAGCAATGGATTCTCCCTGGTTAGAAAATTACTTCTGAAAGATATGAAACTAAATACATACATAGATGATCTTAAAAAAACCCTCGGTGAAGAGTTATTGATTCCGACGAAGATTTATGTCAAACCAATTCTCGAGATACTCGATGAAAATGTTCATGCAATGGCTCATATAACCGGTGGAGGGATCGTGGAGAACCTTCCAAGAGTCATACCAGAGGGCCTTGAAGCGAGATTGGATAAAAAATCATGGGAAGTGCCTGTGATCTTTCATCTAATTCAAAGTATGGGAAAAATGGAAGAGAAAGAAATGTTTAGGACCTTCAACATGGGAATAGGCTTTATTTTAGTTGTCGAGAAAGATAGCGCAGATACTATTATCAAAAAATTACAAATTCAAGGGCAAAATGCATGGATTATTGGTCAGATCTTTAAAGGTGAAAGAGGTGTAATGGTTTGAATATCTTAAAAGTTGGAATCCTCGCATCTGGAAATGGAACAAACCTTCAAACGATAATAGATAAATCCGAGAAAAAAGAACTGCCCGTCCGCGTAGTCGTAGTGATAAGTGATAAACCAGATGCTTATGCTTTGCAAAGGGCAAGCAAGCATTCTATACCAACTTTTGTCGTAAAGCCAAGAGATTTTGCTGATAAAGTGTCTTATGAGCAAAAGATGATCGACATATTGAAATCTCATGATGTCGAATTGGTTGTTTTGGCTGGTTTCATGAAGATCCTCTCACCACATTTCATTGGAGCTTTCAGGAACAGAATCATCAATATACATCCATCTCTGATACCAGCCTTTTGTGGTAAAGATTTTTACGGTATGAAGGTACACCAAGCAGTTATCGATAGTGGAGTTAAGATCACTGGTGCAACGGTTCATTTTGTAGATGAAAATGTCGATGCAGGTCCAATAATAATTCAAAAGGCAATCGAAGTCAAAGATAACGATACTGCAGAAACAGTGGCTTTGAAAGTTCATCAAATAGAACACCAAATATTACCAGAGGCGATCAGATTGTTTGCCGAAGGAAAACTCAAAATTGTCGGGCGAAAGGTTTTTATAGAGGAGTGAAAAAATGCGAGCGTTGATATCTGTTTCGAACAAAGAAGGTCTTGTCAGTTTTGCAAAAAAATTGTCTGAATTGAACGTGGAGATTGTTAGTACAGGTGGTACCGCAAGATATTTGAAAGAAAACGGCCTTGAAGTCTTAGAAGTACAGCAAATAACATCATTCCCAGAAATATTGAATGGAAGAGTGAAGACATTGCATCCATCAATTCATGGGGCGATTCTCGCGAAGAGAGACAAAAAAGAACACCTGGAAGAACTCAAAAAATTCTCAATTACACCGATCGATATCGTGGTTGTCAATCTCTATCCATTCAAAGAAACTGTCCAAAAGACAAATGACTTGGAACAAATATTGGAAAACATAGACATAGGTGGGCCATCGATGCTCCGTTCGGCTGCAAAAAATTATAAAGATGTTCTTGTGGTGTGTGATCCATCTGATTACGAATGGCTCATCGATAAACTTTCTAAGAGAGAAACTATTACAGAAAACGAGAGAATGAAGCTTGCTTTAAAATCCTTTGAGCATACCGCACATTATGATGCAATGATTTCCCAGTTTTTCAGAGAAAAATTAAATATGGAAGAATTTCCGAAAACATTTACACCAACATTTGAGAAACTCTACGACCTTAGATATGGAGAAAATCCTCACCAAAAGGCTGTACTTTACAAGAACCCTTTCTCAAAATCTTCAGCGATAGTGAATGCTCAGCAATTACAAGGAAAGGAACTTTCCTTCAACAATCTATGCGATGCAGATGCCGCCTTTGAACTTGTAAAAGAATTTGATATGCCATGTGCCGTGGCCATAAAACACACCAATCCCTGTGGAGTTGCATGCGATGAAGATATCTCGGTGGCATTTGAAAAAACATATCAAGCTGATCCTATCTCTATCTTTGGTGGTATCGTCGCATTCAACAGAACTGTTGACAAGACATTGGCCGCTAAACTCTCAGAGATCTTTCTTGAAGTAACACTTGCACCCGACTACACACAAGATGCATTGATGGTTTTATCGAAAAAGAAAAATCTGAGAATTCTGAAAATCGACTTTTCAGCAGAAGATGAACCATTTGATTTCAAAAAGATCAGCGGAGGTATTCTTTTACAAACAAAAGACAATCTCGATTATGAAGAACTCAAAGTAGTGACCAAGAGAGCTCCAACAAGTAGTGAAATGAGAGATCTCATCTTCGCCTGGAAAGTAGTTAAGCACGCAAAATCAAATGCAATCGTAGTTGCCAAAGATCTATGTACTCTTGGAATAGGTACGGGTCAAGTAAACAGATTGTGGCCGACTGAGCATTGTGTGAGAATGGCAGGTGAAAAAGCAAAGGGATCGGTTCTTGCTTCAGATGCCTTTTTCCCATTTCCAGATGCACTCGAAGTTGCAGCAAAAAGTGGTATTTCCGCGGTGATTCAGCCAGGAGGATCGATAAGAGATCAACAGGTTATTGAAATTGCAAATCAATACAATATTGCAATGATCTTCACGGGCACAAGACATTTCAAACACTGAGGTGGTTTTGTGAAAATCTTGGTGGTTGGACAAGGCGGAAGGGAACACGCGCTGGTTTGGAAACTGTCTTTTGATAAAGAAATAGAGCTTTTCTGCACTCCTGGAAATGGTGGAATCTGTGAAGACGCAAAATGCTCTGTTTTGACAAATATCCAAGATATATTAAACTTTGCTGTTCGAGAAAAGATAGATCTTACAGTAGTGGGTCCAGAGATCTACCTTGCGAATGGTATCGTTGATGAATTTGAAAAACATGGTTTAAAGGTCTTTGGACCGAACAAAAAGGCTGCAATGATAGAAAGTAGCAAAGTCTTTGCAAAACTTCTCATGTCAAAGTACAATATACCAACGGCTAAGTTTGAAGTCTTTGACAATCAAATAGATGCTCAAAAATATCTTTGTAAAATCGACACACCAATTGTTGTGAAGGCCGACGGACTTGCCGCGGGAAAGGGTGCTATTGTTGCAAAATCAAAAAAGGATGCATACAAAGCAATAGATGATATTATGAACAAAAAAATCTTTGGCGAAGCAGGAAATAAGGTGATAATCGAAGAATTTCTCCAAGGAAAGGAAGTCTCTGTTCTGGCTTTTTGTGATGGAAAAACCGTGATTCCCATGGTTAGCAGTATGGACTACAAGAGAGCCTGTGATAATGATCGTGGTCCTAACACCGGTGGAATGGGGGCAATTGCACCGTGCCCATATTACTCAAAAGAGACGGCGGAATATGTCTATCATCGGATTCTCACTAAAACTGTTAAAGCCCTACAAGATGAAGGAATCGAGTACAAAGGTGTGCTCTACGCAGGGTTGATGATCACAAAAGATGGACCAAAAGTATTGGAATTCAATTGTAGATTTGGAGATCCAGAAACACAGGTGATATTGATGCTGTTGAAAAATAATCTTGTAGAGATTTTACAAGCCACGGTAGAAGGAAGTCTGAATAATCGTTCAATAAAATGGTCAGACGAAAAAGCCGTTTGTGTAGTGTTGGTAAGCGGTGGATATCCAGATTCTTACAAGACGGGATTTGAAATCTCTGGCTTGAAAAGTATAGAAAAAGATGTGGTCATCTTTCACGCAGGCACAAAAAAGGTCGACGAAAAAATTCTAACAAACGGTGGCAGAGTTTTGAATATCTGTGCGAAATCACAGAGTTATGAACAAGCAAGAAAAGTCGTTTATGATGCAATCAAAAACATTTATTTTGAGAACATGTATTATCGAAAAGATATCGCTCTTAACCTATACAGGTGAGATCGGTAGGATGATTTACAACTGCGAACCATTCACAACTGTTGGTGATGTTTATCCTCAAATCTTGAGTGAGTATTCAACAAAAGGAGAAATCTCAATCAAAACCTTAGTCAGTTTACTCTTCAGCATTGTACAGAATGTTCTCTCAATAACAGATATCTGTCATTTTGTCGTTGGCGGAAGATATGCCATCTTTGATGAAAAATACCTTCTGGAAGTTGAAAGATTAGCCAGGGAAAGATTTTATGGATTTGAAGTTTTCATAAGAAAATCTCTCAACAACCCCGATGCAATATTAACAGGTGCAGCAGAATATTTGATAGAAAACAGTATATTCAATATCTAACAGAACCTTTTCCAAAAACTCTCTCAAATCTTTCAACTACTTCAAGAAACTTGTCTTTGGTCAGCCAATCCGTCCAACCATATTTTTCATACACCATTTGCACTTGCCTATGGTAATTGAGTGCATCGAGCATTACTCTATCTACATACTTTGAAAGCATATAGGCAAGATGCTCTGCATCCATAACAATAACAGGTCCTACAAAGACAGAGACATCAATACCAGCTTCCTTGAGTTTTCTGAGTGTTTCAAATCTCTCTTCAACGGAAGGAGCACCTGGCTCAAGAATCTTTCTAACATCTTCGCGGTCTGTAGTA
Organism: Thermotoga profunda AZM34c06; assembly: GCF_000828675.1. NCBI lineage: Bacteria > Thermotogati > Thermotogota > Thermotogae > Thermotogales > Thermotogaceae > Pseudothermotoga > Pseudothermotoga profunda. Next base: position 595,931 of record NZ_AP014510.1, on the reverse strand, counting down.
ATTGTAAGTGTTACAGAAAGGTCTTTCAGAAGATCGATATCTCTCAAAATGAGATTTGATTTGGTCATGATGTGAGCTTTTCTGAAATGTGAAGTTAGAATCTGAATGATCTTTCGTGTCATTTCATACTTTTTTTCCATGTGTTGGTATGGATCGCAAATACTCGACAGGAAGAAATCACCTTTAGTTTTGATCAATTCTTTTTCAACCAGTTGTGCAACGTTGGTTTTGACCAAAACATCTTTTCCCCATTTGTAACCAGTGTATTTGAAAGGTCCTATGAAACGGGCATAACAATATAAACATCCAAAAGTGCAACCGATGTATGGGTTGATCACATATTTTGCAACGGGGATCTTAGTGCGAGTAATGGCTGTTTTAGCCGTTATCTCCCTGATCATCGATTAATCCCGTTTACAATAATACCAATCAATTTATTTGCAGTGTTTGAATTGACAAACGAAGTGATTAAGCTCTTATTACTCTTGCCAAGACAAATCACCAGAGCAAATTTTTCAACAGCTTTGCTTGCAAGAATACCCTCTGCACTATTGAGCGACGGCATATCTACGATGATCTTGTCGTATAATCCAACGAGTTTTCCAAGAGAGTCGACAAGTTTTGGATTGCTGAGAAACCAACTATCTTTTTCGTTAAGTGGTAAGATGTGGAGATTATCAGAAAATTTCGTGATACAGTTTTCTAAAGGCAATCCATTGATCAAATCTCTGATATCACCATTATTTTCAAGAGAGAAAACCTCTGAAAGCATGGGTGAGTTTGTACTCATATCGATCAACAAAGTTTTTTGAGCCATTTTTGAAAGAATATATGCAAGATTGGAAGCAACAAAGGTCTTCCCTTCCTTTTCACCTGCACTCGTCAAGCCAAAAATTTTTATAGGCATATCCAATACCATTGCGGCTGCGTATTTGAAATCACTGCAGATCTCTTCTTTTTCACATTCAAATGTGACCAAAAGATCTTTACCCTTCGCAGTTTTGTCATGCGATATCGTTCCCAAGATTGGTATCTTTGGAAAGATTCTTTCTAATTCATCTGGTGCTCTGAATTTCTTATCTGTCACTTCTCTGATGAAAACCACGACAATCCCAAGAAAGATCCCCAGTACACCGCCTATGGCAAGTGTGAGTTTTTTATTCGGTTTTGAAGGTCTATTTGGTATAACAGCGCTTGTGATAACACGCACATTACTAACGGTACCAACAGCACCTATTTTTGCCTGTTCGTACTGGCTCAAAAGAGCTAAATAGGTAGTTTGTTTTGCCTGTTTTTGTCTCTCTAATTCGAAAAGCTTTTGTTCAATCGATGGAATTGTTGAAACTTTCTTTAGATATTCATCTCTGATTTTCTCCACGGCAACTAAAGTTGCTTGCTGAACTTGAAGCTCTGTTTGCTTTAAAATCCAGGTAGTATAAAGTTCAGAATAAGCGGGATTTATCGTTTGAATCTCTGCACTTATAACCTTACTAATCTCTTTTTGCAAAAGATCTTGTGTTTCTTCGATTTGTTTCTTCAACGAGACAACCCTTCTATCGGTTTCTGAATATGTCTGGAGCAAAGCAGAAAGCTCTACCTGAAGATCAACGAGTTTAGATCGAAGTTGTTGAACAACGGGATTCGTGCTAATTGTTTCAGACGATACAATCTTTTGATCAACCTTTTTCAACATATCTTCTGCTGCCTTGATCCCAGTCTTGACTTGTTCTATGGACACTTTTGCTTCATAAACCTTCGCATCAAACTGTGCTACACCTTCAACGAGTTTTGCCGTTTGATCACTCAGCGAATAAATCTGGTTTTCCTCTTTAAATTTTCTCAATCTATCTTCGACATCTTTCAATTCCTGCTCAATACCAGGTAATTGCCTTTCTATGAAATCAACACGAGCGCTGTATTCATTCACAATCAACCGACTTCTCATGTCTAAATAAATATCGATCAAAGAATTCACAACTTTTGCTGCGACTTCTGGATTCTCATGTTCAGCTGATACTTGTATTACTCTTGTGTTCTTAACACTTTCTATCTTCAACCATTTTTCACTGATTACATTCACAACATCTTCGAGTGACACTTGCTTATCTTTGAACAATTCCATCAAATTAAGTTGATTAATCAATTTTTCTATGTTTTGTCGACTTTTCATCAGTTCGATCTCTGTCTGGACATCAGTGCCCCCACCCAGACTGCTGACACCCATTAATTGGGTCACAGCGCTTGGGATACTTATCGTCGGTTGGCTGGTTTGCATGAGAAGCTGTGCGCTTGCTTGATAAATAGGTTTTGTAAAAAACAAAAGATAGATCAAAGTTCCAAAAGACACCACAAGAAAGACCATCAAAAACCACCAAAAACGTCTTTTGAAGATTTTAAAGATATCAGATAAAGTGAGTTCTATTGTCTCGTTGTTCAATTTTTACCCCTCCTAATAAGGTGCCTACCAATTAGTATTTAATCACAATCAAGCTTCTTTGATACAAAATCTGTGTTAAACTCCATTTTTAGGAGGCGAATAAATGGTTGCGATTGTTGGTAGCAACAATGTTGATCTTGTTGTCACCGTTGATCATTTTACAAAACCAGGTGAAACACAAAGATGTCTTTCTTTCGAAAGATTTGCAGGTGGTAAAGGGGCAAATCAAGCGGTTGCGTGTAAAAAATTAGGAACAGAAGTCGCTTTTCTCACCTGTGTCGGAAATGATGGAAATGGTCAATTTGCATTTGAAAAACTATCCCAAGCAGGTGTTGAGAAATTTGCAGTAAAAACAAATCTTCCAAATGGTTTTGCTTTGATAGAGATCACGAAAGATGGTGAAAACAGAATAATAATATATCCAGGATCAAATGGTTTATTGACAAAAGATCTTATCCATGAAAGATCACAAGAATTACTCAAGGCACATATGGTACTTCTTCAAAACGAGATACCTTTTGAAACCACATTTGAGGTAGCAAGGCTTTTCAAGAAACATGGTAAATTAGTGATCTTTGATCCTGCACCGGCTCAAAATATAGACAAAGAAATTTTCAAATACGTTGATATCATAACTCCAAATGAATCGGAGATCTTTACTTTGACAGAGATCAAAGAGATTGATCTGGCTGTTGAAAAACTCTTAAAAGCCGGCTGCAGGAATGTACTTGTGAAAATGGGGGAAAGGGGTTCTTTCTTTAAAGGAGAGTTTGGACAGGTAAAAACAGAGGCTTTCAAAGTAAAACCAATAGACACAACTGCTGCAGGAGATATCTTCAATGCAGGTTTTGCTGCCGAATTCGATAGAACAAAAGACCTCCAAAAAGCATTGATCTTTGCAAGTGCGGCAGCTGCTATCAGTGTTACAAGAAAAGGGGCGCAAAGTTCAATACCAACTCAAGATGAAGTCGTGGAATTTTTGAAAGAAAGGGGGCAATCCATATGAAATTCGGTGTAAGCTACTTTGGAAATAGAATGCCTTGGTATGTTGGGAAAGACCTTCAAACACTTAAAGAAGTTGGTTTTGACATCTTGGTACACACATACAGCGAAAATGATTTCAAATTCTATGAAAAAACTATGAGACAAATAGCAAAGATGAGTAAAGACATGGGTTTTGAGATATGGGCAGATCCATGGGGTTGGGGTGGAATTTTTGGTGGAGAAGCCTTCAGTGGCTTTCTTCAAAATAACATGAGTGAAGCTCAGGTGGGTAACGATGGAAAACTGAAGGGATCAGTTTGTTTGAGATCTGAAGTTTTTAAAGAATACATGAAACAGTGGATCGATAGTGTAAAAGAAGCGAAATTTGATGCAGTATTCTGGGATGAACCACACTTTCACATACCAACACCTATCACCGATTTTCCACAAAAGTGGACTTGTAGGTGCGAAAGATGCAGATCTGCCTTTGAGGAGAAATATGGTTATGAAATGCCTATCGAGTACAACCAAGATGTCTCAGATTTTAGAAATGATACGGCAATAGAATTTTTCAGGCAAATGACTGAATACGCGAAACAAAAAGGTCTAAAAAACATCGTGTGTTTTCTTCCTTTTGAGACAGAGCTTTTTGGCATCAGAGATTTTGAGAGTATAGCTAAACTTTCATCGATAGATGACATTGGCACAGACCCTTATTGGTTCGCTTTTGGACTGCCTGCAAATCCCTTCGTTGAGAATGCCGCAAATACTATAAAAGAACTCTCGAAAAAGTACACCAAGACAAACCACATGTGGCTCCAAGGTTTTAAGGTTCCTTCAAACAGAGAAAAAGAATTGATAGAAGGTTTCAAAACAATGAAAGATAATCAAATAGAAAAGATACTTTTCTGGGGTGTATATGCTTGTGAACATATAAGCAGTATCTCTCCAGATGACGCAAAAAAGACATGGGAAACTATTTTAGAGATTGTGAGGAGTTCGAAAGATGAAATATGAAATGGTCTATTTTGATTTAGATAATACTCTACTTGATTTTTCTCGTTCCGAGAAAGAGTCGCTATGCTATGTGTTTTCAAAGTATGGTTTTGAGCTCAGCGATGAGCAAGTCGAATTGTATATTCAGATAAATAAAAAATGGTGGCAAGATTTTTCCAAAGGCTTGTACAGCAAGGATCACATAGTTGTGGCGAGATTTAAAGAATTTCTTGAAAAAATTGGTTTACTGAATATATCTGCAGAAAAAGTCGCTCAAGAATACCTCGATAAACTCTCAAAGACCGCCTATTTCATGCCAGGAGCTAAGGAATTTCTTGAAAAAATGAAATCCCAAGGTCAGAGAATGGCAGTACTCACAAATGGTGTACAGAAAGTCCAACACGGCAGATCAAAGATACTCAAATTGGAAAATTACGTAGAATTTATTCTCACCTCCGAGCAAGTGAAAAAACCAAAACCAGATCCTGCGATGTTCATTCAGGCTTCCAAAATGAGTAACGTGAACCTCAAAGATTCAGTTTATGTTGGAGATGATCCTGTGGTAGATTATCAAGCAACAAAAAACGCCGGAATGGATTTCATACTCTTTGATCCATCCGGCGTCAATAAAAACAATGATTTCAAAATTGTTAAAAATTTCGATGAACTTTACACATTACTGTGCATGTGAATCCAATTTGAAACATATCTCGCCACCGATTCAATTGTTCTTTTCTCAAACGGCGAAGACAGTTTCGCAACGGCTAAGAGTTTGGTAAAAGGCAGGCTTCCTCCCATATCACAGAGTTTTACATAATCTTTGAAAGCATTTTCTCTATCATTAACAGATCTCATCCAAAATTGAAACGCGCAAATTTGTGCGAGAACATAGTCTATATAATAGAAAGGATCTTCAAAGATGTGCCCTTGTTGGTGCCATCTGCCGCCATTCTCCAAAAACTGGTTGCCATCATAGTCTATTTCTGGCATATAAGTTTTCTCTATCTCCCGCCACAGTTTTCTTCTCTCTTTTGGTGTGATATTTGGGTTTTCATAAACACAGTGTTGAAATTCATCTACACACGTTCCATAAGGAATGAAATTCAAAGTCCCCCATAAATGAACGAGCTTTGCTTTCTCTGCTTGATCTTGATAAAAATACTCCATCCACGGCCATGCGAAGAATTCCATGCTCATAGAATGTATTTCACATGCTTCAAGTGTAGGCCAATGATATTCGGGGATCTTGAAATCTCTACTTCTGTAAACTTGAAAGGCATGACCTGCCTCGTGGGTTAACACTTCAACGTCATGTTCGGTTCCATTGAAATTCGCAAAGATAAAAGGAGATCTGTAATTAGCTACGAAGTTGCAAAAACCGCCGGGATATTTACCATCGCGACATTTGAGATCCAACAACTCATTTTCAAGCATGAAATTGAAAAACTCAGCGGTTTCATCTGACATTTCTTGATACATTTTCTTTGCCTTCGAAACTATCTCATCTTCATCTCCTTTTGGTCTTGGATTCCCTTCTTTCAGGATGATTGAAAGATCGTAATATTTCAATTTATCCAGACCAAGTTGTTCGGTTTGTCTTTCTCGAAGTTCGGTTACAACGGGAACTACATATTTTTTAATAGCCTCTCGCAAGGCATTGACCATCTTCGGATTGTAATCTGAACGACCGAGTCTATCGTAACCAAGTTGAGTAAAAGATCCATAACCGAGTTTATGTGCGATCTTTGTTCTGAGTTTTACAAGTTGATCGTATATTTCATCGGATCTTTCTTGGTTAGATGAAAAGAAAGAATACAAAGTTTCCGCAGCTTGCCTTCGAATACTTCGGTCTGGTGAAAGCATGAACGCACGCAATTGAGGAATTGTTAATCTCTTGCCATTGAACTGAATCTGGGCAGACGAGACCAATTCGGCATATTGAGTTGCAAGTTTGTTTTCCTGAATGAGATCTTCCAAAATTTCTGGTTTGAAAGTTTTAACAGCGAGATTTGCAATGTTGAAAAGTTGCTCACCAAATACTTCTTCAAGTTCTTCTTTGAATTTCGAATCGATCAGTGCCTTGTAGTAATCATTGACAAGACCTTCCATCACTGGATTTGCGCTGTCAAAATAATCTTTCTCTTTCTTGTAGAATTCATCCTTTGTGTTCATACAAAAGCGAATCATGCAAATGGATGACGCAGTGGAAAAATCCTCCCTGATCCTGTTGATTTTTTCTACACAATTCTTTGCTTTTTCAACGCTGTTTGCTCTTTTCAATTGTTCAACGTACTCTTTGAATTCACTTTGAATTGTGTTTAGATTTGGCCTTTTGTACTCAAACTGCGAAAATTTCACACAAACACCTCCTTGTTATTTATATTTTATATCCTTAAGATCGCACACGCGTGATATATTATTCTCAAGAACGATGATATAGTATTCAAGGTGAGAAATAGGAGGATGACAGATGCTTAGAACCCACACATGTGGTGAGCTTAGAATTCAAGATGTCGGTAAAAAAGTCGTTTTAGCAGGTTGGGTAGACAGAATCAGGGATCTTGGTGGTGTGAAGTTCATAATGCTCAGAGACAGGTATGGTTTGACACAAGTTGTTTTGTCCTCTGATAATCATGCAGACCTGCGTAGAGAATCAGTTGTCCAAGTTGAAGGTGTCGTTAGAGAAAGACCAAAAGAGACAATAAACAAAGATCTCGCGACAGGCGAAGTAGAGGTTGTGGCTGAAAAGATTATCGTTCTTTCATCTCCACTCAAAGATCTTCCATTCTATCCTGGGGAGACGAAACTTCCTTCAGAAGATGTCAGGTTGAAATATCGTTATATCGATCTGAGAAGAAAAGAAGCAATGGACAAAATAATAATAAGGCACAAGGTCGCTCAAGCTGTGAGAAATTATCTGACTTCTCAGGGTTTTGTAGAAGTCGAGACTCCCTTTTTAACAAAAAGCACACCAGAAGGTGCAAGAGATTTCTTAGTACCATCGAGATTAAAACCCGGTACATTCTACGCCTTGCCACAATCACCACAACTTTTCAAACAATTGTTGATGGTTAGTGGCTTGGACAGGTATTTTCAAATTGTAAGGTGTTTTCGCGATGAAGATCTCAGGGCAGATAGACAGCCGGAATTTACCCAAATTGACATAGAGATGTCTTTCAACACAAGAGAAGATGTGTTGCAAGTTACTGAGAATATGCTTAAATTTGTTTTTAAACAGGTGTTAGATGTCGAACTTCCAGACAAATTAGATCATCTCACTTATGATTATTGTATGAATACATATGGCTCAGACAAACCAGATAGAAGAATAGGCATGGAGTTCAAAGATGTGAGCGATTGTTTCATGGAATCAGAGTATCATGTGATATCGAATGTACTGGCACAAAATGGTGTTATCAAAGGTTTTACACTGAAGAATTTTTCGGAAAAGATGACACGAAAACTTGCGGATGAATTAGATGAACTGGCCAAATCTCTTGGACTTGGTGGGATCTTGTGGTTTGCAGTTGATCAAAACAACGTATTACGAGGTTCGGCTTTGAGATATCTTGAGAAAAATTACAAAACAGTCGTTGAGAAACTCTCGATGCAACCAAAGGATGTTTTTATTTTCGCAGTTGGCAAGAACAATATTGTAAACAGCACACTCGGCGAAATTAGAAAGCTCCTTGGAGAGAGATTCTTCTCTCACTTGAAAACAGGTTTTGATATCTTCTGGGTCATAGACTTTCCCATGTTCGAGTACAGCGAAGAAGAAAACAGGTTTGTGGCACAGCATCATCCCTTCACGATGCCAAATTTGGAAGACCTTGAGAAATACAGAGACAGCGATCTTTCAAAAATTAGGGCACAATCTTATGACATTGTTATAAATGGTTTTGAAGTTGGATCTGGAAGTGTTAGAATTCACAATGCAGAACTTCAAAGGGAAGTTTTCAAACTCATGCAGCTGTCTGAAGATGAAATCAAGGTAAAGTTTGGCTTCTTGTTGGAAGCATTTCAATATGGTGCACCACCTCATGGTGGCATAGCGCTTGGTTTGGACAGATTGGTTGCAATAATCTGTGACGTTTCTTCGATAAGGGATGTGATAGCGTTTCCAAAAACTTCAAGTGGAGTCTGTCCGCTCACTGGAGCTCCAGATGTTGTCAGTGAGAGACAATTAAAAGAACTCAAAATAAAACTTGGAGGCGATTGATAATGAATGATGTAACTGTGAAATTTGAACAGGCAAAATCTAAGTTGATCTGCAAAATCGAAGGAGATTTTGATGCGTATCACTCGGCAGAAATTAAAAAAACTATCAAAGAACAACTTGAGAAATCAAAAGATACAAAAATAGTTTTAGATATGTCAAACGTTCCATACATTGACAGTGCTGGGCTTGGCACGATGGTGTCGCTTTTAAAAGATGCGAGAAACCTCCAAAAAGAGCTTGTGTTAGCTTCTCTAAGGCAAAATGTGAAGCGAATCTTTGAAATGACCAGACTGGACAAAGTTTTCAAAATTGTCGATATTCCGGAGGAAGCGTGAGTTGAGACATTTTCTTATAGCAATAGATGGACCTGCTGGTTCTGGAAAATCCACTGTTGCGAAACTTGTGGCAGAAAGACTTGGAATGAATTATCTTGATACAGGGGCTATGTACAGAGCGGTTGCTTTGTATTTGCATTCAAAAAATCTATCGCCTTCAGATGATTTATCTAATGAGCTCGACCACATAGATCTATGTTATAAAGATGGTGAACTGTACATAAATGGTGCAAGGGTTTCTGAGCAAATACGATCTGCTCAAGCTGGAAAGCTCGCGTCGGACTTTGCCGTTAATCCAGCTGTGCGATCGAGATTAACTCAACTTCAAAGAGATATATGTAAAGATGGCAAGTTCGTGGTTGAAGGAAGAGATATAGGAACGGTTGTTTTGCCTAATGCGCAGGTTAAAATTTTTTTAACAGCTTCATTCGATGAAAGGGTGAGAAGAAGGCTCAAAGAATTACAAGAAAAGGGGATTCATCTCACATTTGAGGAAATTGCAAATCAGATAAGACTCAGAGATGAACAGGACTCAAAAAGATCACTTGCTCCAATGAAGCCTGCTGAGGATGCTTTAGTTATCGACACAACAGGCAAGAATATCGATCAAGTTGTAGAAGAAATTTGTCAGATCGCACTCAGGAGGATGGACTGTGAAAATAATCGTTGCTGATGATACAGGATTCTGTTTTGGTGTTCAGCGAGCTTTACAAATGATTGATTCAAAAGTTGCGAACCATGAAAAGATCTACACGCTTGGCGATGTCGTCCACAATAAATCCGTCATCAGATCGCTTGAGCAAAAAGGTATCAAGATATTACAAGAAGATATTCCACAAGATGCAGCGGATTCTGTTTTGGTAATACGTGCACATGGTATACCGAGAAAACAGCTTCAAGAAATGAAAAGGATCTTCAAGGATGTCGTGGACACAACCTGTCCTATCGTCATGAAATTATTTATGACAGCAGAACAAATGCATAAACAGGGATATAAAATCATAGTGTTTGGGAAAAAGAATCACCCAGAGATGATCGCATTAATGGGTTATGTCCAAGATGTTATAGTAACGACAGAACCAATCCCCTTACATATTAAAAGTTGTGTTCTATCTCAAACAACGATGTCGACGTATGAATTCTATAAATTCTTAGAAAAGTCAATCGATATTTCGAATTTTAAAGAACTCAGAGTGATAAACACTATATGTGACGTGACTGCAAAAAGAGAATCTCAAACGCAAGAAGTGGCACGAAAGAGTGACCTTGTAATTGTTCTTGGTGGTAAAAACAGTTCAAACACTTCAAAACTTGCTAAGATAGCTTCACAGATAACGAAAACTGTACATATAGAAGAACCATCTGAAGTTGATGAAATCGATTTAAGTGCTATAAAAACAATAGGTATAGTTACTGGCACTTCGACACCACAAGAAGATGTGAAAACACTCACCGAAAAAATTCTCAATAGGAGGGAAAAGGAATGAGTGAGAAAAACGAAAAGATGGAGAACTTCCAAGAGTATCTGGATTTTGTCGAGAACACACCGGGTCAAGTTGTGGAAGCAACTGTAACGAGAATAAATCCTGCCGAAGGTATTTCCGTTGACTTTGGTGGCAAAGGCGAGGGGATGATACCTCAGACCGAGTTAGTAAACCCAGCAACCAACTATACCGTAGGTCAGAAGATCAAAGCACAGATCCTGAAGATCAACGATGAGGAAGGATACGCAGTACTTTCAGAAAAAAGACCGTACGCAAGAGAGATGAGAAATCAATTGAAAAAAGCCTATGAATCAAAGACGCCAATCAAAGGGAGAATAACTCAAGCGGTACCTGGAGGATATCAAGTCACGATCTATGGGGTCTTTGATGCCTTCCTACCAGGTTCTCAATCGATGTTGAGAAGAGAGCAACCAATTCCAGATAAGGAAATGGATTTTCTGGTTACAGAGTATTCTGTAGATCGCAAGCGGCAGAGAATCGTTGTTTCAAGAAGAGCTTTGATAGATCAAATGAAAGAGGAGTTCTTTAAAGCGCACAAAGTAGGAGATCAAATCGAGGGTGCTGTTGAACAAATCACAGATACACACGCAATAATCAACTTTGGTGTAGTCAAAGCCTTTCTGCCAAAATCAGAAATCTCTCATGATCCTTCGCTTTCTGTAAAGGATGTGATCAAAAAGGGAGAGAAGGTAAAAGTCAAGATAATTGAAATGGATCAGGCAAAATCTTCAATCACCGTCAGTTTAAAGGCATTAGAACCAGATCCTTGGTCAAGGGTAATGGAAAAGTATCCAGTTGGAACAACAGTCCAAGGTACTGTAAAGAGTATTTTGCCTTTTGGAATATTTGTGAATCTCGAGCCAGGCCTTGACGGTCTGATACATATCTCGGAGATTTTCTGGGGAAGCAAGAAAACCGATCTGCACAAGTATTTCAAAGTTGGACAGGTCGTTCAAGCAGAAGTAGTTGAATTAGATTGTGAAAAACGCAGAATATCACTGAGCTACAAAAGAGCAAAAGGAGATCCTTGGGAAAACATAGCCCAGAAATATCCCGAAGGCAGTGTTGTAGATGGAGTTGTACAGAGAATCCTGTCGACGGGAATCATAGTTGAGATAGAAGACGGTGTAAGTGGTTTTGTACCAAAATCAGAACTTTCTTGGAACAGGATAAAAGATCCTTCTGAGCTCTTCAAAGAAAAACAAAAGGTTCAGGTCAAGGTTCTTTCGGTTGACCAACAACAGAGACGAATGAGATTGAGCGTGAAACAATTAGTACAAGACCCGTGGGAAGAAGTCTTGACCAAGTTAACTGAGAATACTGTTGTAAAAGCGACAGTGAAGTCAAAGGTGAATTCTGGATTCATAGTGTTCTTGAAAGACTTCTTTGTTGAGGGACTCATGCCATCTGGTCATGCTCATGAGGATATCAAAGAAGGAGATGAACTGGAAGTTCTCGTTTTGAGATTGATCCCTGAAAGAAGAAAAGTGTTGGTCAGTCAGAAGAAGCTCGAGGAAAAAAGAGCATACGAAGAATACAAAAGCAAGATAGATGAAAAACACAACCAAAGAACTCTTGGTGATAGGATGAAAGGCTGATGGCTGTTGTCGTTATCGCAGGCAGAACAAATGTTGGAAAATCTACTCTCTTCAACAGATTAATTGGTAAACGTAAAGCGATAACAGAAAAAGTCGAAGGTGTTACGCGCGATTCTATAAAAGGTCTCGTCATGTATGACGAGACCGCTTTTACTTTGTACGACACGTGTGGCATCTTTGAGACAACTAATGATCTGATCCTATCCGCTATGAAGAATAAAGCCTTTGAGACTTTTCAACAGGCAGATCTAATACTCTTTGTCGTGGATGGCAGAAATGGTATCACCTCTGATGACGAATACATAGCAGCTCAACTCAGAAAACTCGGTAAAAAAATCATTTTGGTAATAAACAAAGCAGAAAACATCTCTGCGGTTGAGAAGAATATCTCTGATATTCTCAGATTGGGTTTTGATGACTATGTACTTGTCTCGGCGCAACACGGGAACAACATAGACGAATTACTCGAAAAAATTCTGAAAATTCTCAAAGCTGAAGGCGTTACTTTTGAAAAATTCTCGGAAGATTCTCCACCTGCCATTGCCTTAGTTGGTAAGCCAAATGTTGGGAAGTCTTCGTTATTCAACGCATTGATAGGTCAAGAGCGTTCAACAGTCACTCCTATACCAGGTACAACCAGAGATTCTATTGACGAAACTATCCTTATTTCAGGTAAGAAATTCACCTTTGTGGATACCGCGGGTATGAGACGCAAAAGTAGAATACAGAGAAAAACCGTTGAATACTTCAGTGTTAGTAGGACAATCGACGCAATAGAGTCGGCTGATATAGTTTTGCTAATCATGGATGCAACAGAAGGCATTACACAACAAGACAAAAAGATCGCAGATTTAATCTTGAGCAACGGCAAAGCCATGGTTTGTGTGATGAACAAGTTCGATCTGAGTAATATCTCTAAAAAAGATCACGAAGCAATGTATCTGAATGAGATGCCGTTTGCGAGTTTTTGCCGTCTTATCTTTACCAGCGCGACAAAGAAAACCGGGCTGAAACAACTAACTGATGCGATTTTGGAGGCTTACGAATCTTATTCAAGAAAAATTCAGCAAGAACAACTGAGTAGACTCGTGTCGCAGCTTTCCTTACTCTCACCAAACCTTTCAAGGGGTGATCTTAAAATATATTCCATTAGACAAATTAAGACAAAGCCACCAAAGTTCCTCGTCCAAGTCAACAAAAAAGAACTCACGAATGAAGGTATTGAAAAAACTCTACAAAGATTACTCAGGGAAAGAGTAGATCCTTTCACAGGTACACCTTTGATCATAAACTTCAAAGGTAGGGAGAAAAGATGAATTATCTTCTTGTTGGATTGATCTGTTATCTCTGTGGATCGATACCATTCAGTTATTTGCTCCCAAGGCTGAAAAAGGTGGATGTCAGGAATGTAGGAAGTGGCAATGTTGGAGGTACAAATGCTTTAAGGGCAGCAGGTCCCATAATTGGTGTGGCTTCGATGATTCTTGACGGTGTCAAATCTTTCGTCCCAATACTTATAACTTCAAAGATTTTCAATCAAAATCCATATTATGTTGGTGTTGCAGCAATATGCGCAGTGTTAGGACATGATTTTCCGATCTTCTTGAAATTCAAAGGTGGAAAGGGTGTTGCGAGTACAACTGGTGCCTTCTTCGCATTGGTTCCAGTTTCTGGTTTTGTGTTTCTTGCAAGTTGGTTGTCGATCATCCTTTGGACAAAATATGTCTCACTTGGGTCGATAATTGGTATGTATATCGCATCTCTGGTGACATACTTTTTTAACAAAGATTTTGCCGTGCTCTTCTTGCTACTTGCAACATTATCTACACTGAGACATGCCGATAATATAGAGAGGCTGATGAAACATTCTGAAAGAAAGACTGATTTGATTGAAATATTTAGAAAGAGGCGTTGATGGTGAAAAAAGCATTTTGCTTGTTGTTGGTGTCTATTATCTCAATTACGAGTTTTTCAATAATCAACGAAGAACAAGCGCGAGACCTTTTTTCTCAAGCGCTTTCTCTCTGGTATGATGGAGATGTCAGTAAAGCAAGATCTCTCATGGATGAAGCCTTATCAGGCTTGATTTATGTTTCCGACATACCCGAATTTTGGTTTTTCACTTCCAAAATAGACATAGACATGCGTGCAGTGGAAAGAGCACAAGAGGATCTCAAAACCATTCTTGTCATCAGCCCCGGTAAGTCTGAAGTTATCTCATTACTCAAGGAGATTGAAACACTTCAAAAACCACTCGAGTTTTCCACACCAACTGTTTTCGACGAATCAATAGTATTCTCTGGTTTTCAGAAAGGCACAGAATATTTTTATACACCAAATGCCGCTACTTTTTGGGGGAATTCTCTAATCATCGCCGATAAAGCAAACAAAAGACTGATATTGACTTTTGAAGGAAATTACAAAATTTTAAAAACCAATACATCACCAAATAGCTTAGCCATTTCTCATTCAGGTTTGTTGTATATCAGTGGTGATGGGAAGTTGATTGAGTACGACTTGAAAAATGAATCTGAAAAGATCATTCATGAAGGTTTCATAAATCCTATACTTGCGGGTTTTGACAGAATTGGAAGGCTTTGGGGTAGTGACGTCGATAGGGTCTTCGTGTACGATGGCAAATCTGTCGATTTCTTTTCGCTTGATGATTTCTATATCATCAACGATATTGAATTAACCCCATATGGCTTTTGGATTCTCGATGTAATGAAAAATCAACTTTTATACTACGATTTCTCTTTCAAGAAAATCAAATCTCTTCCTTCTTACAATGCCTGGTCTTTCGAAGTGAGTATTCACGGTGACCCAATTATATTGACGAAAGATCGAAAGCTCGCCTTCATTCGAGATGATAAACTTTACGAATTCTATACACCATCAGACGGTACGATGCTTTTTGAGTATCTATATCCATATCTGATTTTCATGAACTGGAAGACAGACACAGTAACGATACACCCCATGAAATCCCAAGAGCCACTCATAGTGAAGATCGATAATCTCAACCTTGAGAATGATAATATCAATCTACTTGTCAGAGTAGAAAATATTCTCGGAGAGGCTGTGCCGTATGTAAGAGATTTCTTAGAGGTACGTGAAGGCGGCGGACCGGTTTTTTTCAATATCTCATTAAACCATGTGAAATTACAGTGGTTGAAAGCCGATCAAAGCTTTTTTGAAAAAACTCTTTCCTTCATAAAAAGAGGTTCGGCATATGGCGTTTTCTTCCAAGACCTGCCGAATAACTTCAGAAAGACGGACATCGTGACATTGCGTGGAAAAAATGTAAAGATCTTTACGAGTTCACCAACCTCAGAATTTGTTTTGTTCAGTGGTGGTACTGGTTTAGTCGCATCACCTGTTGATATATGGCAACCCATATGGAAAATCACTTTCAATCGCACAAGACCGCTTCCATCTGATATAACGCCCGTTACAGTGCAGATTAGATTTGCAGATGAGCTTTACTCTGACACTATTTATTACACACGAGGACTGATCAAATGAACTTTGAGGAGTTATTCAGAGAAGCATACAAGGCAGCTGAAAAAGGTGAATTTGAAAAGGCTGAAGATTTTTATAAACAGTGTCTAAGCCTGCGACAAACTCCAGAGATTTGGAACAACCTTGGTAATGTCTACAGAAGAATGGAAAAGGTTGCAAGGGCAATTGAATGCTATCAAAAAGCAATTGAGCTTGATAGAGATTATGTACCAGCCTATGTAAATCTGGCATCTACGCTTTTCAACCTTGAAAGGTACGACAACACCAAACTTTTACTCTTGAGAGCCATCCAACTTGGTATGAAAGATCAAAGAATTGTAGCTATGCTCATAGCCTGCCATCTTGCCTTAGAAGAATTCATTCAAGCGGTGGATCTGTACATTTCAAATATGCATGATGAGATACTTCTTGAAGAATTGAATGAATATGGTGTTCTTGAACAGCTCGAAGATCTCAGAAAAAGTTGGAGAAAGTCTTAGAGTTCATCGAAGAACATTCTCAAAAGTACTGGATTTATTTTCTCCTTCAACAATCTTTTGAGTTTTTGTACAGTGTTATCGACTTTCTTGAAATTCACGCCTAACTCTTGCTCTATTTGTTCATAACTCACTCCATCTATCCACATTTGGATTATTTGAACTTCTAAATCAGATAAAAGCTCGTAAATCTTTTCCATGATTATACTGGCAATAGCTTGACGCGCTGTAGAAAATGAAATGTCTTGAAATGAATATCCCGTTTCTTCGGAATCTTCACTGGTCAAAAGATCTACACTGACCGCATCTGTGAGCATCCTGTTTTTCTTCCTGTTCAAAAATGTCAAAAAAGATTTCAATTCAGATTCAATACTTCTCCAGGCGAACGAGGAAAAACCACTTTTATCGGGTTGGTAATAATAAACCGCTTTGATCAAACCAACTAACCCATTCTGCACAAGATCTTGAAAGTCAGCCCAAGGTGCATAGTATTTTGATGATATTTTCATGACCATTGGGTAATATTTCTCAACCAAAAGATCGAGAGCCTCTTTCAAACCAGCTTGTGCAAGGTTGACAAGTTCCTCAACCTTCTTAGTTCTTAAACGATACTTTATGTTCAAGATTCAAACCTTCCTTTTGAGTATTGAAGCAAGTTCTCCTATGTTCTGTAAAACCAAATCTGGCTTTTGTTCAACCTTTGCCAAATCGTCTAAGCTACTCTCACCAGAAAGAACGAGTATTGAAAGAATACCAGATCTTTTAGCAAATTCCATATCGGTGTAGAGCCTATCGCCAACCATTGCTATTTGTTCTGGCTTAACGCCAGTCTTCTCCACGATCATTTGCAGCATCAAAGGATTTGGTTTACCAATGATGAAATCTGGTTTTCTACCTGTGGACTTTTCTATCAACGCAATGAATGAACCAGCATCAGGCAACGGACCTTGAGACGATGGGCAGTTTATATCTGGGTGTGTAGCTATGTAGTCTAATCCTTTTCTTATGAAAAGACATCCTAAGGATAGTTTTTCATAATTAATTTCTGTATCATAACCAAGGATTACGACCTGCGGATCTACATTAGTGACAATATGACCATATTCTTCGAAGGTCTTAACAAGCGACTGTGTACCTATAACAAAGACCCTCGCATTCCCATATCTGTACTTCGTGAAAATGGCAGTAGCCTCACCAGATGTGAAAACATCTTCTATATCAACGTGAACGCCAAGTCTTCTCAATTTAGCAACATATTGTCTGCTGTCTTTGGAAGAATTGTTTGTCAAAAAAAGGAATCTCTTTCCTTGTTCTCTTATCGTCTCTACAAAATCCAGCGCACCAGGAAGAAGATCATCACCCAAATAAAAGGTACCATCCATATCCAATAAAAAGAGCTGGATTCTTTCAAGAACCAAATTGATCACCTCATAGAATACAATACCAAAATTGAAGGATAAAGAAAACGATCTTTTTGTATAAAAACAATCGGTAGGGATTATTTTTAAATTTTACCAGAAAACCAATGAACAAAACTCTCTTGCCAAGGACTCAGGAAGCAAACTGTATCTGATAGAGTTTGTAATAGACGCCCTTTTTAGAGAGCAAATCTGCGTGTCGACCTTCTTCTGCAACCTTGCCATCATGAACAACTACTATTCTGTCTGCACCTTTTACAGTCGAGAGTCTATGCGCAATCATGATAACAGTCTTGTCTTTGGATAATTCTCTGACGGCTGTCTCGATTCTGGATTCTGTATCAACGTCTATATTACTGGTTGCTTCATCCAAGATCAGTATCTTCGCATCAAACAGAACCGCTCGAGCTAAAGCTATGAGCTGCCTTTCCCCAGCGGAGAGTGTCGATCCACGCTCAATTATCTTTGTATATATCCCGTTGCTGAGCTTTTCTATGACATCGTATGCGTATACCTTTTCAAGTGCCGCAATAACTTGTTGCTCAGTGTATTGCTCATGAAACAGCCTGATATTATCAAAAATCGTCCCGGAGAAGAGTATCACATCTTGTGGAACGGTTGCGATTTGTTTTCTTATCTTTCTTAAATCATAACCGAACATATTCTTTCCATCTATTAAGATCTCTCCCTTTTGAGGAACATACATTCCATTGATCAGATTCATCAACGAAGTCTTACCCGCTCCAGTTTCTCCGACAATGGCCGTCAATTCCCCTGGCTTGAAAGAAATGTTTATGTTTTTGAGAATCCACCTTTCTGAATCGTAACTGAACCAGACATCTTTAAAGACGAGCTCTCCTGTGGTTATCTTGCTGTCATCTTTTGGATTACCCAATACTTCTGGTTTCTCATCCATCAATGTAAAGATCTTCTCACAAGAAGCCGCTGTGTTTTGAATGATATCGTATTTTTCTGATATATCACCGAGAGGTCTCATGAATGTATCTACATAAGCAACAAAGGCATAAAGTTCACCAAAGTGAATTGATCCACCTATTATGTATTTCGAACCAAACCAAATTATCGCACTCAGGGCAAAGTAATGGATCAAGTCTATAAAAGGTCTGAAGATGCCAAAGACGTAGAGTTGGTTCACCAGGGATTTATACAAATCTTTGTTCACCGAGTCAAATTCCTTTGCTTTATAACCTTCAGCTAAAAATAGTTTGATCACATTTATTCCACTTATGTGCTCTGCAAGGTATGCATTAACACGAGCGAGATTTGTTCTGACTTCTTTATAGACTTTTAAATCGAAATATCTGAATAAAACCATTGCAACAACGATTATGGGGAATACAAAGCTCACATTTGCAAAAAGTCTTGTACTTATTTTCAACATGAAATAAATTACTCCTGCCAGCAAGAAGATATCTTTTACCATGGAAGTTATAACGCTCGAGAAAAATTCCTGAATGTTCTGTGTGTCGTTGACTATTCTTGTATTTATTCTTCCGGAGGGGTTCTTATCGAAAAATGACATTGGTAGATCTAACACTTTCCTATAAAGCTCGCTCCTCACGTCATAGACTATCTTGTTTCCAAGAAAAGATGTTATATAAGTACTCAAATATCCCAACAAAAATTGGAGACCTACCACACCCAGCAATACAAACGCCATCACTGATACACCATTAATGCGTTGTTCAATACTCAATGTCGTGTTATTCATATATCCATCAATTGCTCTTCTTACAATTTGTGGTGGCAAAAGATCAACAACTGCAGATACAAGAACTATGAGTATTGCAAGCACGAAAAACCAAAAATAAGGCTTTGCATAACCCAAGAGTCTTTTCAAATTCTTTCACCTCAATGTTGTTAGACTCACGAATTATTTTACTACTATATCTTTATATGAAAAAACCTGATTTTTCCAAATTGATCATGAAAAAATGAAATATTTCCAAAATAACAGAGTTCTTTCAATTGATCCCTTTGTTCTAAAGAAAACTCCATCATAACATGTTTTCCTTTAATGAATTCTATTTCCTTGAAAAATTGTTTGTAGAAATCAAGACCGTCTTCTCCTGCAAATAACGCGTCATGAGGTTCCGCCAAAACATCTTTTGGAAGAGTTGCAGTTGTAGGGATATATGGAGGATTTGAAATGATCAAATCGATTTTATGAATAAATGGCTTGACGGGTTCCAAAAATGCACCTCTGAGAAAGTTTATTCTTGCCCCCTGTTTTTGAGCATTTTTCTGAGCTATTGAAATGGCTTTTTCATTAATATCAGTCGCGTAGACTTCACAATCACTGTTCAACGCGATGGCGATGGCTATTGCTCCCGAACCTGTCCCTATATCAACAACAGTCCTTAGGTTCTCGCGATCGATTAACTCTAAAGCAAGATCAACTAAAGTTTCCGTTTCGATCCTCGGTATGAAGACACCTTCTTCTATATAAAATTCCAACCCATAGAAATAGCATTTTTTTGTTATGTACTGCAAAGGAAAACCATTTGATCTAAGTGTTGCAGATTCAAGTGTTTGCTTTGAAAGTTCATCATCGATCTTATTTTCAAATGAAAGCAGTATCCTTTCTTTTGTCATGCCAGTGATGGTTGACAAAATCAAAAGTGCCTCTGTCCCTGGTGATTCAGAGGCACTACTGAGTATATTCTTCAACAATATGTACAGTTCTCTAAAAGTCATATCCCAAATCTTTTTCGCAACTCCTCATTCATTCTGTCAGGTGTCCATGGTGGATCAAAGGTCAAGTTGATTTTGACATCTTTGACGCCTTCTATCTCGCGAATCTTGTCTTCGGCATCTTGCAGAATCATCCCAGCAAGTGGACAAGCAGGTGTTGTCATAGTCATTGTAACGGTCACATTATTCTGTTGATCGATATCTATATCGTAGACAAGTCCTAAACTCACAACGTCCAATCCCAGTTCAAAATCTATGACATTCCCCAAAGCCTTCAAAACATCATCTTTTGTTATCATATATATCTCCTTTCAAAGATTTTCAATCAAATTGGTGAGTAATTGTACATGGCTCATCTCTTCATTGACAATGAGATCTATTTTGTCTCCACCTAAGGACCCAGGAACAAACTGTTTGATACCCAGATAAAATATGATCGAGTCCTTTTCCAAATCTATGGCTATTCTCAAAAGTTCTGATACTGATCGAATATCTTTGAATTTAATAGTTGGATCAGATTTAATATCAAAAACTTTGCTGTTTGCGATTGCCTGCAGGTATTTGGCAGCCTCACCGGTTGGATCGAGAAATTCGGAAATCTCTCGTTCCTTTTTTGCGATATCCAATCTCATGGTGTGAAATCTCTTTTCATGTTCTTTTTCCATGTCCGCAAGTTTCAAAAAGACCGATTTTTTGGAATAATCGGAGAATTTTTCAGCAACTTTTGTGTAAAAAACTGCACCGTTTTTTTCGATTTGTTCTGCAATCTCAAAGACTTCGTCAATGTTGAACATCCTATCACTCCCTCTTAGCGAGTTCTCTATCCATCATTATTATACCAACAGGGCTGTCCTTTATCTTTTCAATCGTCTGTAAAATCTTTGAGGCACTTGATTCTTCTTCAATTTGTTCGTTTACAAACCATTGCAAGAAATTATATGCAGCGTGGTCGTTTTCCTTTTTGGATAGCTCGACGAGATTGTATATACTGGCTGTGACCTTTTGTTCGTGCTCATAAACATGTTTAAAGACCTCGAACGGTCCTGCCCATTCCTTTACAGGTCGTTCTAAACTGAATAATTCTACTCTTCCTCCACGCTCATTTATATGCTCGTAGAACTTCATAGCATGTTTGAATTCTTCTTTTGCTTGTAACTTCATCCAATGTGCCATTCCCTCGAGATTCTGCGAATCAAAATACGCTGCCATTGAAAGATACAAATACGCAGAATCCAATTCTTTTTTGATCTGTTCGTTAAATGCCCTTTGGATTGCCTCTTTTATCATAAAATTATCCCTCCCCAATTATATTTTAAACCCCCGAACAGTGTCGGGGGCATTTTACTAAACTTTCTTGTGGCACAGCCACCAATCAAGACATTCGTACTGCTCTTTCCTCTTCATAGCTTCTTCGATATTCGTTGGTGGTGGGACTATTACCTCATCCTTGAATAACTCATTATTTGGCCAATTTGCTGGTATGGCAACTTTGTTTTCATCAGCCACTTTGAATGCTTTCACAACTCTCACAATCTCATCGATATTCCTTCCCACTTCTTGTGGGTAATAGAGTATCGTACGAATTATCCCATTGGGATCTATTACAAAGACAGCTCTGACGGTGTTACTACCTTTTGCTGGGTGAACCATTCCGAGCATTTCCGCGACCTTTCCGGTGTCTGCTATGATTGGAAATTGAATTTGTACACCAATCTTCTCTTTAATCCATTCAACCCACTTAATGTGTGAGAAAACCTGGTCGACACTTAAACCAATTAGTTCGGCTCCAAGTTTTTTGAATTCATCGTATCTTTTTTGGAAACCAACGAATTCAGTTGTGCAAACAGGTGTGAAATCAGCAGGATGACTGAAAAGTACCAACCATTTCCCTTTGTAAGCATCTGGAAGTTTCATCTTACCATGTGTAGTGAGTACCTCCATCTCTGGAAATCTTTCACCCAAAAGTGGTATACCCATCCTAATCACCTCCAAGTAAAATATACCACAAATAAATATTTCTTTTCGTTTTAAATTCATATTGTTATGTACATAGAATACAATATTAATATAAAACATCCACACCAAATTGTCCTTCAAAAAACAAAAGAGATAGGAAATCGAGATCGAATTACTTTTCACTTCATTTGGTTGAGTATATTCATATCTTCTCCGATCAAGACAACACTATCTGGGATAATTAATTTATAACTGTCGAGTGTTCTCAGTAGTTTATAGAAATCTTGATCCTTTGAGAAGGCTTCGGCATATATACGTGTGGCACTTGCTTCTCCAGTACCTTTTATTCTTTCGGCCTCACTGAGAGCCTCGGCTCTCAAGACTGTTGCCTCTTTATCAGCCTCGGAGCGAATCTTTTGTGCCTCTTTTTGCCCTTCGGCTCTGATCAAAGCTGCTATACTTTGCCTTTCAGATTTCATTCTCTCAAAGACTGCTTGTTGATTTTCATTCGGCAGATCTGTGTGCTTGATCCTGACATCTCTTATTTCTATACCAAAATCGGCAAGATTCTTTTTAGAAAACTCTGTTATGTCTCCAAGATACTGCCTTTCACCGGTCACAATATCGTCGAAATCCAACTTCGCTAATGTGTTTCTCAAGCCAGAATAGACGACATCATCTATTCTTGAAAGCGCCAATGACACCGTCCTAACTGATTCGATAAACTTTTTTGGATCTGAGATTCTCCAGATGGCATAAGAGTCGACAAGCATTGTTTTCTTATCTAAGGTGATAACTTTCTCGACGGGTATATCATATATATAAAAACGCTTACTCAGGCGAACGACGTTGTCTACAAACGGTGTGCGCATGTACAGACCGGGCTCAGAGATCACCTTTCTTATTTCACCAAATCGAATGACTATTGCGTACTGGGTTTGATCAACAATGAAAAAAGACAACCCAACAAAGACAATCGCTATGGCTATAACAACGAGTATACTTATCAAGATCATCTTTTTCATTTTCCATCACCACCAATCAATTTGTCTAAGCTAAGTAAAGTGATGTTCTGTGAACCGTCGAGCAATATTATTCTCTTTGCCTTAGGTAGAACTTCTTCAAGCGTTTCAATCTTCAAACGAGTCTCTGTGACCTTCGGTGCATTTTTGTACTCGTTCAGAATGCTCAGGAATCTCTGCACTTCACCAGTTGCTTGCAAAACTTTTTGCTGAGCATAGGCTTCGGCTTCCAAAATTATCTTTCTTGTTTCCCCTTCGACGGAAGGAATAAGATTATTTGCGTATTTGAGAGCTTCGTTGATGTATCTTTCTTTATCCTGTTTTGCATTATTTACATCATCAAAAGCAGCAATGACAGATTGAGGTGGTACGACTTCCTGAAGCAGCACATTTATAATTGTCACGCCAACATCGTATTGGTTCAGTAGTTGTTGTGTTATTTGATGAACTTCGTATGAAACTTTATCTCTTTCTGCCGTTAGAATTTCATCAACAGTTCTCTTTGCTATCATTTCCCTCAAAGCAGATTCTGTAGTGAATTTGACAAGCTCTTCAGCATTTTCAACACTGAAGATAAACTTCACAGGGTCATTCACACGAAATTGGACAACCGCTTCGACCGATACTATGTTGCCATCACCCGTTAATATCAAAGCCTCTTCCTTTTTTTGAACATATTGACCGGGTCTTACTGTTCTAAAACCAATCTCTTGTTTTCTAATTGTCTGAACATCTACTATAACATGTGTTTGAAAAGGATATGGTGCGTGGACGTGTATACCAGGACCTGTTGTGTGGCTGTATTTACCAAACGTCTTAACCAATGCCACTTGAGAAGGACCAACTTGGTATATTCCAGTCATAAAATATGCAACTAAAATCGCTATTGTCACAAATATAATTACGAGCCTTGCACTCATTTCTCCTTTCTCCTTTCTTCTACTATAGCAGATAACCCAGAAAAATCTATTTTGAAATTCGTTGAGTTTTATCATATTTTATAATTCCACACATCCAAAACAACGTATAAAAAGCCGACATAAACATGGCAATGAACATCAAAAGTGCAATATGAACATGAACTCTCATTGGTGAAAGTAACAGAACACAAAAACCTATCCCCACACCAAACGCATTAGCCAATATTGGTCTTGCTGCTATATTCAGGGTATGAACAAGTGGAAGATCCACTTTTCTCTTTTGCATCATTTTATAAGTGTACGTGAAATGAATAGCGTAATCTATCCCTGCGCCGAGTGCTATGTTCATAATATAAGCACTAATAACATTGAGAGGTATGTTGAATAACCCAAGAAAACCATAAATATTCAGAATACTCAGAATAATTGGTATCATACTCATTAAACCGAGTTTGAAATCTTTGAGCATCAAAATCATCATCAATGTGATCAAAAAAATCGCTAAAATTATGCTTACTCTTTGATTTGAAAGGGTTTCATCGTTCATCTGTAAGTACTTGTAATTTTCACCAGTAACGGATACCTCTTTGAGCCCTTCGAGTGATAGAGATTCTAATGTATTCTGAAGATCATAATGAGTTTTCTTGGAGAGATCTTTCAGAAAAACCAGCATCAAGGCACTCTTATCGACTCGATTGACGAAAGTTCCTTCTGGTAAAACAAACGAGACCACGTTTCTAAAAAGTGGCGGAATCATTTCATTGATATCCAAAATGGACAAAGTGCGTCGGGCATATTTCAAAGCACTTTGTCTAACTTGTTCTATGATTTCAATACCCTGTTTTGACAACGGCTCTACGCTCAAATTGATTTTGACCATGACCGGGATACTCACTTGAGATATGCTTTCAACTATTCTCGAGCCTTCCATGACCTTGGAAGATTTTCTAAAAAACATCAATACATGAAATTCCTGTTTGACATATAAAACAAAAAAGCACAAGAGAATTGAAAGGCCAACAAGAATTATCAGATTTATCTTTCTATGTTTTATGAGATAATTTGTTATTCCATCTTTCCACAACTGCGTTCTTTGGTATCTCAAAAAACTCGCAATAGATGGTAAGAAAACAAAAGTGGCGAAACCTGCCATTCCAACGCCATATGCACCCGACAATCCGAGCTCTGTCATAACAGGAGAAGACGTAAAACACAGAGAGAGAAATCCAACAACTGTTGTTGAAGTAGTCATCAAAAGTGGTATAAATGTCTCTTTCAAGGCTCTATATGCCCTTTCAAAACAATTTGGATCTTTAATTGATAAATAATGCGACATATAGTGAAGGCCTGCTGCACTTCCCATAACCAACGTGATGAATGGCATTAAAACATTTTCAAGAGTTATGGTCTTACCAATCGCGCCATATATTCCAAGCATATACACAGTTGCCAATAAACTTGGCAAGAAAGAGAGAAGGGCTGCCCAAAAGTTTTTCAAACTGATGTAAAATATCACAAATATAACGCAAATAGCAATTGGTGAAAGATATTTCAGAATAAATCCTATATACTCAAGAGCCTTAGCCGCGATAAAGGAATTCCCGAAAAGCGCTGCACCATATTTTTTAGTCAACCGTGAAATCTCGGTCGACGTTTTTTCTGGTTGCGAAGATATTATTGCTATCAAAATTGCGTAATCTTTGCCCTTGTATTTGCCAACAAGACCAAGTTGTTGAGCAAATGCCACTTTACCACCGACAGTGAAAGGAAATTCAAGTGGATTTATAACAAGAGAAACGCCCTTCACACCTCTTATAACTGTTGCAGCTTCACTGACTTTGTTTTTGTCATCAGATGGTATGGCTATCAACACAAGATCTTTTATTGCAAAAGAATTTGATATATCTCTTTCGGTTTGAATATAATGTGATTGTCTTGAAACTTGAGATTTGAAATATCCACCTATCTTCAAATTTCTCAATTGCCAAATAGATAAAGAGCCAAGAACAATCATCAAAGCAACTGCAATCCATCTCTTCTTGATCCATTCCAAGAATTTTCGCCCCTCACTTCGTGTTGTGCTAAAATTTAATGATGATATCTTCAGAAAGAATATACCATTTTCGAAAGGAGAAAATTATGAGAATAGTCGACACACATGCTCATCTACATTTTTCTCACTTTAAAGGCGATTTAGAACATTTGGTTGGCAGATTTTCATCTGATGGTATAGAATTCGTTATCAACGTTGGAATAGATGTGGATGATTCAACAGAGTCACTGAATCTCGCCAGCAAGTTCAGCTCAATCTTTTGTTCAGTAGGCGTTCATCCACACGAAGCGAGTAAAGTCGAAAGAGATTACATACAGAAATTAAAAAAACTGGCAGAAAGTCCCAAGGTCATTGCCATTGGAGAAACTGGGTTGGATTACTACAGAAATTTTTCATCAAAAGAAGACCAAAAGAGGGTCTTCCAGGAGCAACTATTACTTGCCAAAGAACTCGATCTTCCTGTGATAATTCACATAAGAGATGCATATGAAGATGCATATGAGATGATCTCCAAAATTGGTCTTCCAAATGCTGGCGGAGTAATTCACGCTTTTTCTGCCGACACCTCTTGGGCTCTCAAGTTCATTGAAATGGGTTGTTTTATAGGAATAGGTGGTCCTCTGACCTATCCAAAGAACATCTCACTCAAAAACGTTGTGAGAGCAATTGGTATAGAAAATATCGTTACAGAGACTGATTGTCCCTATTTGCCACCACAACAATTCAGAGGAAAAAGAAACGAACCTGCATATGTGAGATTTGTCGTGGAAGAAATCTCAAGGATATTGAACGAAGATCCAAAAGAAATTTCAACCCAGCTCTTACAAAATGCAAGAGAATTATTCAGTATCAATCAATGAAAAGACAACTCACACCTTGATTGCAGAGTAGTTTCTTTTCATCCAAACAAGAGCGGGTAGTGAGACTAAAAGGCTGCACGTTGCCAAAACTGCAGATACGACAAATACCCAGTGATATCCCATTCTTGTTGCAACATAAGCAGAAATGACAGGAATAAAGATCCTACTGAAGATATTCAGACCCTGAAAGAACCCTTCCCAACGTCCAAGCTCTCTTGGTGCTATGTGCAGTTTTATGGTTTCTCTTGCAGGAAACCATAGGATAAAGCCTACTCCCATGATCACATGTGAGATAAAAAACAAGTATACATTCGGTACTAACCACAAAACAAAGGACAAGGTGATCAACAAAATACCTATAGTTAAATTAACTGATGGATGATTCTTCACAAACCTTTTCCAGAAAATCGATGATGCCACAGAGGCAGAAAAAACCAGCTCGAACAAGAAAGGTGAAGAGCCACCGAGTTTGAAATAGTCAATCAGATAATAAGAAATTACGAGAAAGCTTGCAAAATTGAAAGCCATGTTACACAAATATTGGTGGAACATGATAGAGAGAAATGTGCGAAGATTCGTGGTGGCGATTACATGACCATCAGGTACTTGCATTCCATTATCTATCTTAGGCAGTATTTTCAAATAAGAGAATGCGTAAAAAACATTCACACAAAAAACCATGAAAAATACCGCTCTCAGAAAACTCTGTCCATTCATAAAGGGAGCTAACAGGAAAACAAAGACGAAGTACGACACGGTCTTCAAAAATTCAGTCATAAAAAACTCAAATGAATATATCACTTCTCTGTATTTTGGGGTGAAGATCGCTCGTTCATACATGACCTGACATGGGTAAAAGATATCAGTGAGACTCAAAAACATCTGCGCAATGGCAAAGCTCCATAAACCCGTTGAGAAAGCAAAAATCAAAGATCCAACGGCAAATGAAGTCCTTGCAAGGAACAATCCATAATTGACAGAGATTTTTTCAAATCTCCTACCAAGCACATAAGCCAATATTGCTTGCACAATATAAGAAACACTGAACAACCATCCAACGTTTTCCATGGAAATGTTCATCAATTTTCCCAAAGTTGGCACGGCGATGATCGAGGAAAAAGAAAAACCAGAGATACTGATAAACAACAAATAAATCCTCACATTTTTATCGAGCTCACGCCATCGCATTTTATCACCATAAACAGTTTATATTACTAACTTCATTTTTTCAATTAACTCCTTTGAGTTAAACCATCTGTAATGGTAGATTAATTAACATTTCTCTTTTGTCGAGCAGCTTTCATTGACAGCGAACCTGTCGGCGTGATAAGATTATTGTGAAATATATAACGATAAAAATATCACGATTAGGTGGTCATATGGTGGTAAGAGTCTGCATGGGAAGCTCTTGTCATTTGAAAAATTCATATAGAGTTGTTCAGAAACTCGAGGAATTAAAACAAAAATACCCCGATATCTCTATATATGGTTCATTGTGCTTCGGCAGTTGTTCTGAAGGGGTTTGTGTTCAGATAGATGGAAAACTCTATAAACAAGTTAGTTCAAAGAACATAGAACAGATTATCTTGGAGGCGAAAAATGAGTCTAATCATCTCGAATGAAGCAAGTTGTATGTATTGTTATAAATGTCTTAGAAATTGTCCCGTTAAATCACTCAGCTTCAGTGATGGCAAAACAAAAGTAATCGAACAAGAATGCATAGAATGTGGAACTTGTATTTTAGTCTGCCCGCAAAAGGCAAAAAGTTATCTGAAACACATTTCACAATTCGAACAGATCTTGGGAAAACCCTTTCTTATATCGATTGCTCCATCGTTTTTTGCACACTATGACCAACCATACAAAGTCATCTCGTTGTTGAAAAAATTAGGTGCTATAGTAGTGCAAGAAACTGCTACTGGAGCGGAATTGATCTCAAAAGAATACGAAAATGAATTCTCAAATGGCAAAACAGTTATAACAACAGCGTGTCCTGTCGTTGTCAATTTAGCAGAAAAATACTATCCAAAAGTACTCGATTACCTTGCTCCATATGTTTCACCGATGACAGCACACTCAATACTCATGAAGAATCGCTACGGTGACTTTCCAATCGTTTTCATAGGACCTTGTATAGCAAAGAAAAATGAAAAATCAAACGTGGATATCGTACTGACTTTCGAGGAATTAGATGAGTTTATACAAAAAAACAAATTCAAAATCGATGAATTACCAGATGATTTCCCTACTCCTCCATATCCGCACAGAGCACGAATGTATCCAACATCTGGTGGGATAAATCATACTGTAAATGGTGAATACAGAAGTCATCTTTCAGTAGAAGGTCTTGAAAACATCTCAAGCATCTTTTCACAGATAGAAAGTGTAGAATATGGCTTTTTCATCGAAGCCTCTGCCTGTGTTGGTAGTTGTATTAATGGCCCAGCTATTAGAAAAGATATCAGCCTACTTGAAAAAAGAAGAAGAATAATGAACCACATTGAAAAAATGAAATCAATGGAATCAAAAGTCATCATTTCACATCCTTCGATGAATTTATCAAGAACCTTTCATGATAAACATGTAGCACCTTTGGTCAGTCAAGAACAGATCCAGGAAGTTTTGAAATCGCTCGGTAAAGACGACCCAAAAAGGCAACTGAACTGTGGTGCCTGTGGATACGAAACCTGTAGAGAAAAGGCTGCAGCTGTTGTTCTCAACAGGGCAGAAAAAGAGATGTGTGTAACATATCTTGTTGATAAACTGAAAGCCGCCACAAATAGAGTCGTCGAAGAATCACCAAATGCAATCATTATATACAAGGACAAGTCCATCCTGTACAAAAACAAGGCTGCCGAACAACTCCTCTGGGATATACCACAACAAAATCTCTCGGATCTTCTAAAGCAAATAGCATCACATCCAAATCAAGTCTACGAAATCCCTTCGAAAGGTTCCTTTTTCATAAAAACCTTTAAGCTGCCTCAAGATGCAAGTGAAGTTTTGTTAATGGTTGATATGACCAAGGAAAGGCAACAAGAAGAGAGATTAAAGATCATAAAACAAGAAACACTCAACAAAATTGAAGAAATGCTTTCGAAACAAATGAGAATAGCTCAAGAAATCGCAGGTCTTTTAGGGGAATCGATAGCAGAAACAAAGAGTCATTTTGTAGAACTTCGAAAATTCATGGAGGAATGAAATGCTTGCCTGCCAAATACATTTTGCAAAAAAGAATAAGCAAGGAGAAGAAATATGTGGTGACTCGATATGTGTGAAAAGAGATGAGAAAAAATTCGCCATGAGTGTCTCAGATGGACTTGGAAGTGGTGTAAAGGCGAGTATACTTTCAACACTCACCACTTCTATGGCAACCACGATGTTATTCAATGGCGTTCCAATCAATGAAGTTTTTTCTTCGATACTTGCAACTCTACCAATTTGCAAAGTCAGAGGTATAAGCTATGCCAATCTCTGTTCAGTAGTTTTTAATGCCGATCAAAACCTTTGTTCAATAGTAGAATATGAATTTCCCGTGACGCTCTATTTCAGAAACAAGGAACTCATAAAACTCGAAAGGCGAACGATCATCGTTGAAGCCAAAGAAATTTCGTTCAGTGAAATAATCCCTCAAGAAGGTGATTTGGTCTTTGTCATGACAGATGGTGTATC
Source organism: Thermotoga profunda AZM34c06 (assembly GCF_000828675.1). NCBI lineage: Bacteria > Thermotogati > Thermotogota > Thermotogae > Thermotogales > Thermotogaceae > Pseudothermotoga > Pseudothermotoga profunda. Next base: position 565,243 of record NZ_AP014510.1, on the reverse strand, counting down.
GCAAGCTGGAATGGGTACACAGAATTTTCCTCTTGGTTTTGGCGTGGAAAACATAATCAGAGAAATAACTGTTTTACTTGAAAACAATATAAATCCAAAGAATATAGTGGATCATTTGGTCAAACTGGCAAAGCAAATAGATCGAGGTACACGTGGCGATGATGCCCTTGCTGCAGTCGTCAAATTCAAAACCCTACAGACTGTGAACCTCTTTGTCGGACCACCTCAAGACAAATCGAAAGATGAAGAATTAGTTCAAAAATTCATGAAACAAGATGGCAAAAAGATCATATGTGGCGGCACAACCGCTCAGATCTTTGAAAGAATTCTCAAAAGAAAGGTTGAACTCGACCTTCGTTCCTTCTCCGAAGAATTCCCACCTATTGGAAAGATGGACGGAGTTGATCTTATCACAGAAGGTATAGTCACATTGACTCATGTCTTTCGTTATCTCAACGGACAACAGGAACGATTAGCTTACGGGGCAAGCATCTTGGTCGACATGTTGCTCGAGGCAGATCAAGTGAATTTTTTTGTGGGAAGAGCCATTAACCCTGCTCACCAAAACCCACTTTTCAGCCATGACATTTCTCTAAAGTTCAGATTGATTCATGACATAGCACAAATTCTCAAGCAAAATGGGAAGATTGTGAATCTCGAATATTGCTGAGGAGGTGAACAGAGTGGAAAGGAATTTTGAAAAAGTTGAAGAGATTCTGCAAAAACACGGATACAAGAAAGAAAATCTCATAAGAATCCTGCTTGATGTTCAAAAACAGTACAGATATCTGCCAGAGGATGTGATCAATTATATAGGTGTTGCATTGCAAATTCCTCCGGCAAAAATCTTTGGGGTTGGCACATTTTATGCCCAATTTTCTCTCAAACCAAAAGGCAAATACACCATACTTTTGTGTGATGGAACAGCCTGTCACATGGAAGGTTCAACTGCTTTATTGAAGGCTATAGAAGAGGAACTAAATATAAAACCTGGTGAGGTTACAAAAGATCTCATGTTCAGCGTAGATCAAGTTGGTTGTCTTGGAGCCTGTGCGTTGGCTCCAGCGATGGTGATAAACGAAGAAGTCTACGGAAATCTAACTCCCGAGAAGGTAAAACAGATCATCAAAAAAATTGAAGAAGGTGAAAAAGATGCTCAGTAGTGTTAGACAAGCAATCGAATTCATAGAAAAGCAGAAAGAAAAAAGAAATGAAAAACTACGTGATCTTTCGATTTATGTGTGTGTCGGAACAGGTTGTACGGCAAAAGGTGCAATGAAAATCTACAACGAGTTTCAAAGAATTCTTGAGAAAGAAGGACTCATAGACTCAGTCAAATTGTCAAAACTCGAAGAGCACGAAAGTCCTTTAAAAAGAACTGGTTGCTGTGGAAGATGTTCGAATGGACCACTTGTAAATATACTGCCTCATGGTTATTTCTATGCTCATGTCACCGTAGATGATGTTTCAAAGATTGTTGAAAAAACCATCAAACGTGGTGAACCTGTTGAAGAACTTCTTTTATTCGATCCAACAACAAATCAGCGTGTAAAAACTCTTGAAGAGACAACTTTATACGAAAACCAGAATTTTTACATCATGGAAGATATTGGAAAATGTGAATGTGACAACATAGAAGATTACATGGCAAGAGGTGGGTATAGTTCACTTATAAAAGTCCTATCTCAAATGAAACCAGAGGAAATAGTTGAGATGGTCAAAGCGTCTGGACTCAGAGGCAGGGGTGGTGGAGGTTTTCCAACGGGATTGAAATGGGAAGCCGCAAAAAATAGCAAGGCAGAGAAAAAATTCGTGGTTTGTAACGGTGACGAAGGAGACCCTGGGGCATTCATGAATAGAACTCTTCTTGAAAGAGATCCACATCTGGTATTAGAAGGTATGATCATTGCCGGTTATACCATAGGTGCACAGAAGGCATACGCATACATCCGAGCAGAGTACCCCATCGCAATTCACATGTTTCAAAAAGCAATAGACGACGCTAAGAGATTGGGACTTCTTGGTGAAAACATTCTTGGTACAGGTTTTTCATTTGATGTAGAGATCAAAGAAGGTGCCGGCGCATTTGTGTGCGGTGAAGAAACCGCCCTTCTTGCATCGATAGAAGGCAAAAGGGGAATGCCAAGACCAAGACCACCATTTCCAGCGCAATCTGGTTTATGGGGATACCCGACATTGATAAACAACGTTGAAACCTATGCGAATATACCGAGAATCATAAGAGATGGTGTTGAAAAATACAGAAAACTCGGTGTTACCAATTCACCTGGTACAAAGATGTTCTCAGTCACTGGACCTCTTAAAGTAACAGGAATCATCGAGGTTCAGTTTGGTACCACCCTGAGAAAGATAATCTATGACATCTGTGGTGGGCTTGTCAATGGTGAAGAGTTCAAAGCCGTACAAATAGGTGGACCATCTGGAGCATGTTTGTCCAAAGAATTTCTCGACATGCCACTCGACTATGACACATTGAGATCTGCAGATGCAATGGTTGGTTCTGGTGGAATCGTCGTTATAACAAAAAGAACTTGCATGGTAGAAGTTGCAAGATTTTTCCTGGATTTCACAAAGAGAGAATCATGTGGAAAATGTATACCGTGTCGCGAAGGAACAATGCAGGCATACACAATCTTGGAAAAATTCACCAAAGGCAAAGCCACAAAACAAGACCTTGAAAACCTCGAATTTCTCGCGAAACTGATCAAAACAACTTCACTATGTGGTCTCGGAAAGACTGCACCAAATCCGATAATAAGCACCTTAAAACTTTTCAGAGATGAATACATAGCGCACTTGAATGGCGTGTGTCCAAGTGGTACTTGTACCGCATTCAAGAAATACACAATCAACGAACAAATATGCAAAGGCTGTGGATTATGTGCAAGATCTTGTCCACAAGGTGCAATAACAGGTGAAAGGGGTAAACCATACAAAATAGATCAAGAAAAATGTTTAAAATGTGGTTTGTGCGTTGAAAAATGCAAATTCAAGGCTATAGAAATTCTTTAGGAGGTGATAACATGAAAGTATTCGTCAACGATAGAGAGATAGAATTGAAAAATGGTTCAAGAAATCTCCTTGAAGCTCTCAGAGAAGCCGGTATAGAGATACCAAACTTGTGTTATCTATCTGAAACCTCCATCTATGGAGCGTGCAGAATGTGTCTTGTTGAAATAGATGGAAAAGAAATTGTCACTTCCTGTACAACCAAACCACGTGAAGGTATGAGAATAAAAACGAACACACCACAAATCCATGAATTGAGAAGGGGTATCTTGGAATTATTGCTTGCTACACACAACAGAGATTGTACTACGTGTGAGAGAAATGGTAGTTGTAAACTCCAAAGATATGCCGAAGAATTTGGAATAAGAAATGTGAGATTTTCTCAAGTAAGCAAAAATACAAAAACAGATAAATCTTCACCTATAATCAGAGATAATTCAAAGTGTATTTTGTGCGGTGATTGTGTCAGAGTCTGTGAAGAAGTCCAAGGGATCGGTGTAATAGATTTTGCATACCGCGGTTTTGCTACACAAGTAACACCCGTTTTCGAAACAGAACTGTCAAAGACTGAATGTGTATATTGTGGTCAATGTGTTGCTCATTGTCCAACAGCTGCTTTGACCTTTAGAAATGACCTTGATCGACTTTATCAAGCACTCTCGTCTGGTAAAACCATCATAGGTATGATTGCGCCTGCAGTAAGAGTTGCCGTGCAAGAGGAACTCTCTATGGACTCAGACACTGCAATGGCGGAAAGGTTAGTTACTTTCCTAAAGATGTCTGGCTTCTCAAAGGTCTTCGATGTGGCATTTGCGGCAGACCTCGTTGCATACGAAGAGGCACACGAGTTCTATGAAAGAATCAAAAATAACCAAAGGCTTCCACAACTGACATCTTGTTGTCCGGCTTGGGTAAAGTACGTTGAACAGTTCTATCCACAATATGTTGAAAATCTCTCAACGGTAAAATCACCACAGCAGGCACTCGGAACTGTTATCAAAAAAATATACGCAAAAAAGATGGGAATAAATCCGGACGATATCATTCTTGTCTCATTCATGCCGTGCACTGCAAAAAAATTCGAAGCAGAAAGAGAAGAACACATAGGTACAGTTGACCTTGTCTTGACAACAAAAGAACTTTCACAGATGATCAAAGCCAGTGGGATCAATCTCAAACAAATCACACCTGAACCTTTCGATAGACCATTTGGAATTTCATCACAAGGTGGACTCAATTTTGGAAAGACAGGCGGAGTTCTTGGAACTGTAGTAGAAGTCATTAGAGAAGAAGTTGGCATATCAGATGAAAAATATCAAGACCTACAACCGGGTGTGAAATCAATAACGCTTCAGTTGAAAAATGGGAAAACAATCAAAGGCCTTGTAGTGTTTGGACTTGGCAATGCAAGAAATGTCATGAAAGAAGTGATGGAGAAAGTTACAGATGCAGACATAATAGAAGTTATGGCATGTAATTATGGTTGTGTTGGCGGAGGAGGTCAACCATATCCAAATGACTCAAGAGTCAGGCAAAATCGAGCAAGAATACTAAAAGAAACAGCAAATATAAAAGCAATCTATTCGCCTGTGGAAAATTACTATCTACAAAAACTATATCAAGAAGAGTTCAATGATCACCACACACGCCACATGATTCACACAAATTACAAACCAAGAAAACGCGTTGAATCAAAAGACATAGAGATATTGCCATTACCAAAAGAAGACAAAACAACAGTGAGAGTTTGTCTTGGCACTTCTTGTTACATGAAAGGTTCTTACAAAATACTCTCTCAACTCATAGAATCAGTCAAAAAAGTGGACCTTGCCGATGATGTAGAGGTAGTTGGAACATTCTGTTTTGAAAATTGTGGTAAGTCACCAAATGTCATGGTAAATGATAAACTAATCAGTGAGGCAACCTTTGAGAAAGTCAAAGAGGTGTTAAAGAGGTGCCAGATCAACAAGATAAAGAACCAATCTTGATACCAAAACCAACATTGGACAGATTGAAACTCTACCACAGGTTATTGAACGAAATAGAACAAAAGCACATATCGTCCGAGGAAATGGCGCAGAAAATTGGCACAACTGCCGAGCAAGTTCGAAAGGATCTGACATATCTCAAAACCACTGGAAAGCCAAAAGTGGGGTACAATGTGGAAACGTTGCGCCAAGAGCTTGAAGAACTCTTCGGCGTCAAAAAAACAACAAAGGTAATTTTGGTTGGCGCAGGACACCTTGGTAGTGCACTTGTGAACTATCCAGGTTTTGCAAATTATGGAATAGAAATCGTGGCAATCTTTGACAATGATCCAAAAAAGGTAGGTATGTTCATTGGTGAACTCTCGATATTACCCATGAAAGATATCGGCAGAGTGGTAAAAAGATTCGGTGTAGAAATAGGAATTATATGTGTTCCAAAAGAATCTGCTCAGGAAGTGGCTGAAATACTCGTTTCAAAAGGTATCAAAGGTATATGGAACTTTGCACCAACAAGGCTTATAGTCCCAGACGATGTTTTTGTGGTTGATGAGGACATGACTCAGAGTCTGTTGACACTCAAGCATTTCTTGGAAATGAAGAAACAGAAAATGCAAGAATCTCAGCATAATTCAGAAAAGGCTTGATTGTGAATGAAAATCGCTGAACTCAATTCAACGATTGCGGCTCTGTATTTGATGCGCAGAGATAAGCGCGTCCCAAAAAGATCAAAGATTCTGATTAGTATTGCAATTGGATATATCTTGAGCCCAATAGATCTGATACCTGATTTCATACCATTTCTTGGACAAATCGATGATCTTTTGATCGTACCAGCACTTGTTGGTATGGCGCTGAGATCAATACCAAAAAAAGTCTTTGAAGAATACAAATCAAAAGCTCAGCAAGTACAATTGACTAAACGTTTCGGAAAAATAACTTTGGTCATCATAGCTGTCTGGGTTGTTGTGATAGTCTGGTTGGTTCGTGTTGTTTTGAAGTTTATACAACATACAGTGTAATACTTTATTCACCTTTTGTATACTTGAAAAGTACCAAAGCTTTGATAAAATGATTCTCAGAAACTGTTCCGGCGTAGCTCAACCGGTAGAGCGGGTGGCTGTTAACCACTAGGTTGGGGGTTCGAGTCCCTCCGCCGGAGCCAAGCAGAAAGGCGGCTGAAAAGCCGTCTTTGTTATTTCAAAATCAACAATGGTGCTTCCATTTCTTTCCAATCCACTTATTTTTTCCTTTTATATTCATCATTTAATGACCTCTCTTTTTATCTTTATCTTCTATCTTTTCACAAATTCATTGTGAACTTTTTTAAGAAGTGAAGGAATCTCAAGTTTTTGGGGACATTTGCTAAGGCACTCGTTACACTCTATACAGAAAGAAGCTGACATTTTTTGGCTCTCAAACCATCTGTATGTTCCCATTCCTCCCTCTATATCTTCAAACATGATCGTTTCATTGTATAGTCTGAAATTTCCTGGAATATTCACACCATTTGGACATGGCATACAATAACCACATTCTGTGCAGTTGATCACTGCGAAAGACTCTAAGGTTTTTCTTGTTTCTTCAATTAGTTCTAAATCATCGTGTGTTAAGTTATTAGGTGTCACTTGGTTCATTATCTGTATATTTTCTTTCACTTGCTCTATAGTACTCATTCCACTCAAAATGACCGAGATCTGTGGAAAATTTCCAAGCCATCTCAAACTCCATTCCACAGCAGACCAGTTTTTCCCGTTTCTTTTCAAGATTTCCTTGGCTCTATTTGGGAGTTTCGCGAGCTTTCCACCTTTTAGAGGCTCCATTATCACAATAGGTAGTTTTTTGGAAGAGGCATACTTGAGACCATTCAAACCAGCCTGATAATTGATATCCATATAGTTGAGCTGAATTTGACAAAAATCCCAATCATAACCGTCTACAATCTCTTTGAAGATAGGATATTTATCATGGAAAGAAAAACCAGCAAATCTTATCTTTCCCTGTTTTTTTGCCATCTCGAAAAATTCAAAAAATCTCAAATCCTTTATTTTTTGCCATCTTTCTTTGTTGAGTGCATGCATAAGATACATATCTACGTGGTCGGTCTGAAGTTTTTTTAATTGTTCATCTAAAAATCTGTCGAAATCTTCGTATTTTTCTACCTGCCACACAGGAGATTTTGTGGCAAGGAAAACTCTTTCTCTATACCCATCTTCAAGTGCCTTTCCAACAACTTTTTCACTGTTTCCTCTATGATAAGGATATGCAGTGTCAACATAATTCACTCCATGATCGATAGAATATCTGATCATTTCTATTGCTTTTTCTTCATCAATTTGAGATTCATCGCTGTTTAAGATAGGAAGTCTCATAGCCCCAAATCCCAAGAGAGATGTCTTTATACCTGTTTTCCCAAAATCTCTGTATTGCATCATTTTACCTCCTTTATATCAAGTTTTGAGTTATTAGAAATCAATGATTTTTCTTTTCGAATTTCTTTTCGTACATTTTTAGATCTGCTTCCTTCAACGCTTCTTCGATACTTATTTTATTATCTGAAGACCACTTTGAAAAGCCGTAGCTTATTGAAATTCTCAAATCTGGGAAATCTCTAAATTTGATTTGTCCCAGAGAATTTTGAATTCTTTCAATAACTTGCTCTGCTTCCTTGATTTGTAAATCAAAAAACAGAACTACAAATTCATCCCCACCTATTCTAAATATGAGATCCTTTTTTCTTATATCATTTTGTAATTTCTCTGCCAGTGTCTTTAAAACTATATCACCCACATCATGACCATATGTATCATTTATCGATTTGAAGGAATCAACATCTAAAAAACATACCACAATATTGCTGTTGTTTTTCTGAATATCGTCAAGACATTTCATCAGAAATCTTCTATTGAACAAGTTAGTCAGAGGATCAAGGAAAATATCATATTTGTACTTCTCAATATCTTGCTTCAAACGCTCGGTAGTCATATATTGTACTATCATCTGTTTTCTGATTTGTTCTTTCATCTCCTGGATAGATTGCTCGAGTTCTGAAGTCTCTCTTATTTGTGATTCGATATTCGTATCTTCCACATCCAGTGGTGATCTCTGAAATTTTCTGATACTGTTCAGTAAACCCTGAATAGGTTTTGAAATCCTTCTGAAAACATTTACACTTATCCAAAACCCCAAGATTATCGCTATAGTAATCGCTGTATTAAGAGAAATTATCATAGATCTTTTCATCGATTCCATCTTTGAAAAATCCAGAACCATGAGGACTCTGAGCGTAAAAAAGGCGCTCTTTCCACTCCAATCAATGTTTGTGACTTGAGTCGTGGGAATCCAATTCTTGTAGACTTTGAAGTGAGAATTTTGCATATTTTGCACTACAAAAGTATTTTCTGCCTCAGGACTGCTGAAATATTCCTTCTCCTCATCAGTAACTGCTACATAATTTCCAAATGGAGCGAAAGATGAACCATACAAGCGTATCTCCTCTATGTATTTATTATCTTGTGCGATCTTTTTTAAGCCATCCCAAAGATCTGTTACAATCAGTGGGTCAAGTGATAAACCGATCTCTAATATCCAATTGTTTTGTAGTCTCTTATAACCAAAGATTCTCGGAAGGTTGGTTCTAAATTCAAAACTCAAACCTTCGATAAGAGATTCTCCGACTTTCAGAGGCTCCAATCTCCCTGCCCAGTACCTTGGAACAGCCTTTGCGATGTCAAGTCCAAGATCTTCGAGATAGTCTGTTCTCTCGATAACACCGCCGGGATTTATCAAATACCAATTCACACGATCAACAAACTGCAGAGAAAGATTCGCCAATTTTTCAGTCAAAGCCTCCGTTATTTGCTGATCAGAAAGGTCATTCAACACATCTGATTGCCAAATTGACAGGTTCAACGAATCTTTCAAAATGGGGTTGTAAGACGTATCAAAGGCTTTAATAGTTCTTTGCCATTGATCTATGTAAGAAGAAACAGAACTAACTATATTTTCGAAAGTTGGTCCAAAGACATATTTTTGGTAAAAATAGTTGAAGACAATTGTTAGAAACAAACTAATCCCAATTATGATGAAGGCAGATAGCAAAACTAATCTTTTGAGGAGTAAATTCTGCAGCGAAGGTTTCGAGTTTTTGTCCAATTTTTTTCCCCCTTAGACAATTGTTATATATGTTATCATACATTTATTAAATGTGAGAGTCATTTTATGGTGGTATAACACATACAATAGAAAAATCCGGGTGGAATTCATTCACCCGGATTTTGTGTGGACATCACTTCTTGAAAAAAGCCATTCTCTTAGATTTTCTCATAGACACACCGACTATGAGCCGATCACTGTTGAAGAGTTTTGTGATGAAAGTCACCAATACAACTGCGAGTACAACGTTGTAAATACATCCATAAATTACAAAGAGACTTTTGCCAAAAAGTAGATTTCGTATCGAAAGCATTGGATGTGTAAAAGGTATCGCAAAGATGATCACTTTCAACGGGACAGACAATGAAGAAAAATCTTTGAACATGGTTATGAGCATGCTGAAAATGGCAAGTGCAGTCAATGGAAAGGTCATGGTTTGTGCACTTTTGAAATCCTTGGAGACAATCCCCAAGAACATCGACATCCCAATTCCACATAAAAGCGCAGAAAACAAAGAGATACCTATCATTACATAGTCCCAAGTATTAAGAGTTAACCCAAGAGAACCAGTAGAAGAAACAGTAAAAGATTTCATGTAGAAATTAAAACCTATCATGTATATACCTGCCATGATTAATCCTGCTATTGTTGCAGCAAGAATTTTAGAAAAAACAATATAACTTCTATTCACAGGCATAGTCATGAGTGTTTCTAATGTTTTGTTTTCCTTCTCTAAACCCATTGAAGAAATAACGGTACTCCCTGCCATGATTATGAGCATCATCATTACAACAGATGTCATAGTAGTTTGTGAACTTGTAAGATTTAAAAGTTGTGATGGTGATAGTCCATCAAATGTTTTTTGATTGAAGAAAGTCGCATCGATTTTCTCAATCGGGTCAAGTACAAATTGCGGATTTTCGATACCATGTTGATTCATTAGTATCATTCTCACCTGATCTTCAACATTCTCACAGAATCTCTCAAAAACAGTTGATGAAATGGTATCGGCTATACCAAGTCCTTTTAGTAGCCAGAATACCTTTATCTTCCCCTTTTCACCTGATTTAATATTGCTGGTAAAATCATGGTCTATAAAAAGAAGCGCTGCTCCACCATTCTGTTGCAAACTCTTAAGGCCCTCTTCTAAATCTTCTCCCATGTATATGACATTTGCAAAATTGGCTATATTCTGTTCAATGGTTGCTCCGAAACCGTTCTTGTCAAGATTGACAACGGCTACCGACGGTTTTTTAGAGATCTCACTTTCTACACTTCCCACAGTTTTGCCGATAAAAGCATAGACAAAAGATACTACTACAACAACAACGATGCTCGAGACAGTCAGAACTTCTCTGAGTTCTTTTTTCAACAAGTTCCAGAACATCGTATCACCTCTGTAAAGACTTCCTCGACATTTGAAACGCCAAATTCTTCTTTCAAATTCTTAGGTGTACCAGTTTTAACTATCTGACCATTGTTTATAAGGGCAATTCGATCACAGAGAAATTCAACTTCGAGCATATTATGCGATGAGAGAAGGACAGTTCCACCGTTTTTAACGAACTCTTTGATGGTATTTCTCACTTCGCGTGCGTTTAATACATCCAAACCCGATGTTGGTTCATCGAGAACGGCTAACTTGGGATCGACCATCAAAGCCCTTGCTATTAAAAGCCTCCTTGTCATACCTTTGCTGTAAGTACTAACCTTTGTTTTTAAACGTTCAGATAAACCAGATATCTGTGTTCCTCTTTCTACTATTTGCTGAAAGTGACTTTCATTCTTTGCAAAAAATTTGGCGATGAATTTCAAATATTCCAATCCAGTGAGCTCTTTATATGCTCCTGCATCTTCTGGCAAATAACTTATAACCTTTCGAACTTCGTGAGGTTCACTTGAAAGATCATGTCCAAAAACCTTCACAACTCCCGCATCTGGTTTTAATAGAGTGCAAATAATTCTCAATGTAGTAGTTTTACCAGCTCCATTTGGACCAATAAGGCCAAAGATCTCACCTTCTTCGATCTCGAAGCTGATCCCCTTCAAGGCTTTGAAATTTCCGTAACTTTTTCTTAGATCATTAACTTCGACTATCTTCACCGCTTCACCCCCGAAAGAATATACTACGGAACCAAAATACATAAACCAAAAATAAGTGAAATCTACTAACTGGTATTTTCCAATTAACAATTGTCTTGAGTTGGTAATCATATTCAGTGAGTCATTGACTAAAAACCAACGTTGATGTGCTAAAATGAGCTCGAGGTGTCTTTCGTTGGTGGTGGTTGATTATCTCAAACATATCACAGAAACTGTTATAACCGGTTTCATAGCGGTTGTTTTAACAGTCACACCGCGTGAATATTTGAAAGCAAGAACTGCTGTTTTCTTCGGTGATCAAACTCCGGCAAAAGTAGGGCGTGTTTCGCTCAATCCATTTGTTCATCTTGATCCAATAGGTACTATAACATTCATATTCCTGGATTTTGGCTGGTCACGTCCCGTACCAATAAGACCTTGGAATCTCAAAAGAAAAAAGAAAACTTTTCTACTGGTTTCTCTTGTTGGGCCAATTGTCGGAGCAATCTGTTTTTTAATATATGGGCTTTTTGCTCGAGCGTTGGAAAGTAAGGAAAGCTATGTCTTTGAAACACTCTTTAAAGCTGCCAAATTCAGTCTGACGTACGCACTTTTTTCGTTGTTTCCAATACCGCCACTCGATGGTTCAAGAGTGCTCGGTGCACTCCTTCCAGAATATTATACAGAGTGGTATCTGAAATACGAAGTGTACGGTGTGTTATTCTTGTTAGCTTTGGTTGTTCTGTGGATCATGCCACTTGTAATGAGTCCATTTGTGAATTTCATCGACAAACTCACGATCTTTGTAACCGGATGAAAGGAGTCATAGGAATGTTGGTAATAAGATATCCGTTGTCTTTGAATGTGCTCAGGAGATTGAAAGCATCAGATCTTGTAAAATACACAGGAAGAATTATTGTGCTGAGCAGGCGCGCTTTTGAAAGAATTATAACTTACGAAAAAGCCGAAGGTCTTGTACCAGAGTATATAAACGGTGAATTGATTTGTTTTGGTTCATTGCAAAATGATTCCGTTCAGCTGTTGGAGATCAAAGATCATGAAGATTTTTTGGAAAAATCCTTTCTCTTTGGTGTTGTATCTGTCTTATCTAAAAGTGCTAAAGCCAGTAATTTCTATTTCAAAAGATATGCAAGGGTTATGTTTGTTCCAACTTGCGATGTAACCGTAAAGTCTTTCAGGATTCTGGCACACGCAGATTTGAAAAATGAAGCGGTCGTCGAAGTAGAAGTCGAAGATCTCTTGATGCGAGTCGCTATTGATTCAAAAGGATGTACAAAAACTGTGGGGGTAGATCAATGAAATCCTGCTTTGTCTTTGGCACAAGACCAGAAGTTATAAAAACCGCTCCAGTGTATCTATACTTCAAAAATCTCGGTGAAGAAGTAATTTTAATTGCAACAGCTCAACATAGAGAAATGATGGATATGATGATAAAGGTTTTCAACATAAAACCCGACTATGATCTTGATGTGATGACTCAAAATCAATCTTTGAATATGATAGTTTCACGGGTAATGGAGAGAATTGAACCAATCTTGATGAAGGAAAGACCCGATATCGTTTTTGTCCAGGGAGATACCACTACTGCTCTCAGTGCCTGTTTGGCTGCATTTCATCTCTCTATCCCAGTGGCACACATCGAAGCTGGATTGAGAAGTGGTGATCTTTATGATCCTTTTCCCGAAGAATTGAACAGACGATTAATCGATGTATCATGTAGATATCTTTTTGCTCCAACGAAAAGAGCAAAAGAAAATTTATTGCGTGAAGGTCTTGATGAAAATAGGATTTTCATCGTGGGAAATACCGTTATAGATGCATTAGAGCTCATAAGAAAAAAAATAAATATGGTATCTCTGAGAAAAGAGCTCATAGATTCAGATTATTACATTCTAATGACACTCCATCGTAGAGAGAACATAGGTGAAAAGATGAGATCTATTCTCAGGGCAACGGCAGACTTTGCGCAAAAAAATGATATTAGAGTGGTCTTTCCAGTACACAAAAACCCAAATGTGAGGCAGATTGTCGATGAAGAAGTCGGAAAAAATCCGAATTTCATTTTGATCGAACCTGTAGACTATTTGCATTTCTTATCGCTCCTTGATGGTGCAAAATTCGTTGTGACAGATTCGGGAGGAGTGCAAGAAGAAGCACCTTCTTTCAATAAATTCGTTGTAGTTGCAAGGCAGACGACTGAAAGGCCTGAATTGATCGAAGCGGGGCTCGGTATACTCGCTGGGACTTCTAAAGAAACGGTTTATGAAGCTATAAATGAAGCAAATAGAAAAAATCTAAATTCAATTGAAAATCCATTCGGCGATGGAAAAAGCTCGGAGAGAATATACAAAATCATAAGAGGTGATATCGCTTGATGCTGAGAATGGCTTTGATTGGATGTGGAAGAATCTCTCCAAAGCACGTCGAGGCTATAATTGAAAACCAAGAAATCGTCAAACTCGTAGCGGCATGTGACTTGGTTGAAAAAAAGGCAAAAACAGTGGCAGATCAAATTGAAAAAGTCATTGGGTACAGGCCTAACGTTTATACAGATTATAAGGAAATGCTAAAAATGGACGATATAGATTTTGTAGCGATTGCAACACCGAGTGGAACACATTACCAAATAACACTTGATTGTCTGAATTTTGCTAAGCATGTACTTGTGGAAAAACCAATGGCTTTGAGCACGACTCATATGAAAGAAATGGTGAATTTGGCAAGAAAGAAAAATTTGAAACTCGGTGTGTGCTTTCAAAATAGATTCAATCCGCCCGTCCAAGAATTGCGAAAGAAATTAGAGAGTAATGCCTTTGGTAAGATATTTTACGGGACAATAAGCGTGAGATGGAATAGAAATGAAGATTACTATAAGCAAGCCTCATGGCGTGGTACTTGGGATCAAGATGGTGGAGTTTTGATGAATCAGAGTATCCATGGAATCGATTTGCTTCAATGGATGCTTGGTAGTAAACCAAAAAGGGTCCTTGGCTTGATAAAAAACATGAATCATCCATATATCGAATCAGAAGATCTTGGTGTTGGAATAGTGGAATTTGAATCCGGTGCTATAGGAATAATCGAAGGCACTTCGAATATCTACGATAGGAATCTGGAAGAAGTTCTTTCAATCTTCGGTGAAAGGGGAACGGTGAAAATCGGAGGGCTCGCAGTTAACCGTATTCTTACCTGGAGATTTCCAAATGAAGATAGCCATCCTTATATGAACCTTTCAGATCCAGACACCGTTTATGGGAAAGGTCATGTCGCGTTGTACAGAGATTTCTGTGAATCTCTGATGAAAGATCATGATCCGTACATAACTGGTGAAGAAGGTCAAAATGCCGTTCAGATAATTCTTGGTTTATATAAATCGGCTATTGAGAATAAATGGATAGATCTACCTGTTGAATTTTCCACTGAACAGATGAAAAGGTGGTCCTTCTGAGAAAACTCAGTTGGTTGATGTTAATAATCATAAGTATAACAATTGGTTTCTACTATAAACCAGGATTACCTGATACAGTAGATATAGTTTTTACTATATACGTATTGCTTGTTGCTTCTCTTTTTTCGAACAATTTGAATTCAATTGTGATTCTCTCCACGGTTTTGCCATACACCCTTTACACTCAAAGTACCCTTGCACCTTTCTTGGTAGGCCTTGGAGTATTACTACAAATTGGAAAGATCGGTTTAAAAAGAAGAATATCTCAAGCGCTTGTCTTTTTCGCAACCACGGCGATCTCTATTCTCATAGCATCGATATTTGTTGATTTGTACCTTCATTTGGCTATCTTTTCGCTTATGACAATTTTGATATATATGTTTTTGAGCTATCTTTTTGGTGAACAATCTCATATAACCTTTGATGAAATCATCTACATTTTGTTTTTCGTACTAATCACAGCAATTATTGCAGGACTTCGCATGCCTCCTCCGTCTTTTGCGCTTTCAATTTATCCTGTTGGTTTATGGATGTATTTGAGAATTCTCTCTTTCAAGAAGACTTTAAAAATCTATAAATCACAACATGAAAGATTCCAACAGTTCAGAGAAAAGCTCGCCGCTTTAATAGAATTGACAAATACTGTTTCGCAGAAAAGTACTGTTCACCAAAGTCTTTCAATGGTTGCTGAAGCTGTTAGTCAGATCAGTGGTTATAGATATGTACTGATAAATATATTAGACAGAGAAAATGGCAAGATATTCAGAGCAGCTCATTATGGACTGAGTCAGAGTGAATTTGAAAGGCTCAAATCCAATCCCCCACCAATCGAATATATATCCAAATTCATGCAAGAAAGATTCAAGATCAGTAATTCCTATTTTGTTCCACAAGGTGCTCTTGAATTACCTGCCGAATATGTTGCAACGCTCTTGAATTCACATTCAGATCTTTTTAATGAACCAGATGCATGGAAACCAGATGACATGCTCATAGTTCCTGTTTACAGTCCTAACCAAGATCTGGTGGGGTATATATCCGTCGATGCGCCCATTCACGGGAAGCGACCTTCTGTGGAAGATGTTCAGATAATGGAATTGATAGCAAGCCAGGTTTATAAATTGCTTGAGCGCTCAGAGACTTACCAGAATATCGTAGTACGGCAACCTTACGACCAGCACACATTACTCTTAACACATTCGGCCTTCCTCGGAGTTCTTGAATCAGAGTGTCAGAAAGGACAACCTTTCGCAGTGGCTATAATAGATATCGATGATCTGACAAAAATAAATTCTCAATATGGCCATGAAACCGGAGACAGAATCATAGAGAAAATAGCAGAAGTCCTCAAGAACAAAACCAGAAAATCAGATGTGGCCGCGCGATACGGCGGCGAAGAATTCGCGATCATACTGAGAAATGTTTCAAAATCCAAAGCAATTGAGATCATCGATAGAATTCTGGATGAGATTAGAAAAATTCAAGACACTGTCAATGTAACCGCAAGTGCCGGTATAGGTATCTTTCCAGATCATGGAAGTGACTATCGGAGCATTATGAAATACGCGCTCAAAGCTCTTGAAATAGCCAAAAAGTCTGGCAAAGATAGATTTATGGTACTTTAAGCACTAAAACTGGCTCAACACCAAGAATCTTCAAAAGTTTCTGATCACTCGTGAAGATTATAACCTGTCTTTGCATAGCTTCGTCTTTCAACAATTGTGCAGCTTTTTCAAGTCGTGTTTCGTCGAATCTTATTAGAAAGTTGTCTATGATCAAAGGTATGGAATCTTCTGGTTGCAATGTATTGTAGAGCGCTATCTTATAACAAAGTAATAACTGATCCAACGTGGCACGACTGAGAGTGTCAATTGTATTTGTAAACTGATTCCCTACGAAAAATCTCACAGAAAGATCTTTTTCAACAGACATGCTTTGCGACAAATCAGTGAATCTACCGAACAAATCTTTCAGAATCCTCGAAAATTTCTCTACATAAGTTCCTGTAAGGCGAGTTAGCTCATTGAGTAGAAACTCCTTTACCTGTGCCGATTGATTTCTGAGTTTTGAGTATGCTTCTTTTTCAAGTTTTTTCAAGGAAAGCTGGTGTATTTGGTTTGCAATATCAGTTGAAAGATCGATTTTAGAAATCTGCTCATCGATCTTTTTGACTTTCTCACTCAGATTTTCTCGCTTTTCTGATAAATCTGCCATAGATTTCTCAAGTCTCTTTTTTTGTCCCAAAAATTCTGCCAATTCTCGATAACTCTGCGCCAAGACAAACAAATCTCCATGCTTAAATATGTCTTGTAATCTGAGTATTTGATCTATTTTGTGTTGAATTTGTTCTATTTTCGAATTTCTCTCAAATGCCATCTGAAGTTGCTGCATATCTTGCAAACCAAGTGAGCTAATTTTTGAGAAATACAGTGTTGATAAGTGTGATCGATCTTCCTTTACTTTCTCAAGATCGATTTTCACTTGATCGATGGATTGTTGAATCAAGAAATACTCTAATTGTTTTCTCTCAAGACTTTCAACAATCTCATTCAGTCTAAGCACAACACTCGGAACATCCTTTATATCCCTTGCTCCAAACCGATGAAGCTCACTCACCAAAGCCATTCCTTCTAAGGAAACTCTCTCTTCTAATTTCTCCATCTCCCGATCCTCATTCAACCATTTGCTGTATTCTTCATATGCCTTTTTCAATTCTTCCAAGCTATCGACACCAAAGGCACTCAAGACACGGTGAATGGCTGACTGTTTCTTTTTTTCAGCCGAACGAAACTCCAGCTGAAGCTTTATCTTTTGTTCATCTTCTTCTTCGAGTTTTTTCATCGTTCTAATTAACAGAAAAAAGAAAATGCCCGAAATTGCGCCGGTGATCACAGATATATAGAACCACACAGGGCTTATAAATAATCCAAACCCAACGCTAATCGCAGAGAAGATAAGTGTTACCAAACTCAAAACGCGTTCTAATCCCACGTGGCTTCTATGCTTTGAGATCTCACTCTCGATGAACTGTAGTTTATTGTTTATTTGTTTCATCTCAAGTTCTATAGAAGTGGGTACTTCGGCTTCAAGAGAACGAAGGATCTTATCTCCTTCACGTTTGAAAACTTCCCAATTTGGCCGATAACTCGCTCTATGACTTTCAAGCTGCTCCAATTTGTTTTCCAAAACTCTATAACTCAACTCGAAGTTCTTTATCCTCAATTTCACCTTTTCTATGTCTTCCTGCCAATCAAGTTCACTTTTCAAGTCATTCATCTGCTTTTCCACATCTGAACGTTTTTTGAGTAATTCTTCGATTTTGCCTTCGAGTTCTTTACATTTTTGCTCGGCATTCTCGATCTTTTGGTGAAGCTGTATGATCTCTGTGTATTCTTCTGCAGTGATAATAGGTAATCGTCTCTCCATGTCCAGCATTTCTTGAAGTTCTTTCAATTGCCTATTCAATTGCTCATCGATCTTTTCCAATTCTCGTGTGATCATGAAATCAACACGCTTTAGTTCATCAAGCAATTTTTGTTTCTGATTGAAAATATCGTTCAAATCACTCTCGATCTTTGATCTTTCTCCAATCAATCCAAAAAGTTGATGCCTATGCCACTGGAAAGCTTCAATCTCTTTTTGCAAAATTTCTATTTGCTCATCGATATCTTTCTCGGTCTTCAACAACCTTTCTTCAAACTCTGGTTGCCTTTTCAGAAGCATTGAAATTCTCTCGGCTTCCTCAAGTTGTGCCATCTTTCTTTTGAGTCTGGCTATGATGGTTTCATCTACTCTGAGCAGTTCAACGATGTCTTCTTCATCTGATAACAAACCAATCGATTCGACGTACTTCCTATCTAATAAAGGTTGCTGAATTAAGACTTCCTCTTCTTTCATACCTTCGATGATTAAAGAGCCACCAAATTCGTCAAAATCCCAAGGTTTATAACGGTTCAACTCATCTTCCGAAAGTCCACCGAGACCCGATACCATGAATCGATAAAGAGTGGTCTTCCCCGATTCATTTGGTCCAAAAACGACATTTACCCCATCTTTGAAGACCACTTGGCAATTATGAAATTTTCCAAAACCCGTTATCTTCAAGCTTTTTATCTTCAGAACACTCACCCCTCACAGAACTCTATCAGATTAATCAGAAAGCATAAAGCCTTTTGCGACATCTTTTCACTCATTCTTCTTTCGAACGAATCCTGTGGATCTCTGCAAACAAAGGCAACTTTGTTGCCAAATAGTTTTGCTTTTTCTGATTCAGAGAGCGTTACAAAATCTGGTAAATAGCCAACAACTCCATCTGAGAGATTCTCTGGATTTTCAATTGGTCTTGGGACAACACCTTTGGCAGAACTCTCGACGATTAGCAATTTATCATCTTCTGATAAAACAAAAACAGGTTTTTCAACCAAAACTGGATTTGAAGAAGATTCTATATCTGGTCTTTCCTGCACCAACTGTATATCAGGTAAATTCAGATGATATAGAAAACCTTCGTCTTGGCAGATTTTCAAGCTGTGAGGTACAAGTGAGAGAATCTGAATGATTTGATCTGGTAAAGCAAGATC
This sequence comes from Thermotoga profunda AZM34c06, assembly GCF_000828675.1. Classification (NCBI taxonomy): domain Bacteria; kingdom Thermotogati; phylum Thermotogota; class Thermotogae; order Thermotogales; family Thermotogaceae; genus Pseudothermotoga; species Pseudothermotoga profunda. The sequence continues at coordinate 545,942 of NZ_AP014510.1, read as the reverse complement.
ACCAAAGAGATCTACTGCTATGTGTTCATCGGCATCGAATCTGAGAAATTCAAGAAAGATCTCTTTTTTTAAATTGGTTACCTGCTCATAATTCAATGGAAATTCAGCATCTTTTGAATCATAGAACTTTAGACCTACTAAATAGATCTTTTTCACAAGCTCACCGCCTATTTGAAATCTATTTTGTACAGAGCAAAATCATAACCCTTTAATTTACAAACTAAGGTCTTTGATGGCCTTTCTTGCTGCCAATTTGATTTGCTCCAAAATTCAACATCTTGAATATCTAAGACTTTGCCATAGGTTTTCTCAAGCTCGATACCTATATCTCTTTCACTCTCGTCGAGATTGGCAACGATTATAATTGCTTTATTATCTTTCCAATATGAGATGTTAGCCGTTTTGCCGTCCTGCCAACTCAGATAAACTGGCCTGTACGTCCCATTTACTATCAAGTCCAAGAACTGCCTTCTGAGTTCGATGATTTCAGACAAAAAATCCGTGAGTTCTGATTTTTTCCAATGCATCGCGTAGTGATCAAAAAAGGCAAGTTTCCCTTGAAATTCATCTTCACAAGAGAGTGTGAATCTACCACACGCATCGTTGTCAAGACCAAGATTCATGGGTTGAGTTTCCTCAATCTCCTGCCCTGAATTTATCATCAAAACGCCATTTGGCGCAAAGGCACAGAGAAATGCCACCAAATGCTTGAATTTGCCATCTTTTCTATGGGCAATTCTTGGGGTATCTGGTGTCTCGGCACAGGCAATATATGGAAGTTCAACATTTACAGCTACCGACTGAACAAATTCATAGGTTTTTTCATGAACCCTTGGAAGCATCCACCAACTATTGCCTATTATCACATCATAACCTGCTTCTTTTGCCTCTTTGGCTCTGTGCATTTCGAGCTCTTCAGCCACAAATACAAAAGATGGATCGTACATCCTTGCGTTCTTGATGATTATCTGTTCAAGTTCATCTGGCAATGCATGTCCCATATCGAGTCTTATACCGTCAATACCGAACCTTTTCTGAAAATACGGGATCACGGAAGCAATATAATCCCACAACTCCTTGTTTTGTACCCTGCCAGGAAAGCGACTTGCCTTTATGACATCAAATAGAACATAGGGAGCCTGATCTTTTGAAATCTTTCCTTCGGCAGTTACAGGATGGTCAAGATATAGTCTTAAAAAAGTCACATCATCCCAGGTAGGTTGTGGATCATTTATCCAATCCGAGAAACCAGGTGCAGTTACTAAACTAAAGTGTTTTGCGATATTGTACATGAAATTTTCTTCATTAGAATCTTTTTTTATCTTTTCCCACTTATCGGGATCTATTTTCTTTGGATCAAAAGTGAATTTTCCTATGTGTTTTATAACTTGTTCCTGGTCATAGATTTTTTTCATATTTTCAAAATCTGGTTGGCAAAAACCAAGATGCGGGATCTTTGGAGGTTTATAATCTGCCAGATCATCGACTTTAATCCAGTAGAACCAATCTGGATGTTCGAGAATTAAATTGCAATCCCTCGCAGCCGTTCGCGGGATAAAATCAAGTATCACCCTAATACCCAGAATATGGCATGCCTCAACTAAAACTAAAAACTCATCATCGACGTTCCAACCTTCAAGTAACGGATCGTGGTACTTTGAATCTATCTTCAAAAAATCTTTCACAGAATAAGGTGAACCTATCTCACCTTTTCTGAAAATATGACTACTCTGTGTGACGGGTAAAAGATAAAGTACGTCCACTCCAAGTTTCACAAGATGTGGTAATAGAGCAATCATCTTCAAGAATGTACCAGACTCACGATACCCAAGTATATCATCTTGTTCAAATCTTCCAAAACCTTTGTGATTATATGCAGTAGTAGATCGAACAAGTGAAGAATAAATAACAGATTTTCTGATCCAATCGCGATCCTTAATATTTTTTTGTAAACTCAAAGATTTCGTGTAGTCGATACCTTTTTCCTTTTTCTGAACAATCCACTTGATAATCGATTCAAAATAAGATGCCGGTTCTACAAAGGCTCTTTCATCTTCGAACTTTACTTCACCATCGTATTCATCAAAGAGCCATGATCTGGGTATACAATAATCTGGTTTTTTTCTTGGCTTTATGGATATTTTTTCTATCACCACCACACCTTCTCTCAGTAACTTTCAAGATATCTTTTCTGTTCAGGAGATAATTCATCAATTTTTATATTCATCGCATTCAACTTCATCCTGGCAACTTCCTCATCTATTTGTCTTGGAACAGGATAAACATTTGGTTCCAGAACCTTAGTTGACAAATAAATCAGGGACATAGCCTGAATGGCAAAAGAAAGGTCCATTATCTCAACAGGGTGTCCATCTGCAGCAGCCAAATTCACAAGTCTTCCTTCGGCAAGTAAAAACACCGTTCGACCATTGGGTAGAACATACCCAGTCACGTTCGGACGTGCTTCGAATTTTTCGACACACAGATGTTCAAGTGCTCTGACATCTATCTCAACATTGAAATGTCCTGCATTCGCAAGAATTGCGCCGTCTTTCATCTGCAAAAATTCTTCAACAGATATGACCGAAGTGTTACCGGTGACTGTGACAAAAAAGTCACCTACTTTAGCAGCTTCCTTCATTTGCATCACTTCAAGACCGTCCATCAACGCCTCAAGAGCCTTTATTGGATCAACTTCTGTAACGATGACTCTTGAACCAAGCCCCTTTGCTCTCATCGCAACGCCTTTACCACACCAACCATACCCAGCCACAACAACTGTTTTACCAGCAACAGTGAGATTGGTGTTTCTCATGATACTATCCCAGGTAGATTGACCCGTACCGTAGCGATTGTCAAAAAGATGCTTCATTAACGCATCGTTGACTGCTATAACTGGAACTCTCAATTTGCCTTCATTGTACAGAGCACGTAATCTCTTCAAACCTGTTGTTGTCTCTTCTGTGACTCCTTTTAGGGTTTCAAGCACATCAGGCATTTCAGTGTGTGCGGTAACGGTTAAATCTGCACCGTCATCCAATATCAAGTGTGGTTTTGCCTCCAGAACAGAATAAATACCCTTCATATAGACAGCTTCATCGCTTGTATGTTTTGCAAAGACATTCAATCCATTTTCTTTGAGAGCTTCTGCAACATCGTCTTGTGTGCTGAGTGGATTACTTCCTGTTATGAAGACTTCGGCACCAAGTTTTTTTATCAGCAAAGCCAAATATGCGGTTTTTGCTTCAAGATGAATAGACATACCAACCTTGAAATTATTCAAAGGCTTTCTAACAACATACTCGCTTTCAATAGAATTCAAAAGCGGCATAAACCTGCCCACCCAATCGATTTTCTTTTGACCAAGACTCATAAAATCACCTTACATAAATTTTCTAACCAGATCGATGGCATCGTTTGGACAAACTTCATGGCACACATAACATCTTATACACTTATTGTAATCGATAAAATACTTAGAAACTTGAATTACCTGTGCAGGACATCTTTCTTCACATATTTTACATTGAACACATCTTTTTTTGGAAATCTTTGGAACCCTGATGATAGTTCTCGCAATCCTTTTCAGAAATTTTGGAACAGGCAACGCCTGAGCAGTGATTGGTAGTTCTATCGTTGAACTCCACTCACCATCTATTTCATAGGAAGGTATCAGATGTCTCTTGAGGGCTTCTTTCAAGGTATAGATCATCTCGGGATCGATACTCAGTTTTTTACAGATTACATGATCGAGAACAAAGGCACTTTCACTCACCGCTATTACTCCGAAATGCTTTAATTTTCCATTCGCCGGACCATTTCCTTCCATACCTATGATTCCATCCAAGATCGTTAGAACTGGCTTGACAAGAAGATGAACATCTACAAGTAACGCAGCAAAATTTTCATTTGTCGCACACCTTATATGCCAGCCAGATTTCTCAAGACCAGGTATACAACCAAAGGTATTTTTCACTCCGAGAGTCAAGATCATCTGAGAATGTGTCTTGAGTTTTGCAATATTCACGATCTTATCTACTTTGAATATCTTCGAACTTATCTTTATTTTCTTATAGACCTGACCATCTACTTCAACTGGGTCGTCGAGTTCAACTATTGGAACAGAATATTTTTCGCACACTTGCAAAATGCCAGATTCATACGCCGCTTTCTGAAGAGTTGATGAAGCAGGACTATCTGCCACAAAAGGTTTGGTTCCAAGTGAAATCAAGAACTTCAAGACACTTTCTAAAACAGCAGGATGTGTTGTGACGCCATCTTGTGGTTTTCTTGCAGAAAGAAGATTGGGTTTCACTAATACACTTTCTTGCGATTTGAAAATCCCTGAATAATTCTTTAGAACAGGCTGTAGGATATCATCAACTTGGTCATATGAATCACATTTTCTCAGAAAAACTTTCAAAAGAACTTCCTCCTTTCTTTGAATATTCTACTTGAATTTGGTTAACATTTGTGTTTTCATCCTTGCACAAAGGTATTATTGTATTGGAAGGTGATCGATTGACACAAACCATTGTTAATCAAGTATTGATGATCTTTTTACTGATAGGGTTTGGATATTTCTTGAGAAAGATAAAGATAATGAACGACGGTTTCACTAAAGGTGCAACTGACCTGATAATTTATGTGACATTACCTGCAATGGTTCTGGCTTCGATGGACAGAGATTTCTCCAAGGAACTGGCTTCGAATGGCGTGTTAATCTTTTTCTTCGGTGCTCTGATGTATGCAATACTCGCTGTTTTAGCCTTCATTTTTGTGAGACTTAGAAAGATTAACTCGCAAGATAAAGGCGTTTATTTGTACATGGTGATCTTTGGAAATGTTGGCTATCTCGGATACCCCGTGGCAAAAATTGCCTTTGATGATATTGGAGTCTTCTACACTGCCTTTTTCAATATATGGTTTCAACTTCTCACTTGGACATTAGGTGTGAAACTTATGTCTAAGAACAAGATAAGAATCAGCAGGTTGATTCTAAATCCAGGACTTTCTGCAACACTACTGGGTGTGATGATATTTTTCTTCTCCTGGGATCTGCCAGTTGTTTTAAAAAGTACCTTAGAAACTATTGGTAACATGACAGTACCCTTAGCCATGTTTATCGTTGGTGCATTCTTGGCAGACGCAAAATTTTCAGATTTCTTGACAAAGATCGATTTATATCTTGCTTCGATGATTAAGTTAGTCGTTGGCCCTCTGGTAGTTGCAATGATACTTTATAAAATGGATCTACCTTTGATTATCAAATCGATTCCCATAATAATGAGCGGTATGCCATCTGGTGTGAATACGGCTATCTTTGCCAAAATGTTTGACAGGGATTACAAACTCGCATCTCAAGGCGTGGTGCTTTCAACGGCACTGTCCTTGATAAGTCTGCCAATTCTGATGACACTGGTACTCTGAATTTTTTCTAAAAGTGGTTGAAAAACCACTTGCCACCTTTGTAGATATGTGCTAAAATCATTCTTAGCGCCGAGGTGGCGGAACAGGCAGACGCGACTGACTCAAAATCAGTTGAGGGATGACCTCGTGCGGGTTCAACTCCCGCCCTCGGCACCATCTTTATCTTAAGCCTCTTAACACCCCGTTTGAATTCTTGTGTCAAATCATTTTTAGATTTTGCTAAAATTTGTATCAAGATCATCTTTCAATTTTGGAGGACAGGTATGGTTGAAAAAAGGCATTTTGCCAAGTCTCTTACCTTTATAATCCTGATTGGTTTGTGCATAGTCGTTTTTGGCATCTTTATCGCGATTGGCGTTTTTTCCAGAGTGAATATTTACATTAAACATAGTATGATGCAAGAAGCCGGCGATAAATTGAACATAGCCTTTCTTCTGGTGAAACAACATTATGAGAGTTATATCAATGGTTTTTTTGATGAACCATATGCACAAAACATGACAAAAGTTCATTTAGAAAATCTTTTTTATGGTCCAGAACATCTTGATTATTTTTGGGTCCTGAATAAGGAAGGAGTATTAATAGCGCATCCATATTTGAAAGATTACCTGAACAGATCTTATAAAGAAATAGACGATCCTGTGTATCAAAATGCTATTGAAAGAATTCTTCAAGCAGCTAAAGAAAACGAATCTTTTGTAGAGTATGAATTCTATAAATATGGAAGCTCTCAATTAGAACAAAAGACAAGTGCAATAAGAGTCTTCGAGCCATGGGGATGGATCATTGGAACTGGTTATTATAGAACGACTCTTTTGACAAATATCAAATCCATTCAGCAAAATTTTTTAATTGCCACCATCGTCTTTTTTGCCTTGATCTTCGTGATTTACTTTGCCTTTCTTGTTCAGTACAAAAAATCAAATGACAAGATAGCAAGAATCATAAAAGAAATTCGAACAGAAAGGGATAGATTAAGGGTATTGATCGAGTCCATGCCCCAACCTGTTGCCCTTTTTGATCAAGATCAAAAATTAATAGACCACAACAAAGCCTATTCTGAGATACAGAACTTTGGCTTGCCAAAGATGAATAACCAATGTTACGCAAACCTGCAATGTCCATATGAGATTAATTTAAAGACTCCCTCTGGCACAAAATGGTATACTGTGCATTGCTTCACAGTCGGGAAAGAAAACTACTCTGAAGGATTTATACAAATCTTCACCGATATCACAGAGCAAAAATTACAGATTCTTTTTTGGCAAGATAAAGCCAATCAAGACCCTTTGACAAAAATTGCAAATAGAAATATCTTAGAAGAGCTGATAGACAATTTTCCAAGCCTCGGGCAGAATTTCTCTGTTATAATGATTGACATAGATGGATTCAAGCAGGTAAATGATTTATATGGTCATTTAGTGGGCGATCGAGTTCTTGCCCATTTTGCAGAAGTGATTAAAAACTCTGTGAGAAAAGACACCCTTGTCATAAGATACGGTGGCGATGAATTTCTCATAATCTTGCCCAATGCTCAAAAAGGAGTTGCAAAGAATTTTATCGATCGTATCAGAAGAGAATTGCAAGAACCTTTGAAAATCGACGATATCAAGATAACCATCGGCTTTTGTGCAGGAATAGCAACCTTTTCCGAAGATGGCGAAAAACTCAGAGATTTGATCGAGCGCGCCGACAAAGCACTTTACATGGCAAAATCTTCAGGAGTAAATCAAACTAGTTTTTAGCCTTCAGAAAGGAGAATTCAGATGAAAATCGTACTTGTCTTTGATAGCAGCATAGATATACCAATCGGGTATGAATTTCCCATACCGCATTATATTCTGCCATTGAAAGTCTATGTTCAGGACAGTGAGTTTAAAGATAAAATCGAAATCACAGACGAACAGTTTTACTCACAGGCACTATCAGGAAAGAAGGTTGGAACCGCCTTGCCCAACCCTTCAGAAACTGCCCAATTACTCACAAAGCTTTCGAAAGAATACGATCACGTCTATATTGTCACTATCTCGAGTAAACTGAGTGGTACATGGAATATGATAAGACTCACCTTAGAACAGTTGAATCTCAAGAATACCACTTTGATAGACTCAAAAAGTGGCAGCGTAAAAAGTTTCTACGTGGTTTACAGGTTATTGAAAGACATTCTCGCCAAAAAACAAATTACAGAACAAACAGGACAACAATATGTTGAAGAATCTCTTTTGTTGTTCACCGTTACAACCCTTGATTATCTTCAAAGAGGTGGTAGGATAGGAAAGGCAAAAGCCCTTCTGGGTAAGATCCTGGGAATAAAACCAATTCTGTCAACCAACGATGAAGGAGAGGTTCTAAGCCTTGGTTCGGCAAGGTCGATCAAACAGGTGATTGATCAGATGGTGAGAAAGGCAAAGGAATTTTTGAAATTCGAAGATTATATCATTATCGGTGGTTATGGTGTTCAACATATGAAACAGTATCTGGACGAACTTTTGTCACACTTTCCCAAAGAAAAGATCCTTGGAATTTCAAGAATCGGTCCTGGTGTGAGCGCACATGTTGGACCAGAAGTCTTTGGATTGGTCATTGGCAAAGCCTAAGATCATTGACAAACTTTGATTCAGCGTGGTAAAATCTTTATTGCCTGCCGAGGTGGTGGAACTGGCAGACACGCATGGTTGAGGGCCATGTGGGTATGAGCCCGTGCGGGTTCAAGTCCCGCCCTCGGCACCAAAGGGAGCTTTAAGCTCCCTTTTTTGTTATACTTTTGTTGGTGATGCCTTTGATAAAGTTAATTTGTATCGACTTAGACGGTACCTTATTGGACGACGAAAAAAAGATATCTGAAAAAGACAAGCGAGCTATTCACCTTGCCAGATCAAAGGGGTTTAATGTGACAATCTTCACGGGTAGAAATTATTATGCCGCCCTACCCTATGTACAGGAACTTGGAATAGAGATCCCCGTTGTTTTTCAAAATGGAGCACTCATAGCTACACCTTCATTGAACAAAATCTTTCGAATGATAACCCTACATTCAAAAATTGCCCTTGAAGTAGTGAATCTGAGCAAGAGATATGAATTGTACCCCGTATTGTATGAGTCTTTCTTCAGTAAAAAGGATATGATTATTGAGAAAGATTATCATGGTGCATTTGAAAATTACTTCAGATTCAATCAACACAGAACAAGAAAGATCGACCGCTTAGAAGAAGTATTGTATAAAACTGAAAATGTAGCTGAAATCGCAGTGGTTGGCAGGGACGATTTAGTTGAAAATCTTGTGCAAAGCCTTTCAAATAAAATGGATGAATTCACACCCGTAAAAAACCAACACGTAGATGGCGAGATTTTCATGGAGATCTTTGGAAAAGATGTTGGTAAAGAAATAGCGCTTGATTTTTTGTTGAATCTATTTGAATTGAATCTATCAGAAGTGGCATACATAGGCGATAATTATAATGATCTGAAGATCATGCAAAAAGTTGGTTTCCCAATTTCAATGCAAAATGCACCAGATGATGTCAAGAAGGTGGCGAAATTTATAACCATCTCAAACAATGAATCAGGTGTTTCATTGGCAATAGAAAAAATAACGGGGGCGATGAGATGATTCCTTTGTCAAAGCCATATATCACTCAAACTGAAATAGATACAGTTATCGATGTCTTAAAAAGTGACAGATTGAGCATGGGAAAGTACACAGAATTATTTGAAAAAGAAATTTCAAAGATAGCTAAGACAAAGTACTCAATCGTCGTTAATAGTGGTACATCGGCTCTTCATTTGATTCTAAAATCGCTCGGAATACAGCAAGGAGATTACATGATCGTCCCATCATTTACTTTTGTCGCGTCTGCGAATGTTGCACTTTTTGAAAAAGCCACACCGATTTTCGTAGATATCGACCCAAAGACGTACAATGTCGACCCTAACGCTCTCGAAGACCTCTTAAAGAAAATAGAACAAGGTCGAATGCACATAAGTGGACAACGCGTGAGAATCGACAAAGTTCGTTTCTTCATGCCAGTTGATGTCTTTGGACAGCCCGTGGATTATGATGCAGTAGAACCGATTGTGTGCAAATGGAATTTGAAAATGATAGAAGACTCATGTGAAGCACTCGGTTCCGAGTACAAAGGAAAACCTTGTGGCAGTTTTGGCGAAGCCGGAGCATTTGCATTCTATCCGAATAAACAGATCACTACAGGAGAGGGAGGAATAATAGTTACTGACAATGAAGAAATAGCAAGAATGTGTAAAAGTATGAGAAACCAAGGAAGAGGAGAAGATGAAGCTTGGTTGAATCACGTACGTCTTGGCTATAATTACAGAATAGATGAATTGTCTGCGGCACTTGGTTACGCTCAACTGACTCACCTTGAAGATATTTTGTACAAAAGAGACAATGTCGCCAAACGTTACTCTCAAATGCTGAGTGAATATGATTGGGTTGAGCCACCTTATATAGCAAATTATGCAACGAAAATCGGCTGGTTCGTTTATGTAATAAAACTCGATGAAAAAATCAATCGAGATAGAATCATCGATTATATGTCTTCACATGGCGTTCAGGTCAGAAATTACTTCAGCCCCGTTCACCTTCAACCATTTTACAAACAGCTTTTTGGCTATACAGAAGGTATGTTGCCAGTTACCGAAAAAATCTCAAAAAGCACACTTGCAATACCTTTTTACACAACTATGACCATACAAGAGCAGCAAACTGTCGTTGAAATTCTAAAAGAAGCCGTGGAGAGGGTGGGTTAGGTGCTTTCCTTAATTTTCTCATCTGTCTTAACAGCTCTTTCGATGCCTGGTTTTCTTGCTGGTTTCATCATTTGGTTTGCACTCATACCGTTTTTCAAATCACTTGAAGAAAAAGGACCATTTCTTGGTGCCTTGTATGGCTTTCTGTACTTCTACCTTTTTTCTGCGATAAATCTTTTCTGGGTGTTACCGGTTTTGGTTGAGAATCTACCAAAGGTCTTTGGTAAATTTCCAGGGTGGCTTGGTTTTTTTGTCTTCTTATTGATGATTCTCTTAGAATCTTTACCATTTGCGGCTTTTGGTTTTCTATATGGTCTCATGGAAAAAACCATCAAGAAGAATCAACTCAAAGAGATATTCTTCACTGCCTCCTTGTACACACTCTTTGATTTCGTTAGAGGTATTGGCGAAATGGGTTTCACAGGAGGAACTCTTTCTGATGCGTTGTACAAGGATATAGGTATACTGCAATTGGCTTCTGTCATAGGACCATATGGCTTGACATTCATCATCGTTGCTGTGAACTGCTGGCTTTACATTATTCTCAGAAAGAGTACAAGACCAATCGAGAAGATCACCTTTCATATCCTTATAATAGTCTTTGTATCATATTTGATCTCTCTTTATCTACCAATACCAAAAAGCACAGACAAAAATATCGTTGCGATCCAAACGAACGTCGCTCAGGATACAAAGTACAAAGAGAGTTCTTCATATCTTTTTGGGCAATTCGAGCCTTTTTTATTGCAAATTAGAGATACTGTCGTTATACTCCCTGAAGATGTCTTTTCATTCGATCCAAGAAACAGCACCGTGGCACCACAGTTGATTGAACTGTGTAAAGAAAATGATCTGGATATTTTGATCGGTGCTATATCTGTCGATTCAAAAACTTATAATTCAGTCTTCCTGGTCAATGAAAATGGTTTTGTAGACAAATATTCGAAAGTGAAATTATTTCCATTTGTTGAGACACTACCTTATCAAAAAGTTTTCGGTATCTTTTCCTTTCTCCGTGGGCTTTCTTACTTTGAACCTGGTGAAGGATATAGACCACTATTGGTTAGAGATTATCCTCCCTTAGGTGTCCAGATATGCTTTGAATCGTACTTTTCCGAACCATCTAAAGAACTGGTGAAGAATGGCGCGCAGGTACTCATAGTCTGCACAAATGATGGATGGTTTGTCTTTGATGTAGCCCTAAAACAACATTTTGCAAAATCAGTGATAAGGGCAGTCGAGACAAGAAGACAAGTTATACAAGTGTCAAATGCTGGTATAACAGGCATGATAGATCCATATGGACGAATTGTTAAAATCGCCAAACCAAGAGAGTTCGAGAAAATCTCCTTTGAACTCATGCCAAGAAGAGACATCACAGTCTACTCCAAAATCGGAGATATTGTTGTGTGGTTTTCACTTGGTTTTGTGGTTTTTCTTTTGATCTTTCCCGGTAGAAAAACAATCAGTACGAGAAGGAGGATATGGCAATGAGAATAATCGCCATTGTGCTTGATAGTGTAGGTATAGGTGAAATGCCAGATGCTTCTGAATACAATGATGAAGGTAGCAACACACTTGTAAATACAGCGAAGGCTGTCGGTGGTTTGAATCTACCCAACTTGGCAAAGATGGGACTTGGCAATTTAGATGATATACCAGGTGTCCCAAAAACAAAAGCGATCGGAGCATATGGAATTATGTTGGAAAAAAGTCCAGGTAAAGATTCAACGACAGGGCACTGGGAACTCGCTGGAATTATTCTCAAAAAACCATTTGATCTTTTTCCAAATGGCTTTCCAGAAGAACTCATAAAGGAATTTGAAAAAAGAACAAAAAGAAGAGTCATTGGGAATAAACCCGCATCTGGTACTGAGATCATAAAAGAGCTTGGACTTGAACATGAAAAAACAGGTGCATTAATAGTCTATACATCCGCAGATAGCGTTTTTCAGATCGCCGCCAAAGAAGAGGTTATTCCCGTTGAAGAACTTTACAAATATTGTGAAATCGCAAGGAAAATGCTTGATGAAATGGGATACAAGGTCGGAAGAGTTATAGCAAGACCTTTCAGTGGTGAATACCCAAATTACGTGAGAACACCAAGGAGACATGATTATTCACTACAACCAGAAGATGAAATGTTACTCGATATACTCACGCAAAGTAATGTCCCCGTCTACGGCGTGGGAAAGATCTACGACCTATATGCAAGTAGGGGAATAACGGAAAGTTTTAAGACCGAAGACAACATGGATGGAGTCAACAAAATCATAAAAGTGATGGAGCAAAAAAGGCATTCGTGTATGATCTATGCAAATCTCGTCGATTATGATATGAAATATGGTCACAGAAATGATCCTTTTGGTTATGCCAAAGCACTTGAAGATTTTGACAAAAGATTACCTGAAATCTGGGAGAGAATGGAAAACGAAGACATACTCTTCATAACTGCAGATCATGGATGTGATCCCACTACCCCTTCAACAGACCACTCGAGAGAAAAAGTACCAATTTTGGTTTGCGGCAAAAAAATATGCCAAGATGTTAACTTTGGCATTCGAGAAAGTTTCTCGGATTTTGGTCAAACAATAGCAGATATCTTTGGTGTAAGAAAACTCAAAAATGGAAAGTCTTTCAAAAAAGATATCATGTGTCGAGAGGAGATAAAACAATGACAGAGTATCTCATACTCTCTGCTGAAGATATTACAAAATTCGAACCAGATAAAACCGTGATCGTGTCAGTGTTATCTCCGATTGAAACGCACGGAAGACACCTTCCAGTTGGTACAGATATCTTTATAGCCCGTAAAATTCTTGAGAAAACATGTCAAATCTTGTCTGAAAAATTCAAAATCCTCCGTTTGCCCGATATGTGCTTTGGAAGTGATGCACAACCGGTTTTTGGATCGATTTCGCTCAGATATCAAACCTTGAAGAATATGATCATAGATATAGGCAAAAGCCTTGTTAAAATGGGATTTAAATACTGGATCATTTTCGACAACCACGGAGGACCAAGACACCAACTCGCCTTGGCTGATGCAGCCACTTATTTAAAGAAAAAACATCAATTCTCACTAATAGTACCTTTCCTGCATATATTCCAAGAGATGCTCAAGGATTCTCAAGAAATAGGAATACCATCTGGCATGAATGGCGATATAAATGATCTACACGCCGGTACAAATGAGACTTCTTTAATGATATATGCCTATCCTGAGACGGTTAGAAATTACAATCTTCCAAAATACTTTCCAACGACAAAAAGTCGTTTGGGGAATTTTCTGAGATTTTTGAAATCAGAAGAACTGGCTGTCACAGTGGATTGGGTTAGTGATCCAAAAAATCCATATTATCTTGGAGATCCATCAAAAGCCGATGCACAGCGTGGCAAACAGATGATTGAATTTCACGTGAAAAAATCCGTTGAATTGTTTGAACAAGCTTTGAATTCACAGTACCGCCCGCCAAAACTCTATAACACGATCGTACGATTGCTGCTGAGAATACTCTAAAAATATATCCTTTCAGAAATTGCAGTTAAATGTTTAATCTGATACCCCAAATCCCTAAGACGTGTTTATAGCCGCTTTCTTAGTTTAGGTATATAATTAGTTACACACATCCAAGGGGGAGTTTGTATGAAAAAGGTGTTGATCACCTTATTAGTTTTGTGCTTTGGTACCTTGTTAGCCTACCAGATTGAACTCAGAGATAACCAAATATGGTCACCAAGTGAGTTGTGGAATGCCATATGGTGTTCTGTAAGCGTCAAAGATGAAGCAGGTGGCTTTGTTAGAGATCTCAAATTCGAAGATTTCAAGATAACAGAAAAGGCATATGGAAAAAACAATGAGTTACTCGAAGAAAAGATAGCAACTTTTCAAGACCATCCCAGTTATAAGTTTGGCGGAAAAGGTTTTTGGGAAAAATCAATCAACTCTGACAAACTGGACATAGTCTTTTTCATCGATGGAACAGGTTCAATGTCAAAATACGTAGATTCCATCATGCAACAACTCCACAAATTTCTGGACAGGCTACTTGAAACCGGTACGGATTTTAGAATCTTCATAAGTATGTATGAAACAGAAGATACACCAGAATGGACTATTTCTTCTTACCCAACCAGATTTTTCGGCCCAGCCATGATCGACGAAATAAGAGCTGCGGTAGATGAAATCGGTACCGGGGGTGAGTGGTGGAACCTCGCATGGGGATACGATGTCTTCTTGTGGTCCCTGAACCTTGATTGGCGCGAAGATGCAAGAAAGATCGTAGTCATAATCACAGATGTCTATACAGATTCTGTCTATGGACCAAATTGGTATTTTTCATCTGGTTGTGTGACCCCGATGAGCGCAGTTGATATAGCAATAAGAGAAACAGGTATTCAACTCTATTATTGTCAACCAGATGAAGAACAAATGGCAAAGACCGAGCTCTCCGAGGACTATTCTCCAATGGTTAATATCAAAGTGAAAGAAAACAACTTCGACAAACTCGAACAGAGAAACCCATTAGTGAAAAAACTTTCCTGGCCATTCAACCAGCAAGAAATAGAGCTTAAGAATCTCCCGATTATCGATTCGAAATATTATTTTGCGTGGGTAAGTGACTGGGGAAAATACAATTTTGTCAGTAAAGTTCAAGTAAAAGTATCTCTTGCTCAAACAGGAGAATCTGTTGATTTCACATTCTATCCACTGCAATATCCCGATGGCACCAAAGCCTATACCATGATAAGGAATGTCAAGTTCACGTTGAAAGATGAATCTGGCCTTTCAATGCTTGGTGAAAGAAACGTATGGATCTATTTCTACAAAGTAATGGGCGATCTTGACAGAATGAGCATCATAAGGGCAATGCATCAGATAAGCGATAAAAACGGAATAGTCTCACTTGATAGTGTAATTCCAGGAAAGTACTATTACATTCTATATACACATGGAAATGTGGAATATCGCTATGAACAACTTGGTTATACGGCAAACGGATGGGTCGAAATCATTAAAGATGGCATAAAACCTGGTGAGATAATAGCATACACCCTTGGAAAAGACACAGAGATTTACAGGATGCTCGGTTTGTTGGAAGAATTAGAAAACCTTGACATCTCAACTGTAAAAATGAAGACATTTGCTTCTGATGCTCGAAAATGGCTTGGAGAAATCAAAAATGACGGTGTGACACTTGTTGAAATCGAAGCAATAAAAAGATTCAATGTAGGGCTTGGCGCCATCATAAACTGTGCAGGGTATGCTGATGTAATACAAAACCGTACAATTGATGATTTCGTACAGATTGTACAGAAAATGACAGACATGATAAGAGCTGCACGTAAAGTTGTAGAAAAACTCGAATCGGCAAGACATATTTTTCTCAAGGTTACCAATCTCTTCATCGACATAATTACCGGTAATTGGAGTGGTGTCGCTGCAAATCTCACCATTGAAGAAGTTATAGACAAATTTGTCAATTACGTCAAAGACGAGCTGGTGAACGATATTGTGAGTACCGTTGAAAAGAAATTACTCGAAGTACTCAACAATCCTGAAAAAATTATCAGTTATTTTCACTCCAGAGTTGGAAATTGGGTGAAACAACAATTGGGTCCCGAACAAATAACTCAATATGTCTCTGACTTCGTTAGTGGCCAATTGATTTACAACAATTTCACGATAGATCTGGAAGAACAGATTACAAAGTTATTGTTTGATTCACAAGAATTAATTCAGAAAAATTCTGAAAGATACTGGAATTATTATGAAAGATCGAAACTGATAAGACAAGATTTCTATGAAATGAGAAAGCTATTGATGGGTGATCTATTTGACAAATCTTACAAAGCCCTGAAAGACCAAAAGTCAATAGACGATTGGAAAAGTGTACTCATAGTTTTTCGTGAAACAATTCCTTTGATCGTTGAATTCATAGAGCTTTTCGAGGTACGTTACCCAGAATTGAGTGATGTCAAAAAAGGTCTTCAAACACTTTATTCAGTTTTAGATGTCATAGGAACCATGACAAGAACCTATGAAATGGCTCTGAAGATGAATCATTTAGAAGATTTACAAAATCGAGTAAGACAGATCGTTGATTCTGTCTACAAGAACAAATAAAAATAAAGCCCCGCTTTCGCGGGGCTTTTGTTTTTCTGTCATCAATTTCTTGGAAAGACTATAAACTTTAGAGCTGTTCTTGTCTCCTTGTCGATTTCGACGTCTGTAAACGCAGGAATGCTGACAAGATCAATTCCACTCGGTGCCAGATAACCCCTGGCTATGGCAATCGCCTTGACTGCTTGATTCACAGCACCAGCACCAATTGCTTGAAGTTCTGCCTTACCACTCTCTCTGATCATACCTGCAAGAGCACCTGCAACCTTGTTCGGATTAGAGTTAGAGGCTACCTTCAGTACTTCCATCTTTTCTACCTCCTTTAGAAAAGCGATTTCAATTCCTCAGCTACGTTGACCAGGGGATTGGCGCGCCTGGCAGGACTTGAACCCGCAACCATCGGATCCGAAGTCCGACGCTCTATCCATTGAGCTACAGGCGCGCATCCTGGGGTGACCAGCGGGCTTTGAACCCGCGGCCGCCTGATCCACAGTCAGGCGCTCTACCAGCTGAGCTATGGTCACCACGTTGGTGCGCCCGGCGGGAATCGAACCCACAACCCTCGGATTAGAAGTCCGATGCTCTATCCTATTGAGCTACGGGCGCTGGAGCGGGCGACGGGATTCGAACCCGCAGCCCTCGGCTTGGAAGGCCGATGCTCTACCATTGAGCTACACCCGCTTGTATCACTAAGTATTTTACTACACCCTTTGGAAAAATCAAGAGCAATGAAAATTGTACCACACATTTCCAAAAGAATAAAGAACCTATCAATACCTAAAAAGAATTTTTTGTAGACAAAAGCAATAAGGTATGTCCCAGAGACCAAAACAGGGTGAAAATGTGTGGGTGAACAAGTCTCATTTGATATGAATCCCACCATTTTCGAAAAAGACTCTCTTTTTAAAACCCTCCAACTCAACACTTTTGTAATCATGCCCAGCATGTGCCGGATAAACCCCAAAAAATACCAGTGGCTCAGAAGAAGTGTTGACCGTTCTATGAGCCCAATATGGAGGTATATAAACAACCTTGTTGGGAGAAATTTCAATTGGTTCAAAATCTCCTTCTCTTGTCTGGCAAAGTACAAGCCCATTACCTCTTAAACCAAGATAGATTTCGGCCGTATTTTCTATCACATGGTAGTGACCCTTCGTCATAAAGAACTCGTTTTTTACTTTTCCAGGATATAGAACTGTTATTAGAAACATGAGATCTCCTTCTTTTTCAGTAATAGGCGCCTCAAAAACCTCGTATATCACTGGATTCTCCTTCTCCAATTTTGGATCGATCTCGCAAAAAATACCTTTAATATCATTGTATCTTCTAACTGTTTTGTTACCGAGTAGGTTCATTTTACCTTCTAAAACATCAAAAAAAACATTAAATGGTTTCATCGTTATACATTCCCTTCTTTCGAGCGTTATTGATTTTCTAAGGACAAACCAAAAACTAAATTATCCATTCCCAATAGCTTTGTGTATCTTAATAATCGATTCTCACATGTTTGATATACATATATTCATTGAAAACATGGTGTGAGTTTTCCACACCAAAGCCACTTTGTTTCCAACCGCCGTATGGATAAGCAAATTCACCACCAGATACGTTGTTGATACCAACTGTACCACTTTCAATCAATTTAGCAGCCTTTAACGCCTTTGAAAGATCCTGGGTATAGACATAAGAAACAAGTCCATATTCGGTATCATTTGCCTTTTGAATAGCCTCTTCAAAAGTTTCAAACGACATTATGGGTGCCGTTGGACCAAACACCTCATTTTTGACAACTTTCATTGAATGATCTACATCTACAAGAACCGTTGGTTCATAAAAATATCCTTTTTCAAACTCAATTCCCGATGGCTTCCTACCGCCATACAGAACCTTTGCTCCCATTCCTACAGCCTCTTCAACGTATTTTTTGACTGTTTCTAAACCATCTTTTGTAGTGAGAGGACCCATCTCTACGTCTTCTCTCAAACCATTGCCAATCTTTATCTTCTTAGTTTCTTGTACAAACAAATCTACAAAATCCCTGAAAATCGATTTGTGAACATATATACGATTGATAGCATTACAGACTTGTCCGCAATTTCTAAAGGCTCTTCTCACTGCGCCTTTTACTGCGGCGTTTAGATCTGCATCTTCAAAAGCTATGAATGGACAATTACCACCAAGTTCAAGCGTCAACCTCTTCACCGTATCTGCAGCAGAGGTCATTATATTCTTCCCAGCGCTCGTACTGCCAGTAAAAGCTATCTTGGACACAAGAGGATGCTCTGTGAGTACCCTTCCAATTTCACTTGTCTTCCCTGTCAAGACATTTAAGACACCTTTTGGTAAGCCCGCTTCAAGGAAGCATTCAGCGAGTTTTATCGTAGACAAAGGAGTACAATGAGATGGTTTCGCAATTACAGTGCAGCCAGTGGCTAATGCAGGACCAATTTTCCATGATAAAAGCAATAAAGGATAATTCCATGGAACGATAGCAGATACAACTCCAACTGGTTGCCTTATTGTTATGCTTAGTCTGTCTGATTTGTCAACGGGGTATGATTCACCAAGTATATTCAGCACTCCTTCGGCAAAGTATCTAATCGACTCTAAGGAACTTTTTACTTCTTCACGTGATTCTTTAATCGTTTTACCGTTCTCTAAAGTTAACAGGCGCGATATCTCCTCTGATTTTTCCTCGGCGATCTTGACACCTTTTTTTATAATCTCCGCTCTTTTAACAGGAGAAAGAACCGACCAACTCTTAAATGCCAAGAAAGAAGATTCAACAGCTCTCTCAGCTTCCTCAGCGGTCATCGCAGGAACTTCTCCAACTACTTCATCAACGTTGGCGGGATTTCGTACTTCTAAGAATCTACCAGAAGACGACTCCAATAATTCACCATTCACAATGCATTTGAATCTCACTGGTTAGTCCCTCCCTACGAAAAAGTTTGAAATTTCTTTGCAAAAACTTTGGTGAGTTTCAAATCGTGATTAAAAGATGAAGCAATGCTTTGCTCATCGATTGGTGTTCTAAAAAGGCGCGCTATGAAACGTGTCCTATCAGCCCTATGTTTTGCCTCGTAATACTCAACAGGTATATCTTGTTCTGCATATGTAATACTTCTCAAAAACAACAATGGATCTCCTTTGGATATCCCAAGTAATTTTGCATCTTGACTGTCAGCGCTTATTGCCTCAATTGTCCTCTCTCCCCAGAGAAGTTTGATTCCATACTTGTTTTCCAAAACACCATACAAAGATTGATCTTCAAGATCTTCATCAAGAAGTTTTGGAAAAAGACTAAACGGTAAAAATGTCGTTACCAACAATATCGGTTCTTCTTCTATATATCTCAACCTGTGTATTTTGATCACACGATCATTTGGTTTAATTGACAAATACTGAGCCAGCACCTCATCAGCCTTCACGATTTCTTTTTGTAGAACCTTTGTCTTTGGTTTGATCCCTTGAGAAACCATATCGGCATAAAAACCGGTGAGCTTCGACACGAGGCGTTCATCGATTTTGGGTTGTACAACTACAGTTCCAATGCCCCTGTAACGTTTTATAATACCTTTATTTGTCAGATCACTGAGAGCTTGTCTGATGACACTCCTACTGACTTGGAAGGCATCACAGAGATCTTTTTCTCCCGGAATCACGCTCCCAGGCTTGAGTTCCTTGGTTATCCAAGCATGTAATATTTTCTCCACCTGATAATACAAAGGCATTGGACTATCTCTTTGAAGCATATCCGAAGAAAAAGGTATCACGTCTTTACCTCCTATTCACAAAAACCTTAATCTAAAATACCTGATTCTAAGACGATTCTATCGATTTCTTCGAACAATTCATCACTCATTTCCCAATCAAGTGCCTTGAGGTTTTCTTGGAGTTGCTCTGGTTTGGTAGCGCCAGCGATTATCGAAGTTATCGCCTGATGTTTTACCAACCAGTTTATTGCAATCTCATTAACTGGCTTGCCAATCTTTGTTCCAATTTTTTTCAATTTTTCTACAACCTGTATGTATTTGCTCAGGTTATCACCGACCAACTTGGGATTTGCCGACCTCACATCTGTGAATTTTTCATTGTAGTTGATATCGCCAGTCAGTATTCCTTGCATCAAAGGACTGTATGGTAAAAACGCCAAGCCGTTTTTTTCACAGAATGGCAAGACTTCTTTTTCTGTTCTATATTCAAGCGCTATGTTGTGGTAACTCAAAGCATTCCTCTCAAACATATTATAGAGTCCTTGCATGCTACTGATGTGATCTAACAATTTCTGAGCAATGTCAATAGAGAAATTCGACAGACCTATGTATCTTATCTTTCCGATCTTTTTGAGTTCTATTAGTGCATCCATTGTCTCTTCTATTGGTGTGTTTGGATCAGGCCAATGGAGTTGATACAAATCAATGTAGTCGGTTTTAAGCCTTTTCAGGCTCTCATCAATTTCTCTGAAAATGCTGCTTGGTTTTAGGCATCTTGTTATCCTTTTTTGATCGTCCCATATCAAGCCACATTTTGTCGCAATGACGATCTTATCCCTTGGAAAACCTTTGATTGCCTTACCCAAAATCTCTTCTGCATGACCAAAACCATATACAGGTGCAACATCAAAGAAATTGACACCACTCTCTAAAGCTTTATGAACTATTTTGATGGAATCTGAATCGTTGGAATCTCTCCAAACCGAAGGCCCTGATAGACCCCAACATCCAAGTCCTATTACCGAAACATTCACCGGAAACCTACTTGTGGATCTGTATTTCATCAAATCCCTCCTTTTTTATCTCTCTCCATGATAAGTTACTCCCCCAACTAAGATAATGCTTGAATAAGATGTTTGCTCTCCTGTTCTCACAACGCCTCTTGCTTCATCATTGACCATATTTTTAAATTTTTCATGAGAAACGTACTCGATCTCTATTCCTTTTGGAAGAATTTTTAAGAGTTTCTCATGATATTTTGGAGAAATTCTCTTGATTTCTTCTGCCAACACAACTTTTTCTATCTCAAGTTCTTCGATTATTGGTGCGAGAACCTCAACTATCTTGGGTTTTCCTGATACGATACTCAAATCAATACAAAAATCATTCCACACCGGAAAACCAGAGTCCACAATCGCTAAGAAATCTCCATGTCCCATAAAAGCTATGAGATTGGACAAATCTCTGTTCAGAATTCCTTTCTTCTTCACATAAATCCCTCCTACTTTCTGATATGACATTTAAGTGATTTTTGCAAGTGAGTCGAAAATCTCTTTCAATGCTTGGTATGATCTTTCAAAAATTTCGTAAAGTTTGTTGTACCTCTCACTGAAATCGGAACGTGGTTCTATTGTTTGAACATCTTTGACGAAATTTCTTGCGTCGTTGATATCAATCAAACCTGCCCCAAGACACCCACAGATAGCCGCCCCGACAGAAGTAGCTTCCCCAAGATATTCTGGCAGACTGACCGGTCTTTCAAATATATCTGCTATAATCTGTCTCCAATTTCTTCCCTTTGCTCCACCACCTATGAGTCTGATCTTACTAAAGTGAAAGCCCCCGATTTTTTCAAAAATATCGAGAATGATCTTCAGATTAAAAGTCACACCCTCAAGAACTGCTCTGAGCAACTCTGGTTTAGTGTGCGTCATAGAAAGTCCAATGAATGCACCTCTTGCATTGACATTCCAACGAGGGCTTCTCTCACCCAGTAAATAAGGGAGAAAAACCAACGGACTTGATCCTGGAGTCGTTTTGTCGATCAAGTCATCGAGTATGGCATATACATCTAATTTCAACTCGCTGGCCACTTTATTTTCAAGATCACAAAACGTATTCTTGGCCCATTGATAGGAACCTCCACCTGCTTGCATAGTACCGGTGGGACAATAGAGATCTGGTATAGGGTAGCAAAAATTGAACGTCCTTGCCTGTGGGTCAAAAAAAGGTTTGTCAGAACAGGTACTAATCCAACTTGATGAACCTAAGTATAAATAGGCCTCGTTCGAATCAAAAACACCTGCACCTATTGTAGCCGCTGGTCCATCACCTGCTCCACGCACGACCAACGTTTTATGCGAAAGACCTATTTCGGAGGCAACCTTTGGGAGAATATTACCAACTATTGATAAAGACGATGAAACATCTGGGAATTTATCGATATCTATTTGCAAAACCTGTATGAGTTCCTCGGACCATCTTTTTTCTTTTATATCAAAAACATCAGACATAGACGCATCAGAAAAATCTGTTCCAAAAACTCCGGTGAGTTTATAAATTATATAGTCTTTCGGAAAAAGAAACTTAAAAGTCTTTTTGTATATCTCTGGTTGATTGTCTTTGATCCAAGCGATCTTTGGACCAAAATAGGTGGGAGTAATCCTTGAACCTGTGGTCAAATAAATTTTCTCGTTTCCGATTTTCTCTAGCCTCGAAGCTTGTTCGACACTTCTTTGGTCAGCCCATATTATTGCACTTCTCAAAAGGTTACCATCTTTATCGATTGGCACCACACCCATCATCTGTCCACTAAAGCTGATAGCTTTTATCTCATCCTTATCGATTTTTGCCTTATCGAGAATTTCATGCGTGGTTATTTTGACAGATTGCCACCACTGATTCGGATCTTGTTCTACCCAATTTACATTTGGAAAATAAGTCTCATATGGATGAAAGGAACTTGCCACCAATTTGCCATCGTTTCTGAAAAGAGTTGCTTTATTTCCTGTCGTCCCAAGATCATATGCTAAAACATAGCTCACAGCCATCACCTCATCTTACCGTTTGCGCATGTCCAAAATGCTCTATCTCATCTTTTGTCGGCATCGAAGGAGAAGTGCCAACCCGAGTTGTCGAAATAGCGGCTCCAATACGTGCATAATCTATCGCTTCAGCCAGTGAAGCTCCTCTTGAATAATACGAGGCAAAAATCCCAACAAAGGCATCTCCTGCACCTGTCGAGTCAATTGTGTTTACACTCAAAGCTGGTATGATATCTTTGCTAACCTTAGAACAGAAAACGCCTTTTTCACCAAGAGTTATAATCACCGTATCAACCAGCATTTCAAGCTTTGAGGCTATCTTGAATAAACTGTCTGTTCCATCCAAGGACATTCCTGCCAATTGACTGGCTTCAATCTCGTTGGGGATTATGATATCCACATATTTGAGTAATTCCCCGTCAAAGTCTCTCACGGGAGCTGGATTAAGAATCGTGGTTGCACCTGCGGTTTTTGCAATCTTCATGGCTTGCAAGGTTGCATCCAAATTAGCCTCAAACTGTGCTACAAAGACATCACAATCTTTGAAAATTGCCGCATTTGCATGGATTTCCTCAACTGAAATGTCAGTACACGCACCTGGAACAACTGTTATGGCATTCTTTCCATTCTTATCAACCGTGATCAGCGCAACACCAGTTCCACGGTTGTTGGATCTGAGTAAATATGATCTATCCAACCCAAAATCCGTGAAAGCCCTTTCAGCAACAGAAGCAAACATATCGTATCCAATCTTAGTCATGAATACTACATCAGCACCAGCTTTCTTAGCAGCAACAGCTTGGTTGAATCCTTTCCCACCAGGTCCATATTTGAATACATTCGCAAATACCGTCTCACCAACCTGAGGAATATGAGGCGAAAAAGCCGTCAAATCTACTACAAAACTGCCGAATATCGCCACTTTATTCATTGTGTATCCTCCCATTAACTTTTGGCAATAACCTTTTGAAATCTTCTGAGAATCTCTTCACATCTTCTTCAACATATTCAGGAACCAAGGCAAACTTGTTAAATACATCAAATGGAATAGCTACCTCATCTGCACCAGATATGATGGCATCGATTACTTGTTCTGTCGACTTCAAACTTGCAACAACGAGTTTGGTATCTTCAGAATTTTCAATGATTTGTTTGAATTGTCTTATTCTTTCGTTTGGATCTATACCTCTTCGTTTTGCTCGATCATAGTAGAAAGCTACGTAATCAACACCAAAATTCAGTGCAAAGACAAGTTGTGATATCTCATAAACAGCCGTTGCACAGACTTTGAAACCTCTTTCTCTTAAAGGAGTGCATAGGTTATATTTTTCCACAACCCATGGTATCTTGATGACGAACTTTTTTGGGTCCAACTGCTCTAATATTTCTTCATCCAAATTTTCTACTTGAAAGAAAATTGTTGAAACATTCAAATTTGTCAGACGTCGAATCACATTCATGAGATCTTTACTAAAACTTTCTTTCAAAATAATTGAAGGATTCGTTGTGATACCTATACCTATTTTTTGTGCAAATAACAATGCTTCCTCACTACATCCATCTATATATATTTTCATCAGATCACCTTCGACCAGCTTTCACGTATTGATCAAAGAATACCGCAACCACTATGATCAATCCTATTGCCATTTGCATAATGAACGGATCTATACCCAGTAAATTTCCCCCATTTCTCAACGTTTGAATTAAAAGAGCTCCTATAACAGCTCCCAAAGCAGTCCCTATTCCTCCATTCAAACTTGCACCACCTATGACAACCGAAGCAATGGCATCCAATTCATAACCTTGGCCCGCCGTAGGAACACCAGCAGCCAATCTCGATGCCAACATGATTCCAGCTAAACCACTCAACAGCCCAGAGACTGCATATGCACCATAGTAATTGAGTCTCATATTTATACCTGACAATCGAGCAGCTTCTCTGTTACTTCCAAGTGCATATAAATTTCTCCCAAATCTCGTGTACTTCAACGCAAGTGCAACAACGAGTGCTGTCAACAACCACAGCCATACAAGTTTGGGAATATCTAAGATAGTCTCAGATGAAAAATTCACAAAACCACTTGGTATACCAGTTATCATTCTTCCAGAGGAAATGTACATCACCAATCCTCTCACAAAAGTCATAACACCGAGGGTCGCTATAAAAGGTGGAACTTTTAAATCGTAAATAGCTGCACCATTTGCAACACCAATCATGACAGAAACCATCAATGCAATTATTACCGCCGATGTGGAAGAAATTTGATAGCTGAGTCTCGAAGATGTCAACATTGCAAAAATCATCCCTGAGAGCCCAACAACGGCACCAACGGACAGATCTATACCACCAGTCACTATTACAAAAAGCATAGCCAATGCAACCACACCGTTTATCGACGTTTGTCTGAGAAGGTTCGTGATGTTTCCAAACGATAAAAATGTACCCTTTGTTGTGAATATCAACGATACGACCAATATTGCAAAAACTATCAATAGATTTTTCTCACCCAGAACTGTTCTTTTGCCTGCATTCGTTTTGTTCTTCACGCAACATCCTCCCTTTTCGCTGTGTATGTCATCGCAAGTGCTAATAAACGCTCTTCAGAGAATTCTTCACGAGATAACTCCCCCGCAACTTTTCCATTGGAAATCACCAAAACTCTGTCACAGATTCCTATTAATTCTGGAAGATATGAAGAAATAAAAATCACACTCTTACCTTGCTTCACGACTTCACCTATTAATCTATAAATCTCCGCCTTTGCCCCTACATCTATACCGTTTGTCGGCTCATCGAGTATCAAAATGTTCGCGAATCTGCTGAGCCATCTTGCTAATACAACTTTCTGCTGATTTCCACCGCTGAGTTGATATATAGTATGGTTAATACTTGGAGTCTTTATGGATAGTTTACTGACAAGATCTTTGGAGAGTTCTCTCGCTTTTCTGTGGT
Source organism: Thermotoga profunda AZM34c06 (assembly GCF_000828675.1). NCBI lineage: Bacteria > Thermotogati > Thermotogota > Thermotogae > Thermotogales > Thermotogaceae > Pseudothermotoga > Pseudothermotoga profunda. Next base: position 519,905 of record NZ_AP014510.1, on the reverse strand, counting down.
CTACAAGAAGGAGAAATTTACGAAGCAGATCACGATAATTCACAGCATTTATGTTGAATTCAACGCTTTGTGTGGGGAATATACCCTGTAATCGGCGATCCTCCGGAAGATATCCTATGCCAGAATTTATTGCATCCTTTGGAGTTTTTATGTTCGCCTTTTGTCCTTTTATGAAAACAGAACCTGAGAGGATCTTATCAGCGCCAAAGATTGCCCTTGCCACTTCTGTTCTACCAGCGCCAGCCAGTCCATAGAAACCTAATATCTCACCAGAATGAAGAGTGAAAGATACATCTTTAAACTTCAAGCCGGTCAATCCTTCGACTCTCAACAGCTCTTGACCTTTCTCAACATTCTGCTTGAAGTACATATCTTCAATCTTTCTCCCGACCATAAGTGGAATGAGATTCTCCACTTTTTCTATTTGTTCAACCTTGTAAGTACCCACCAATTTGCCATCTTTGAGTACTGTGACAGTATCGCAGATCTCAAAGACTTCTTCCAAATTGTGTGATATATAAATGACACCGACTCCTTTATCCTTTAACCTTTTTATCAATCCAAAGAGCAACTTTTTTTCATTATCAGTTAGAACTGCTGTTGGTTCATCAAAAATGACCAGCTTAGGATCACGAAGTAAGACTTTCGCAATTGTCACCATTTCCTTTTGCGCCAAACTCAGATTTTTAATATCTAAACGTACATCGACATCAAGTCCAATTTCATCTAAAAACTTTTTTGCTTCACTTCTCATCTTGCTCCAATTTATAATCCCAAAGCGACCTGGTTGCGAACCCAAGAAAAAATTCTCAGCTATACTTATGTCTGGCGCAGTCATCACATCTTGATAAACAGCAAAGATACCAAGTTTTATTGAAATTATCGGATCATTTCTTTTTATCTCCTTCCCTGCCAAATAAATTCTTCCAGAATCTTTCTCATACGCACCTGTGATTATTTTTATCAAAGTAGATTTTCCCGCACCGTTTTCTCCAACAAGTCCCCTGACTTCCCCGTTATTGACTGTCAAATTAACTCGATCCAAAGCCTGAACTCCTGGGAAAGATTTACTCACATCTTCTAATCTAAGCAATTCTTGCATCAATCACTTCCCCCTCTGTTTTGTATGAAATTCGTCTATGATCTGTGTGGCGGAACTACTGCCGAAAAGACTCACACCAGCTTTGAGAAAATCCTCAACTTGTTTCAAAGTTCTAATACCGCCAGACACTTTTATTTTCTTTTTATCGTCAACTACTGAACGAATTGTTTTTACATCATCCAATGTTGTACTCCTTGGTCCAAAACCCGTTCCTGTTTTTATGTAATCGACCTCTGGGCATTCCAAAATTATTTCACAAATCTTTTTGATTTCAACTTCTGATAGCATACATGTCTCTATTATCATCTTACAGATTCGATTATCATCTTTGTCTTTGATATACTGAGATATCGTATTTATCTCTTCTTTTACATAATTCCAATTTGCTGATTTGACGGCTGATATGTTTATAACTACATCGAAATCTGTGATTTTTTTGCTTAACGACATATAATAATCTATTTCTTTCAATTTCATTTCTACGGGACTATAACCAAAAGGAAAGTCGATACCAACAACAATCCTTATTTCAGTGTTGGCAGTTTCTTGAAGAACATACCTTAAACCATACCAAGGAACCGCTATACCCCTGACTTTGTATTGAATCGATCTATCGACAAATTCAGCTATTTCATTCCAAGTAACATCAGGTCTGAGTATAGTACTATCAAAGATCTTACTTATCTCAAAATTCTGCTTCAAAGGTCATTCTCCCTTTCTGCTTGATATAGTAAAGAGGGGGGATTAACCCCCCTTGATATGACACGGTGTTTCTCAATATCTCTTTCTCTTGAATGGATCAAGAGCCCATGTGAGGTTATCCATATTTTCCTTGGTCACCACATAGACTCCGGTATCGAAATAGAGTGGTAATGGTTCACCGTGAATAGCCATGAATGCAAACATGACACCTTTATAACCCATTCCGTGTGGATCTTGTACTATCAAAGCTTTGAGACTACCATTTCTGAGTGCTTCTACTTCCTGAGGATCTGAATCGTATGCAACGGCTATGATCTTATCCTGGAGTTTTCTTTCCTCAATTACTCTGGCAACTCCATCACCAGTGTGGTTGTTATCAGCAAATATAGCTACCAAGTCATTCCCATAAGCAGTTATCAAATCTTCGGTTGCAGCAGCTGCCTTTGCAATGTCATTATCTACATATCTCGTTGGAAGAATTTCAAGACCAGGAGCAAGTTCTTTGAGTTTAGCAACAAAACCATCGTCTCTGTCAATCAAAACTTGAACGCCAGCCATTGAACTGATGAGTCCTACTTTTCCCTTCAATGGTTTTCCTGCTTTTTTCAAAAGTTCGACAACTTTTTCTGCTGCAAGTCCTCCACCGACTTTGTTATTCGTTGCCAAGAAAGAGTTGTAACCAGTGTCGTAGACAAAATTGTCGATTAGAATTACTTTAATTCCCTGTTGATATGCTTTGTTCAAAGCTGGAGCAGTTGCCTGTGAACTTGTGGAAGAAATCACTATTGCATCTGGTTTCTTTCTGACAACATCTTCTACAATGGCAACTTGTTTGTCGATATCGGCCTCAGAAGGTGGTCCATAAACTGTTACCTTGACCAAGCCTTGCAGATCTTTTTCGGCGTTCTTTGCACCCACAATGGTGTACTGCCAGAAATCAGAGTCCGTTGCTTTGACGATAAATGCGATCTCGTAAGCTCCAAAAACTACTGTACCAAAAATCAGAACAAGACCAAGACAGAGCAATAACAACTTTTTCACAAAAACACCTCCCCGCGATATAGTAGTACATTGTAATGTTATAACATTTCAACTCATGCCCCAAAGACAAATCTTGTTGAATAATAACTAATAAGAACGATATTCTGGAAAAAAGCAAAGATATTTTGTTGAATTTTTACTCTCACTGATTATTACTTCGGCTATCTTTAGAAAACACAGATATTCACCAATAGTTAATTCTCCAAAGTGCGATGTTAACATTTGTACCAAATGAATATCTTCTAATGACTTTTTAATGAGTCCGTGTTTGTATAATTCATAAAGGGGGGATTTTTTATGAAAAAGCTGATATGGACCGTTTTAATTGTTTTGTGTTTCAGTACACTCGTTTTAGCAGAAACCCAACAGATTCCAGAGCCAATTGGAAGACCAAGTTTTGTAGTAAGTCCTCAAATTTTGATCTTTTCAACCAAAGAGATCAGAGAAAAATCAGTTTTTGTGTATAACACAAATGTCAGATCTGCCGCAAGCTGGACAGTCCAAAGTTCAAATTTCATTCGTGTGGACAGTGACCTACCAAATCCTCTTCCGGCTCTGTCAGGTGGATATCTAAAAGTATCGGTGAATTGGAGTCAAGTCGATGCAAACATAATCAGAGTTGAAAATCCAGATCTATTACACAAATTACTATCACAGATTCTTGGTACAGAGCTTCCATCAAAACCAATCGGATTTGGATTGATTTCTATTTCAGAAAAAATCGGTGCAGCAGTCTATGTTCACATCATAAAAGTTGTCATATTGAAATGAATAAAAGGGGCATGTGCCCCTTTGAACTTACCAAGAATTGGAACAACTTCACTTTATTCGTGTACCAGTTTTACCATTCAATGCTAACTCTAATTTTGCCATATCTGTTATAAAACATTCTCTACCTGTTGCTTTCACAAAATCTATTGCGGACTCTATCTTTGGTCCCATGCTCCCAGACGGGAACTGACCTTCTTTCAGGTATCTTTCTGCTTCATCAACGCTCAATTCACTCAAATCTTTTTGGTTTGGTTTTCCATAATTCAGTGCGACTTTCTCAACACCTGTCAATATTACAAACAAATCTGCATTGATTTCGATGGCAAGTAACGCGCTCGCCCTATCTTTATCTATCACAGCTTCTACACCTTTTAGAATACCGTCTTCTCTGATCACCGGTATTCCACCACCGCCGGCGGCAATTACTATCACGTCGTTTTTCAAAAGCACTTTTATTACTTCTTTCTCAACTATATCGAGGGGTTTTGGTGATGGAACGACCCTTCTATACCCTCTTCCTGCATCTTCTTTCATGATCCATCCTTTTTCTCTTGCGAGTCTTTCTGCTTGTTCCTTTGTATAAAATGGACCAACTGGTTTTGATGGATTTTCAAAAGCCTTATCATTTTTGTCAACGACGATTTGGGTGATGATACCAGCTATTTCACGTTCCTTATTTTTCTTTGCGAGATTGTTTCTGAGTGCTTGAGCTATCATATACCCAAGGCTTCCCTGAGTTTGAGCATCATTCACATCTATTGGGAAAGGAGGAATGACATCCTTCGCCATCTCTTGTTGAATTAAGATATTCCCAACTTGTGGTCCATTCCCATGGGTGATGACTACATCGTATTCTTCGAGCATGTCGACCAGATAACCCATCGCTTCTGTCAATGCCCTGAACATATTCTCTGCCGTTGGTCTTTCACCTGGTCTATTCACCGCATTGCCGCCAATGGCTACAACAGCAAGTTTTTTCATTCATCCCGACCTCCCTCAAAGAAACAAAAGAGGGACAGATGTCCCTCCAAATGTGCAAACAAAAGACTTACAGCTTTATGAATGGCAACAAAGCCATATGTCTTGCACGTTTTATTGCTACCTTAATCATTCTCTGGTGTTTTGCGCAGTTACCTGTAACTCTCTTTGGTATGATCTTACCTTTATCTGTGAGATACTCATTGAGTAAACGGATATCTTTGTAGTCCACATAACTAACCTTCATTTCGCAGAGTTTGCACTTTTTGATCTTTCTCTTTCTTCTCTTTTTCTGTTGCTGTTGCTGTGCCATCAATTCACACCTCCTCAAAATGGTGGTTCATCGGGATCGTGTTCGTCAATCTCATGCTCCTCTGGTTCAATGATCTCTTCTTCTTTTGGATAAAATGGCTCTTTTGGCATCAATTCTGGTTCTTCAGCAGCTTTCTTTTCCATGAATCTTATTTCTCTTGCCCAGATCTCAGCAGTTGTTCTATTTGTTCCATCCTTAGCCTGCCACTTTTGGAGCCTGAGTTCACCCTCTACTAAGATCAATTGTCCCTTCTTCAAATAAGTTTTTGCAAAATCTGCCAATTTGTTGAAAGCCACAATCCTTATGAAGTCAGTCGTTTGCTGATCATCAGAGACTTCCTGCCGAATCGGTCTGTTCACGGCAAGACTGAAATTCGCCACACTTCTGCCGGAGGTAGTGAATCTGATCTCTGGATCTCTGGTTATCCTTCCAATGAGGATTACCTTGTTGAAATATGACATACTCATTCCTTCTTTTCTTCAGGCTGAGCTTGTTCTTTCCTTTCCTTTTTCTCAAGATCTTCTCTTCTGAATGTCTGCCAGCGAAGAATTTGAGGCGTTACTCTGTAAAATTCTTCGAGTCTGTTCAGATCTGTCGAAGGGGCTTTGAACAACAGAACAGTATAATCTCCTTCTGTTTGATGGCTGATGGAATAAGCCAATTTTCTGATACCCCAGCGATTCACCGATTGAACAGTTCCCTTAACACGCTCTGCAATGATTGTTTTGACTTTTTCAACTAAAGCTTCTCTTTCCTCGTTTTTCAAACGAGGATCGATGATGAACATGGTCTCATAGATTCTTTCCATCACTTACCTCCTCCCTCGGTCTAACGGCCTTGCCTACCTCCGGCAAAGCGGGAGCACACAAAATTATACACAAACCGATGACGAATTTGGTTACAAAATCGTGAAACACAAAACTTTTCATCAGTTTGTTAATTGCCTGAGCAAACACTCGACAAACTCATTGGGACATTCTTGTTGAGGAACATGTCCACAGTCTTCAATGATACACAAAGTGGCATTTTTGAAACTATTGGCAAGTTCTTCACTTACTTTTAGTGGTATTACTCTATCTTGTCTTCCGTGTATCACAACAACTGGACAAGTGACTTTTTCAAATTGATCTTTCAGATCTTTATATTTTGTGGACTTTGCGAATTCCCATAATGCCTTTTTCCAACCAAGGATCTTGGTAGGCCTTGTGTATGCTTCCTTGTCTTGTTCGGTGATTTTTGATGGATCATAATATGCATCAGCAAGTGATTTTTCAAAAGAATTAGTTATTATTTTTCCGATCACATCTGGTCCGATGTGATTCACTTGAGGTATATTCATCAGGAATTTCACAAAATCATTCGTCCAATCTTCATTGAAAATAGCAGCATCAACTAAAACGAGTGCTTCAACTCTTTCAGGGTAAATCAAAGCAAAATTCAATGCAACAAAGCCACCTGCTGAATTTCCCACCAAGATTGCCTTTTTTATGTCAAAATGATCCATCAATTTTTTGAGTAACTCTACTTGGTATTCGTTTGTGTATGGATTGTATTTCAAATCAAAACGTCTTTCTGTGAGACCAAAACCCGGTCTGTCATAAGAAATCAATGTAAAATGTTCAGAAAGTTTTCCAACGACTTTTTCCCACGTATAAGTACTTGAACCAAAACCATGTAGAAGGATCATATATCTTTCATCTTGCCCATATTTCTTGTAATGAATCTCAAGTCCATCTATTTTTACAAATTGACTATCGGGATATGCCAATTCCCTGTGATTGAACTGACCATCTTCGTAAAAATAGAAAAACGGAGCAAAGAAAAGAATGATCAATATCGAAAACCATATTATGTTCAAAGAATATCCACCCGATAAAATTATATCAACATAAGAAAAAATGAGTTCTCAAGGAGTACCGTATTTGTACGATGAAATATAATGACAGAGGTGTTTTTATGAAAAAATGCGCGATCATACTATCTGTATTACTTTTTGCTTTGGTTTCTTGTCAACAAAGATCTGATATAAGTGTCTCTTTATCTGTTGATCCACCATCACCAACACCAGACAGCACGGTGACAATTCAATTGACTGCATCTTTTGATGTTGGTATAACCTTAGCCGCGATCAGTATAGATGGTAAGACCGTTCAGAGTGGAGATACACTCCCACTTCAATATTCATGGAAACCTTCTGAAGCAAAAGACTACATAGTCGAAGGCTATATCGAAAACATATTTGGACAAAAAAAGACCAAACAGACATCCATCACGGTTATCGACAAAACTGCACCAACCATAGGACAAATAAGAGTTATACCGACATTTCCCGAGATTGATTCAGCCATCTATCTATCCATTGTTGCACAAGATCCTGAAAGTAGGATCCTAAAAGCCACTGCAAAAGTAGGATCTGAATCAAAACAGGTTCAAACAATAGACAACCCAATAATTATTGAATTACCCATTCTAAGACAAGAGGGAGAGTATCCACTGGACATAGTCATTTCAAGTGGTGATTTTGCAAAAGTCGCAACATCAACCATGCTTACAGTGTATCCAAATGATCTATCCCCACCAACTATTGATATGAATTTTCAGAAAAGTTCATTCTCCACAGAAGAAAATGTCGTTTTGAATATAAAAATCGAAGATGATACAGAGATTTCTTCGGTTTTAGTAGAATGCGATGGAGCAGAAAAATACGTGAAGAGTTTTACCAAAACCAAATCTGCGGATTTGTCAGTTAACCTCGGAAAATTCGATTTAGGATTTCACTCTGTATCAGTGATTGTAAAAGACATACGTGGAAAATCGACAATTTCAAGTGGTGCTTTCGCCGTTGGAATAGGACCTGCTGATGTGAAATTACAGATCGATAACTCAAACCCAAGCCCTGCAGATCTGGTTGAATTGAGTGTACAAACAGATGAAACACTTGTAAAGCAAATAACCTTCTATGTAGATGGTACGATCATCTCACAAGGAACTGCATTTTCGTGTTGCTGGAAGGCAGTTTCTGGAAGACATGTTCTCTCAGTATCTCTTGAAACAACTGATGGAAGAATTGGTACAGACTGTATACAGATCGATGTACAAGATAACAAACCACCAAAGATCGATTCTTTCAAAATAGGAAACACACAGTTGAAAACCGATGATTTTATTAGTTTCTCAGCTGGCTATTATGGTATCGACTCACAATCAGTGATGATACAGCTGTAAAACAAGGTGGCACGATAACAGTTATAGTTTTCTCAGGGTCGTTCCCAAATATAAACCCAGTTGGAACGATAATCCTGGTTCAAGAAAGTGTTTCCGATGATCTCAAACAAGCCAGTTATGTCGGTGCGGCTTCTTTTACTCAAGGTAGATTTTATCTAATACCAAATGGTATAACGGATATCTATGAGAACCAACTCCCAAATCTATATTTCCCAGTTGAGGTGAAATAATGAAGAAGATAATTCCACTTTCGATTGTCTTGTTTTTAATCGTATCATGCGCAATGCTCGATAAAATACCACCTGTCCTTGAAGTATCACTTTCCAAAATCACTGATGTAGCTGGTGAGAATATCATTTTGAATATTTCAGCAACAGATCAAAGCGGAATAGATAGAATAGAAATTTATGCGAACGATAACATCATTCTCAAGACAACTCAGACCGGGCAGATATCTATTCCAGCTCCATATGGATCTTTCACACTCAGGGTAGTCGCATACGACAGGGCAGGAAATTCGTCATCCAAGGTAATTGGCTCTTTCAAAACCAAAGATCTCACAAAACCAAAGGTAGCGATTGACTACACTCCAAAGGGTGTTCAACCTGGCGAGATCGTTACTGCGATAGTTTCAGCTCAAGACAATGAAAGTGGAATCAGAGTTATGGGGTTGAAGATAAACAAAAAAGAAGTTCAGCTCACTAATAATAGATACACCTTTCAAGCGCAGGCAGGTACCTATGAATTAGAAGCCTATGCAATTGACAACGAAGGAAATGACAATGTTACAAAAATCACATTGAATGTCTCTACTGCAGGCGACACATCTGGTCCAGAGATTGATTTTCCCAACCTTCCAAAAAAAGCCAGACCTGGCACTAATGTCAATATAGCGATCACAGCAGTAGATGAAAGTGGTGTTTCAAAAATCATCTTTAACGATGGCAAAGAAACAGTTTATGTGCCAACCATGCCGGCTACACAACTTGTATGGAATATAGCGAGAAATGTCGGCACGACGAATCCATATAGTTTTACCGTTACTGCCTACGATTCAAGAAACAATTACGCAACAAAGACCGGCTCAATCGAAATCGGTATCAATCTACCCCCCTCTGTCTCAATAGAAGTAGACAACCCCACTCCAAAAGAAGGGGATAAAGTCAAAATATCAATCAATGCAAGTGATGATTCAAAAGTAACACAAGTTGTTCTGTACATAGACAATGTATCTGTTAGAACTTTTACACAGGAACCTTATATACATGAATGGACCGCGGTAAAAGGTATTCACAAAATAAAAGCTGTTGCAACAGATGATTCGAATGAATCAACCGAGGCTTTTTACAGTATCAACGTTGGTGTGATAGATACTGAAGCACCTATCATTTATTTCACATCACCATATGGAGTACCTGTGAATGAGGCTTATACATTCTATGTATTTGTAACGGACAACGTTCAAGTAAATGAGGTCACATTTACCTTCACAGGACCTGTACAGAAAGGACCAATCCTTGCTTCAACGATAGGTGGTGGCGTTTTCACTATTACCGAGACATTCACAACAAAGGGAAATTATGAGGTGATTGTTGTTGCAAAAGACAGTTCTGGAAATAGTTCTTCGCAAAAAGGACAGTTCCCCGTTGATGAAGCGTACATAGTAAAAGCTCCAAAGATAAAAGAATTTTCCTATTCACCTTCAGTGTTAAATCAAGGAGAGAAGGTTCATTTTAAAGTTGTCGCGCAAGATGATTTAAGTCTTAGTAGGTGCGATTTTTATGTAAATGGTATAAAGAGAAGTTCGATAAATCCATCTGTAAACATCTTTGAATGGGATTGGTCCGCTACCACGCTTGGTGTTCACGATATAAGAGTTGTTGTTATAGACACAGAAGGTTTTACTGCGGAAGCAACGGGCACCGTGACAGTGATTACAGAAAGACCCATTGCGAAAATCTTGCAACCAGAAGATGGTTTTAGAACACCATTCGCCGATAACATGGGCTTGTCACTGAACGCACAGGTTGTAGACACAAACAATCCATCAACTGCTTATTTTGATGTGAAGGGACCCGTGGATGAAAGAATACCCGTCACAGCCTCAGGTGATGGACCAATATACACCTTCAGTGCAAAATGGAAAGTTCAGACGTATGGTGAATACCAAATAGATTTCTATTACAAAAACGATATAAACCTATCAGATGCAACATCCGTCTCTGTGAACATACTGGACCTTGGTGTGACCTTTGAGCAACCATTACCAGGTCAACAGCACCAATGTGGATATGATTTGACTGTAAGGGCAAAGGTGAGTATATATCTCACAGAGGATGAAAAATTCGAAATATCATACAGTTCAAGAAAATTAGAACTTTCTGTGCCAAATCCAATCATCACAACTTCTATATATAACATCTATCAAACAACTATACCATCTACATTTTTCACCGAACCGGGTGATTATACATTAACCTTCTCTGGAAAAACCACAGCGAATGAAGAAGGTTTTGGAAAAACAACTGTTAATGTCATTGACAATCAGCCACCAGTTATAACACAAGCCAGAATCAGTTCACAAGATATCTTAGAGGGTGGTATCTATAACGTAGCAATGTCAAGTGTCCCTACAGTGACCATCACAGCAAGTGACAACAGGCAAGTAGCCAGTATACAGCTCCAAAAGAAAATATCTAATATTTACACAAATATATCCACTTCGAGCGGTAATACCCTCAATTACAATATACAGAACCTTGATCCTTTTGAAAATTACTTCAGGATCGTTGTAACAGATCTTGACGGCAACCAGACGATTCGAAATTTTGTAGTTTATGCATACGAACAGACGCCTCCAGAAATAAGTGGTTTTAGAGTTATGCAGCTGTATCCATCTGCTGATGTCTATGATATGTATGCACAGCTTTTGATTCAAATCAGAGGAAATCTAAACAACAACACACAATTCAAAGTCACAGATGAAACAGGTATAAAGGAAGTCAGAGTAAGGATCTTAGATGGCGAAACAAATGGGACCCTTTACGAACAACCAATTAAAAAACTCTATGAATATACTACAGGAAATATACCCAAAGAGCTTTTTATAAATAACCAAGATATTCCGATGTATACTCCTTCACAAGTTGGAACTTACAAAATAAATCTTGAAGCCGTTGATGTTTTTAACAACATAACACTCATAGCACAACAAGAAATTACTGTTGAAGATCTCACACCACCAATCGTTAACCTCGACATACCAGCTGGTAAATATTATGGAACAAACAACGACGGCAGGAAAATAATCAGAACCTTCACCGATGTCAAAGTGAGTTTTTTAGATAATACCGAACCAATTCACAAAATCGAGCTGTGGATAATCGACTCAACAGGTAGAACAGAAAAGATCGGTGAAAAATCAGATCTCGCAACCAACAGTTGGACATTTGAAAACATAACTTTGGGAATTTACTCCGATGGTGTTGCAAAATTCAGAGCAATTGCAACAACGACAAGCGGTGCAGCTGGTGAAGGTGAACTCGCAGTAGTAATAGATAACAAAACAAATCCAGTTGTGACTGTACAACTTCCACCGGCTTTGACATTTGGCTCAAGACAAGTCTATAGAGGTTTACTAAGTGTCACAGCACAAATAACAAACACAGATGTACCTTATGACGTACAGAAGGTAGAATTATATGTCGACGGCACAAAGAAAAGTGAAATTAGATCGCCTGTTCAAGAAAATGGTGAATTGAAATTTCAATTCTCGTTAGAAACCACATCGTACACCAACGGGAACCACACTATCGCTCTGAAAGTTTATGACCACGCTGAAAATAGCTCTCAACTAACAGATTCCAGATGTTTTGCAAACGTGATATTCGACAACAGTGCACCTGTTTTACTCAGCGATAGTGGTAGAATCTACACAAATCGACCTGATATAACCTTGCAAGTAGATGAAAGTTATGGAATTCGAGAAACATTTTTGATAATTGAAAGTAGTGCAATAAATCCACAACCTGGTACTTTGACCTTTGTGCATGGTTTGTCTGAAAATACTTCAAAACCATTTTCTTTATACATTAAAGACACAGCAGGTAATATCGCAAATTACTCGGGAACCCTTTACTACGATACACAAAAACCCGTCATAACAATAGAAAATGTCGAGCCAACAGATATAGCATCTGAAACAGGTGCAATATTCACTCTGAACTTCCTGGATAACTTGACCAGTGTCTCAACACTGAATATTTACGAAAACAGCACACTTAAAGAATCACTCAGTTTGTCTTGGAATCAGACAAACAAAACATGGACATACGTCCCACCAATAAACTACGAAGGACAAAAGACCTTTAAATTTGAAATTTATGATAGAGCCGGGAATTTGAGTGATCCAAAGCAACGGACAATCGACATAGACACCCTTGCAGCGAGGATTAACTCGTTCAACTGCGATATCACTAAATACATAGATGGAATCTATTACACAAATTCAGGTACATCAAATGTCACATGGTCTGTCACCGATGGTTATTTTGACAAAGTCACTCTTGAAAAAGGTCAAGCCATACTGATATCTGATGGATCACAAGATGGCGACCATGAGGTGGGATTAGATCTTGGATTGAATGTCGTTAAACTTACTGCATATGATCGAGTTAAACACAAAACAGAACAGACAATTAGAATCATTCGTGACAATCAAGAGCCGCAGATAAGTAATGTCAAAATAGCGAACATCGATGTAACAGAAAATGCCACTACGACAATTACTGGAACTGGGAATAAAACCTTGACCTTCTCGGTGAGCGAATTATATATTGATTGGAATGAATCTTCGATTTATGTCAATGATACAAAAGTTTACTCAGGCAACGACTGGAATAAAACCGGTACCAATCCAAATTACAATATCACAACTTTATTGAATATATCGAGTAATACAAAAATAGATATCATTTTGAAGGATTACGCAGGTAATGAAAGAAGGTTCACCTTCTATGTTGAGGTTCAGTAATAAAAGTCAAGCTCAGACATGAGGGGCAGACAACTGCCCCTTTTTGTTAACAAAAAATCAATTGAACAGAACATTTTTGAAATGATTTTTGATAAGAGAAAGCGTGATAATCAATTTGACAAAAACCATGGAGGTGGTTTTTACGAAGGTGGGGTTAGCCTATAACTTACCAAGAGGAACAAGACCAGATGTTGAAGATTGGGAAGCAGAGTACGACAGTATGGAAGTCGTTATGGACATCAAAAAATCTATTGAAAATGGAGGGCACGAAGTCGTTCTAATGGAAGCTGTGCCCGAAAAATTTATTCCCATCCTTACTTCCGAAAAGATTGACATTGTGTACAATTTTGCAGAAGGAACTTTCAGTAGAGCGAGAGAAGCTCAAGTTCCTGCGATCCTTTCTTTCTACAACATTCCTTACACTGGTTCAGATGCCACGACACTTGCTGTTTGTCTTGACAAAGCACTCACAAAACAGGTTCTTTTAACAAAAGACGTCAAGACCCCACGATTCCAAGTGATTCGTTCTGTGGAAGAAAAACTCAGAAAGAATATGAGATTCCCATTGATATTGAAACTCAATGCCGAAGGCTCTTCAAAAGGTATCTCCGAGACAGGGCTTGTGCATAATTATGAAGAATACAAAAAAGAAATCGAAAGATTGTTCTCTATTTACGATGAACCAGTTTTAGTAGAAGAATTCATTAAGGGGAGAGAATTCACCATAGGTGTCTTGCAAGAAGGTAACAAATACCGTGTTTTACCCATAATGGAAATTCACTTCAAGCACGGAAAAGAATTCTACAGCTATAAGGTCAAGAAAAATTCAGATTATTACGTGGAATACACCTGCCCAGCGCAGATCGATTCCGTACTGGAAAGAAAATTGAAAAACATGGCAGTAAAGATCTGCAAAACCTTAGAGATTAAAGATGTAGCAAGGATGGATTTGAGAGTTTCTCAAGAAGACGGTAATCCGTACTTTTTAGAGATCAATCCACTTCCAGGTATGGCAAAGGGATTTTCTGATCTGCCAAGGATAGCTGAAATCGCAGGATTTGCATACGAAGATTTAGTACTTCACATCCTTGATAATGCAATGCAAAGAAATGGTTTGATCGAACGTGCCCTTGTGTGATTTGGGGGTGATATATGGTGAACCCCAGAGACTTTAAAAAAATTGCAATTGTTGGTGCGAGTGAAAGTGAACAAAAATACGGCAACAAAATCTTAAAAGACCTTCTTAGCAAAGGTTTTGAGGTTTTTCCTGTGAATCCCAAAGGTATTACGATCGAAGGTATCAAGAGCTTTAGAACGCTTGAGGAATTACCAAAAGATGTAGAACTTCTTGTCTTTGTGATACCACCAGAAAAGGGATTAGAAGAAGTACAAAAGGCTGTTTCAATTGGTTACAAAAGATTTTGGTTTCAACCAGGAGCAGGTTCGAAAGAAATCGAAAGCTTTCTAAGGAGTTCGAATTCAGAATATTCCATAGGAAAGTGTATAATGATCGAAACCAGTTTTTAACCCCGCTTTTAGCGGGGTTAAATTTTTCCCATTGGTGAAAAAAGTTGCCAGAGCTAACAATAACGAAAAAGAAAAAGAAAAACAGAGAAATAAAACCCTTCAAAGCTCTCACCTTTTTGAACTGTTGAATTTGGACTACAATTATCTGTTTTAGTACTTGTGAATCTTCTTACATCTAATTTAAACTATTGATATATCCAAAACTTAGGGAGGGTGATGTTTGTGAAGAAAGCTGTTTTATTGATGTGCTTAACCATTTTTGTGTTCTCAACATTCTTTGCAGCGAATTTCCCAACAAAACCTATTACTTACGTCGTTTGCTTTGATCCAGGTGGAGAATCAGATATCACAGCGAGGATCCAGCAGCCATACCTTGAAAAAATCTTAGGAGTACCAATTGTAATAACCTACAAAGCTGGTGGTGGTGGAGCAACAGGCTGGTCTGAACTTGTCAATCGTGCCACACCCGATGGATACTCTATCTATGGAACTAATCTTCCACACATCATACTCCAACCAATTCAAGGTGGTGTGCCTTATAAAACAGAACAGATCGAGAACATATATTTCTTCCAGACAACACCTTGTACACTGGTGGTACCAATTGACAGCCCCATCAAAACATTCGAAGATTTTGTGAAATACGCCAGCGGTAAGAAATCTGTTCTAATAGGTGGTAGTGGTCAGCCATCTGCCAATAGTTTTGCCACATTAAGACTTGCAAAGGTTGCGAAACTCAATCTCACTTATGTCCCATTCACTGGAACTGGAACAGCCGTTCCGGCTCTACTCGGTGGCAATGTCGATGCCTTGATGACCTACTCAACTGTTTCTGTTCAGTATAAAGATAAACTCAGAACAATTGCAATTGCAACAGAACAAAGAGTCCCATTCTTGCCAGATGTTCCAACCTTCAGAGAATTGGGTTACGACGTAGTTGAAAAGGCATTCCGTGGTGTGGCAGTACCCCCAGGAACACCAGCAGAAATAAAGAGAATACTCGAGGCAGCTTTTGCAGAGGTCAACAAAAACCCGGAAGTGAGAGCAAAGATGGAAGAAATAGGCTTTGTGATGGAAGACTACAATGAAGAACAATCAAAAGAACTCGTTGCAAGATTGATTCCGTATTATAAAGAACTCTGGGACGAAACGCAAAAAATGGGTAAATGATTCCTTCCCGCGCTACCTGGCGCGGGATTTTCGAAAGGGGGAAATCAATTAGATGGCGAGTTTTCAGTATCTACTAAGCGCTATTCCACAGATTCTCACAGCGAAAATTCTCTTTTTGATGATAGGTGGCGTTGGTATAGGATTGGTAATAGGTGCACTTCCAGGTATGAGTGCAACCATGGGAGTTGCCTTGTTTTTACCCTTAACCTACTGGATGACACCTTCCGAAAGTTTGGTTTTCCTTGGTTCGCTTTACATGGCCGCGATATATGGAGGAAGTTTTTCAGCTATCCTTCTCAGGACACCTGGTACGCCTTCGAATATCGGAACAACCTTTGATGGCTATCCTATGGCAAAACAAGGTAAAGGTTGGCAGGCAATCTTGATAGCCACCTATTCATCTTTGTATGGTGGACTATTCGGTATGATTTGTTTTTTAATCTTTGCCCCTATGCTTGCCCGAATCGCTTTGAGATTTGGCCCGCCTGAATATTTCTGGCTTGGTATCTTTGGATTAACGGTTATATCATCTCTATCACGTGGAAATACACTGAAAGGTTTCATCGGTGGGTTCATAGGAATGATGATAAGCTTTGTTGGAGTTGCACCGATTGGAGGAAACGTCAGATTTACATTTGGATCTTCACATTTGATTTCAGGTTTTGGTTTAATACCTGCACTTGTGGGATTGTTCTGTATTCCTGAAGTTATAAACATGGTAATTCAGAGAGGACAAAAACAACTTTTTATAGAAGCAAAGGTAGAAAAAGGCACCGCTCTAAGGATTTTCGTAGAAGTTATGAAAAAACAATTAGATCTCATCAGAGCGTCAATCATTGGCTTTATAATAGGCGTATTACCTGGTGCGGGTGGAAATATTGCAAATTTGGTTTCTTATAGTGAGGCAATGAGAGCATCAAAGCACCCAGAAAAATTTGGGACAGGTGTAGCAGAAGGTGTTATAGCTACAGAGACTTCGAACAACGCAACCGTAGGAGGAGGATTTGTTCCACTCATGACACTGGGTGTACCTGGCACGCCTGTTGATGCGATTTTGTACGGTGCTCTTTTGATACAAGGTTTGAGACCAGGTGCAGAACTTTTCACAACACGTGCCGATGTTGTCTACACTTTCATAGTTGGTGTTATAGCTGCTACATTAATTATGGTACCAATCGGTCTACTCTTTGGCAAGGGTATGACAAAGGTCGTTTATAAAATCCCAATACACGTACTTGTTCCTGTGATCTTACTGCTCACGATGATAGGTTCATATTGTGTACAAAATAATATCAGTGATGTTTATACAATGCTCATTTTAGGTGTGCTTGGTTATATTCTAAGAAGATTTGGTTTTGAAGCTGGGCCAATAACACTTGGACTCATCTTAGGTCCTATTGCTGAAACAGGCTTTACTCAAGGTTTACTCATGGGAAGAAAACTCGATTATCCATGGACAGTATTCTTTATTCGCCCAATTTCCTGGGTTTTAATCGTATTGTCTGTATTGTTCCTGCTGTGGCCTTTGATCAGAAAACAAAGTCCATCAGTGGGGGGAGTTAAGCAATGAGATCGAATATAATTTTAAGCGCCATATTCATTCTGCTTGCTTTAGTATTTCTTTATCAATCAAAGGATTTAAATTACTTATCGGCGATCTTTCCGCAGATCATCTCAATTCTGTTGATAGCCCTTTGCGTGGCATTGATCGTGGTATCTACCAGAAAAAAAACTCAAGAGAAAACAGAGAAAATAGAAAAAAAGGACTTTTTATACATATTCATCGTCATTGCATTGTCTTTTGTCTGGATATACCTGATGGATTGGGTCTTTGGTTTTGTTGTGGGAAGCATCATTTTCATGACGATCATATCGTTGATAGTCGGTGGAAAAAATATGAAATTTGGACAACTTGTAGGTAATATAATAGCCTTTAGTGCTATAACACTTGCATTTTGGTATTTACTTGCAAAACTTTTAGTTGTTCCACTTCCAAGAGGTCTATTTTTCTAATTTCAAATAGGAGGTATGAGAGATGCAAGAAAAAGATGTCGAGAGCTTACTGAAAAAAGCTCAAAAACCTTCGCAAGATGCGATGATACTCCATCCTTTCTACAAAGGAAAGATTCAAACCGCACCAAAAGTTCCTGTTCGAACTTACGATGATTTTGCGATCTGGTATACACCTGGTGTAGCCAGAGTTTGTCAAGAAATAGCAAAAGACAGAGAAAAAGTATATGAATACACAAACAAAGAAAATACCATCGCTATCATAAGTGATGGAACAAGAATCCTTGGGCTTGGAGACATAGGACCAGAGGCTGGTCTTCCTGTGATGGAAGGAAAGGCATTGTTGTTTAAATATCTCGGTGGTGTAGACGCAATACCTTTGTGTATTGGAACAACAGAAATAGAAGAAACTGTACAATTTTGTAAGTGGTTGTCACCATCGATCGCAGGTATAAATCTTGAAGATGTCGAAAAACCAAAGTGTTTTGCACTCTTGAAAAGACTACAAGAAGAACTGTCAATTCCAGTCTTTCATGATGACCAGCAGGGTACTGCAACTATAACTTTGGCTGGTTTAATAAATTCCCTTCGAATAGTTGGAAAGAAAATCGAAGAGGTTCGAATAGCCATCATAGGAGCGGGCAGTGCCAATTACGCATTCTTGCGGCTTCTTGAAAAAGTAAATGTCGATCTTGGAAATGTCGTTGTCTGCGATTCAAAAGGTATACTCACAAAACAAAGAGCCCAGACACTCGATGAAATAAGTAGGCAGATGTGGATCAAAACAAATAGAGAAGATATCAGTGGAGGTATTGAAGAAGCCCTTAAAGGCGCAGATGTGTGTATAGCCTATTCGAAAAGTGGACCTGGAGTTATAAAACCAGAGTGGGTAAAGGCGATGAACAAAGATGCAATAGTCTTTGCCGGCGCAAATCCAGTCCCAGAGATCTGGCCTTGGGAAGCAAAACAAGCAGGTGCGAGAATAGTTGCAACAGGTAGAAGTGACTTTCCAAACCAAGTGAACAATTCCTTAGGTTTTCCAGCGATCTTCAGAGGAGTTCTTGATGTGAGAGCCACCAAAGTGACCGATGAGATGTGTGTAGCTGCTGCTCAAGCAATAGCCGACTTTGCTTATAGAAAAGGTATACACGAAGAATATATAGTACCCACTATGGAAGAAGACCAAGTCTATGTCGAAGAAGCAATTGCAGTTGCTAAGAAAGCCATCGAACAGGGTGTTGCTCAAAAAATTCTGAGCGATCAAGAGCTCAGAGAAAAGATCGAAGGAAGAATTAAGGCTGGAAGAATTATGGAAAGAGTTCTGGTGAATGCTAATATCATCAAACTTCCATAGGAGGTTTTCTAATGGATGCAATAGTTTTCAGCAAGAAAGATAATGTCGCAACGGCTATTAAAAATCTCTCAAAAGATCAAGAAGTTCTTGTGAACTTCGAGAATACAACGCTGAAAATAAAACTAAATCACGACATACCATTCGGACACAAATTTGCCATTAAAGATATCAAAAAAGAATCAGAAGTTTTCAAATATGGCGAGCCAATAGGTATTGCAACACAAGATATAAAAACAGGAGACTATGTTCATGTGCACAACGTATCAGGCAAACGTGGTGTGAGGAGGTATACTACGTGAAACTTTTTGGATACAAAAGAAATAACAATTCAGTTGGTTTTAGAAATCATTTTCTCGTTGTGCCTACGGTGATTTGCGCAACAAGAACGGCTCAAGAGATCGTAAACCATGTGGATGGTGCTGTATTATTAGACAATCAACATGGTTGTAATCACATGAAGCAAGATCATGAAAAAGTCTTCGATGTATTAATTGGAATGGCATCGAATCCAAATGTAGCCGGAGTTCTGTATATCGGTTTGGGATGTGAAACAATTCCAACAAAACAAATTGCAGAACAGGCAAAAAAAACTAACAAACCTGTAGAATGCCTGATAATTCAAGAAGAAGGTGGAACTCTTCAAACAGCTCAAAAAGGTATACGTCTGCTTGAAAAAATGATAAGAGATATTGGAAGTTTCGAAAAAACAGAGGTCGATTTTTCCGATGTTATTGTTGCAATAGAATGTGGTGGTTCAGATACTACATCTGGTATCGCGTCAAATCCCGTAGTCGGATACGTCGCAGATAAGATAATAGATCTCGGTGGGACTGTGGTTTTTTCTGAAACAACAGAAATCATAGGTGCAGAGCATCTTTTGGCAAAAAGAGCTATAAACAATGAAGTTGCACAAAAGCTCCTCGCATTAGTTAATAAATGCGAAAAAAGTGCCCTTGCCGGTGGTGAGGACATAAGGGGAGTTAATCCAACACCAGGTAACATTCAAGGTGGTCTCACGACTTTGGAAGAAAAATCACTCGGTGCGATCTACAAAGCAGGTACAAAAACAATCGTGGATGTCTTAGATTACGCAAAACCTATCACTGAAAAAGGATTAATTTTCATGGACAGTCCCGGGCATGACGTCGAATCAGTTACAGGTATGGTCTCAGGTGGTGCACAAATAATCATTTTCACAACAGGTAGAGGTACTCCAACTGGTTGTCCCATAGCACCTGTTATAAAAGTCTGTGCAAATCCAAGAACATACCAAAAAATGTCGGACAACATAGATTTTGATGCAAGTACTGTAATCGAGGGAAAAGAAACAATAAGTCAAGCAGGAGAAAGATTGTTCAATGAATTAGTCGAAGTGATCAATGGAAAGAAAACAAAGACAGAGATTCTAAAACATCACGAATTCGCAATATATCTAACCCAACCAACTCTGTGAGAGTGATGAAAATGAGAGAGTATACACTCAAGTATGGTGAGCAAATTATTTCATTCACTCTGGTAAATGATATAAAAATAGACATACTCCATCCAAACAAAGAACTCGATGCGGTTGAAGATCCTACAGATCAGATCAAAAAAAGTCTCAGAGCACCAATTGGTTGTGAACCATTGAAAGAAATGGTTTTGAAAGAAAAACCAAAAAATGTGGTAATTCTCGTGAGTGATTTGACAAGACCAAGTCCTTCACACATCCTTGTTCCACCAATAGTAGATGAACTCTTAGAAGTTGGACTGAAACAAGATCAAATAACCATTGTCTTTGGTTTGGGATTTCACCGAAAAATGACAGGTCAAGAAATGCAAAAAGCAGTTGGAAAAGAAGTCTTTGAGAAAGTGAAGTGTATAAACCACGATGTATCAGAATGTGTCTTCATAGGAAAGACAAAAAGAGGAACCCCGGTTGAGGTTTTTAAACCTGTGGCTGAATCAGATTTTATCATAGCAACAGGTAACTTGGAGCTTCACTGGTTTGCCGGATACAGTGGTGGAAACAAAGCACTTTTACCAGGTGTGTGCAGTAAAAAAACAATCGAAACCAATCATTCTTACATGCTCTTGGACGGTGCAGTTTCTGGGAAGATAGAAAACAACCCAGTCAGAGAAGACATTGAAGAAGCAGGAAAGATGGCAAAGGTGAGATTTATAGTCAATGCCGTATTGAACAGTAAAAAAGAAATTGTAAAAATCGTAAGTGGTGATCCAATACTTGCACACAGAGAAGGTGTCAAATACATAGATATGATGTACAAAGTCAATATAGGCAAAAGATACGACATAGTGATCGCTTCGCCTGGTGGATTTCCAAAAGATATAAATCTATACCAGGCACAAAAAGGTTTAGACAACGCCTTCCAAGCGGTCAAAGATGGTGGAATCATAATCTTGGTTGCAGAATGCCGTGAAGGTTTCGGAGAAAAAACCTTTGAAGAATGGATGAAAAAGGCAAAGACCCCAGATGAACCACTCGAATGGATCAAAAAAGATTTTTGCCTGGGTGGTCACAAAGCTGCTGGTTTTTGCAAGGTGATGAAAAAAGCAAGGATTTTCCTGTGCTCGAAAATGGATAAAAGTATCGTCGAACAAATTTTCATGACACCATTCGATTCTCTACAAGATGCAATAGACCATGCTCTGAAAGAATATACGCAAAAACCAGATATATTATTGATGCCATACGCAAACTCAACATTACCATATCTCGACTGATCTTGCATACCCTGCCAAATGGCAGGGTTTTCTGATGCGATAAAAAGTGTATTTTCAATACCATGATAATCAATGAGCAATTCTTAGATATTTTTTTCACTCAACTTTTCGAAATTGACAATCTTCAAGATATCGCCTTTTACTATCATGGCATAGATACCCTTAGATGTCAAAACTTCCACCGTCTTTGCTTTCATGTCCAGTGCTGCATAGATTGGATAAAGTCTGTATTCTTTCAACGTTGGTAAGAACTCCCTGAGTCTTTCGAGTTTTTTCACAAAATCTTCTATGTACTCCACCTTATCTGGATTTGCCTTTACCTCAACTACAAATGCCTTCTTTTCAGATTCATTTAACGCAAGGATATCTATCTCTAAAGATTCACCACCACGTCTGATGTACTTTCTCACATCGATTATCTCTGGTAAAACATCGAAATAATTTTTCAAGGCTATCTCTATAGATGGAGCAAAGATGTCCTCAACAAGTGTGCCCATTTTGTTTGCCAATGCCCCCCATTGTTTGTTCATATTCTCTATATTCCTCTTGCTCCATTCTTTGAATTCAACCATTTCATCTTTAAACGCTTTCATCTCGTTTTTGAACTCGAGCATCTCATCTTTAAACGCTTTCACATCATTTTTGAAATCGAGCATCTCATCTTTGAACATTTTCATCTCATCCTTGAATACCTTCATCTCATCTTTGAGCATCTTTGTGTCATTTCTGATCTCGTCTTTGAATATCTTCATTTCGGTCTTCAAATTTTGAATTTCTATCTCTGTTTTTTGCTGAATATAAACCAAACGCATCATTGCTTCTTCGAGTTTATCCACACGTTCCTGAACCTCCATGTCTACCACCTCTATGTTATTATTTTACAACAAAGAAAACCACTATTGTCTTCAGCGAAAATATGTCAGTATATGATGAATCTACTCACAAATAAAGACGACCATTTTCAATGAAAAAGATCCTTTCACACAATCTTGATAACTGTTCTTTATCATGCGATACGATTATTATGTAGCTTTTTGTAGATATTTGTAAGATGAAATCTTCAACTACCCTTTTGCTATCTTCATCGAGATCTGATGTTGGTTCATCCAAAAGTACAACCTTCGGTTCGAAAACAAAACCACGCGCAAGACATACCCTCTTTGCCTGGCCACCAGAGATCTGCCAAGCCTTTTTGTCCAAAAGATCCTGAATCTGCAATTTTCCAGCTATCGCGTAAACACTGTCCTGTATATTCTGTTTAGAAATTTTTCTGATCTTCAAAGGATAGGCAATATTCTCAAAAACCGTTTTTTTAAAAAGTACGGGATGTTGTGGGACATAGGTAACCATCTTTCTAAAATATGTGATCGCCTGTGAATCTATATTTTGTCCCATGAATTTGAATAACTGCCATTTACCAGTGTATAAAAAAGCAAGGTTCAAAAGAAAGGTGGTCTTACCTGCACCAGATGGACCCGTTATTCCAACTATTCTCTCATTCATTTTGAAATCTTCAACAAAAAGAGTGAACTTTGAATCATAACTGAAGGAAAGTTTTTCTATCTCATAGACCATTTTCTATTCTCCATTATGTTGGAAAACATTGTGAGTAAGAAATTTATGATGAAAGCTATGACCAAAAGTATTATGCCACATATGATTGCTTGTTCAAATTTTCCCATATTTGTATAAAGAACTATAGAAGTCGTCAAAACCCTTGTCTTGCCAGCAATATTTCCACCGACGATCATCACAGCACCAACTTCACCCACAACCCTACCAAAGGCTGTTAAAACAGCGTTCATCACACCTGCAGAAGATTCTTTGAGAATACCCATCATCACCTGTATATCGCTTGCACCAAGCGTTTTCATGACAACCCTGAGTCTTTCATCTACTTTTGAAAAATGTGAATAACACACAGAAAAAATTATCGGAATTGCTATCAAAATCTGTGCAAAAATCATCGCATTAGAGCTAAAAAGAAGCTCCATATTTCCAAGCGGTCCATTTCGTGATAAAAGAAGATACACCAAAAGACCAATCAAAACAGGTGGGATCCCAGTTAGAGTTTGAAAAAACACAACTACAATTTTTTTGAGTCTAAAATGGAAAAAATCAACAACTAATGCTAAAGGTATAGCAATCAATGTCGATATCAAAACTGCTGTTGAATTCACATAGACAGACCTTAAAGATATCTCAACTATCTCATTCATTTTGGTTCAAAAAGTAGATTAAAAAGTTTCGTACCATTTACTGAAAAATCTCTGATCACCTTTAAAGTATCTGGATCAAGGACAAATCTCACAAAATCCAACGCGCCTTTGTAATTTATTCTACTGCTTTTATTTGGATTAACCACAATGAGACTGTAGATATTCAGCAATTGTGGATCGTTTTCAAAAAAGATCTTCATATCAAGCCTGTTCTTCAAAGAAAGAAAAGTAGACCTATCAGTGAGCGTGAAAGCCCTTTTCTCATTTGCAATCAAGAGAGTTTTTGCCATATCTTGACCTGTTTGAATATACCAATCACCAGAAGGTGTTTTACCTATCGAATTCCAGATTTGTTTTTCCTTTTTGTGTGTACCAGATTCATCCGATCGCGAAACGAAAGTCAATTTATTATCGTAGATATACTCGAAAAATTCCTGAAGATCTTTGAAAGATGGAACTACACTCTTAGTTGGACCAACTACTATGAAATCGTTGTACATAAAACTCACTCTCAAAACACCATGTCCCTGTTGCATAAACAAGAGTTCATCATCAGGCGAATGTACCAAAAGTACATCTGCATCT
Source organism: Thermotoga profunda AZM34c06 (assembly GCF_000828675.1). NCBI lineage: Bacteria > Thermotogati > Thermotogota > Thermotogae > Thermotogales > Thermotogaceae > Pseudothermotoga > Pseudothermotoga profunda. The sequence continues at coordinate 495,152 of NZ_AP014510.1, read as the reverse complement.
GCCCTTTTCCCATATTCAAGTGCCATACCTGTTCCAACTGCTATGACACTCAAAGAATATCCATACTGTTTTTCAAACAAGGGTTTTAGAGTATCTAAAAACCCCGTGTTGTAAACACTCGTTGTGGTTGCAAGGATTAATTGTTTCGCCATGCAAAAACTCGATGCAACCAAAAACAATAAGGCAAAAAGCTTTTTCATTCACATGGAGCTCCTTTCAACCATCTTAACAACCAAAAAACTCAAAGTTCTTGTAATTCTCTGAGCACTATCTCGGGCGGAATGTTTTCAAGTGTCGCGATGCGTTTGTGAATTGGTGGATGTGTGCTGAACAAATCTGCAAAAAATCCTTCTTTGTTGTTGATATTTCTTTTGAGTGGATCTGAGATAAAAAGATGCGCCGTTGCAATGGTTGCACCTTTGACTTTTTGCTTGAGTTTTTGAGTCTTTGCAATCTTTCTGAGTGCACCTGAAAGTCCTTTGGGGTTTCTGGTCAATTCAACTGCCTTTGCATCTGCCAAATATTCGCGAGTTCGTGAGACTGCAAAGATCGTTATCCTACCGATAAAAGAAAACAGTGTAGCAGCCAGCGCAATAATCAAAAGTGCAAAAATAATGTACGCGGTGCTATCACCTTTTCCTTTTTTTCGTGAACGCCTCGAACCAGACCATGTCATAAACCTCAAAGCCCGCCATGCAAACAACTGGACCAAAACCATTGTCCCAAGGATCGCACTGATCGTAGTCATCAAAAGAGTGTCTTTGTTCAAAATATGACTCACTTCATGTGCAATGACACCTTCTGTTTCTTCTCTGTTCAAATTTTTCAAAAGCCCTCGTGTGACACAGATTGCACTATCTTTTTGTTTGAAGCCCGTTGCAAAGGCATTGATGTTTTCATCTTCCATCACATAGACCTTTGGAACAACCGTTAAACCGGAAGCAATCGAAATCTCTTCGACAATATTTCTGAGTTGCTTTTCTTCAAATTCTTTTTCATTCACAGGTTTTGCACCAACTGAATTGAGCACCAACGAAGCTCCAGATTGAGTTCCAACCAAGACCTGGATTGAAGCAATTATTATCAATACAACTGTCCCAACTGGAAAACTTGAAAAAAGACCATCTATGATGATTCCTAAAATTGCCATCATCAACATGAAAATCAAAATCAAAAAATATGTCTTTCTAAGGTTTTTCTTTTGAAGCGCAAAATAGTTCATAGAATCACCTTAAAAAGAAAGATCAACCTTTGGTGTTTCCTTCTCTGTTGCCGCAGCTTCAAAGAATGGAAATGCCTTGAAACCAAAGATTCTCGCAACTATATTGGTTGGAAAGATTTCAATAGATGTATTATACTTCATCGTTGTGTCGTTATAGAACTGTCGAGCATATGTAATTCTATTCTCAGTACTTGTGAGTTCTTCCATCAATTGGCTCACTTGTTGATTTGATTTGAGTTCTGGGTATCTTTCAAAAACCGCAAGCAACCGAGACAGAGCACCAGACAATTCACCTTCTGCCTTTATGCGATCATCTATTGAACCACCAGCAACTGCTTTTGCACGTGCATTTATTACCGCTTCAAGAGTTTCTTTTTCAAATTTCATATATCCTTTAACGGCATTCACAAGATTTGGAATAAGATCATGTCTTCTTTTTAACTGAACATCAATCTGACTCCAGGCATTTTCAACACGCTTTTTCCTGCTAACCAAAGAGTTATATGCACCTATGAACCATACAACCAATATAAGAACAATCGCAAGTACTATTCCAAATATAAGCATTCAAACACCTCCTGATCAAATATATCACAAAAAATAAAACCCCGGCACATGCCGGGGTTTGTAAAAACTCATATTTTCTCAGAAGCTTACAGACATATCCCAAGAAACTGTTGTTGTCTTTTCAGCTGCATCAAAGACCAAGGAAACTGTATGAGAGATAAGGTCTTGTTCCCAGCTTGCCCAACCTGCTGCACTGAACCCCAACATGTTTGTAACATCAAGGGCAACTTCTGCACCGATTGTCACTGGATCCAAAACATTTGTATTCACAGCAAAGCCAAGTGTACTTGGACCCGCGAATGCCACACTGCCGTTGAATTTTTCCATACCAAAGTCAACACCGAGCATGTAATTGCTTGGAACAAAACCACTTGTTGGAACTTCCAAGTAAGCATAACCTGTTAAGCTACCTGCACTGATATTGAGTGCCTTTGCGACATCGAGCTTACCACCGACAGCTATACCTGGCAAAGCTCCAGCTTGTGCACTGCTAAGGACTTTCTGAACCAAAACTTGCAATGTGACAAAGGAGAAGTTCAAAGAATTCCAAACATCAAAATCTACTTCAGTTGAACTTGGTAAATATGCATACAATACCAAGTTATCAGAAAGATCTCCGGCTTTCATAGCAAAATCAAATGCCAAAGCAGCTGTTCTGTTTCGAGAGGTAAAATATGGTGGAGTGACATACCACTGGAAGTTTGAACCAGTGACATAGCTAAATCCACGGCTGAGTAAACCTGCTCTGAGTGTTACAGTGAGTGGATCTGATACATAAAGCTTTTGCCAAATTTGAGTGCCCCAAGTCATCGCAGGCTCCCATGTTGATGTGGCAGTTCCAGTCATTTCAAGGGTTTCACCAACGCTGCTTCCAGAACGAGAAACAGACAGAGTAAACCCAGTAAGACCTTGCGAAGAACTTGCGCTGATGTCAATCCTGCCTGTTACGCCAAGACTAAGAGATGTTGTAAGGTCGCTAGCATCATAAGTTACACCAAGTGATGTGCCAAGCCAACCAGAAAAGTTCACTGCACCAAAGGCTGCGACTGTTACCAAAGCGAGTAAGACTACCAAAAGTTTTTTCATACTTTTACACCCTCCTTCACCTTTAAAGATTAGTGTTGATTTTACCCCAAATGGGGATCACATTGCACCTACGATCATCGCTGCTACCGCAATCACAATAGCACCTATTACAGCACCTGTGAGGGTAGCGTTTGCTTTTTGAAGTTCAGAGATCTGTGTCATGAGTTCGTTCTTGAGATTTTCAATTGAAGTTGTCGTTTGTGCAAACTGTGCATTTGTATCTTCTTTAAGAGCCAACAAACCTTCGCGAACTTCATCGATCTGAGTGCTCATCTTGTCCATTTCATCGAGAACATAATTGATCTGTTCATCATGCATCGCTGTAAAATCATTGAAGCTGGATTCAAGACCAGAAAGTTTTGACTCAAGTTCGGCAAATCTATTGGCAGTGTCTTGTTTCAAAGCTTCGATTGCCTTTGCATTTGCATCGATACCTTTTGCCTTTTCTTCAAGTGCTGCGACTCTGTCTGTTACTTTGTTGAGATTTTCTTGAGTTCTGTCGAGTTTGATAGACACATAACCAAGTGTCATGACTGCATTATCCAATGTTGCACTCAGATCGCCTATTTTTTCTTCCGCTGCGGCAATTCTTTCACCCTGGGCAGTAACCCTTCCTGTTAAATCCTTAAGAACATCTTTCACAGGTTCAAGTGCAAGGAGCTTCTTTTGAACAGCTGCGATTTTCTCGTCAAGCTGGCTTACGGCTTTTTCTAATGCAACTACTCTGTCAACAATCACAGCATCTGCGTTACTCAATTCTGCAAATTTACCCTCACAATTCTTTTGGAGATTTGCAACTGCTTCATACAACTTAATGACATCTTTATCGTGGATGTTCACAGTTTGTTTAAGCATCTCCAAAGACTTGGCAAGATCTGAAACCTGTGATTTGACAGAAGCAATTTCGCCAGAAGTTGTGCTCAGAGCGTTGAGTTTTTTCTCAAGTTCATCGACCTTTTGTACCGTGGCTCCGAGTTTCAAGCTGATTGCATCAAGAACCCTCAGCACATCTGCAATATGTGGTGCAACGATTTCAGTTTCAAGTAAACCAATTAATCTGCTAATCATTGCTGCTTCTTCATAGCGGGTGATATTCCGATCACCTTTGAAGGTACCATCAGGATAACCAATGACAATACCCTTATCTTTCAAATGTTCAACATAGGAATAAGCCCAGTGTGTTTTTGGAACATCCGGGAACATCCCCGCAGCAAGTACCCCTACTGTCACAAAGAGTGCTAAGGCTAATAGCACGAGTTTCTTCATAGCTCCAACCTCCCTTCATATTATTTTCGACGGTGGGATTATTGCTCCCCCCACTTGTCAAAGACCAGAACAACGATCGAGATAAATTATAACACTGCTTGGTATCAAAAATCAAGAGTACAAATAAGTTTACTGTCGTACGAGTTTGAAAAACTGTCTCTTGCCAACTTTCAAAACTTTATCTCTGTCTACAGAGATTTTAGCATAGATGTCTGTTATTTTTTCATCGTCCAATTTTATTCCGCCTTGAATTATCAATCTTCTTGCTTCGCTTTTACTTGACGCAACTTGCAACTTCATGAGTAATTCTACCAATTCAACCTCGTCTTTGTCAAGTACAACGACGGGCATCTCACTTGGTAATTCCTTTTTTCTAAAGATCTTTACAAATTCATTCTCGGCATCCTTTGCTTGGTTCTGCCCATGGAAAAAACTTGTTATTTCGAAAGCCAATTTCATTTTAACATCTCTTGGATTTATCGATTTGTTTTGCATGAGTTTATCATATTGATCTATTTCATTTTCAGGCAAACGTGTCAAAAGCTTCATGTATTTGATTATCAATTCATCTGGTATGGACATCAACTTCCCATACATATCAAATGGTGTGTCGTTGAAGGCAATGTAGTTTCCATAGCTTTTACTCATCTTCATCTTACCGTCTGTTCCTTCTATAATAGGCATCGTCATGACAACCTGTGGTTCTTGTCCCACTTCTTCTTGGATCTTTCTTCCCACTAAGAGATTGAAATATTGATCCGTTCCACCGAGTTCTACATCCGCTTGAATTGCAACTGAATCATACGCTTGAGCAAGTGGGTAGAGAAATTCAGCTATGGAGATGGGGATATTTGAAGAATATCTTTTTGAAAAATCATCTCTTTCAAGCATTCTCGCAACCGTGTATTTCGAAGCAAGTTTTATTACATCTGAAAAACTCATTTTGGAAAGCCATTCACTGTTGAAACGGACCTCTGTTTTGCTTTCATCCAAGATTCTGAATGCCTGCTCTTCGTATGATTTTGCATTCTGTCTTACTTCCTCTTCAGATAGCATAGGTCGAGTTGAATCCCTACCAGATGGATCACCAATTTGAGCGGTGAAATCTCCTATTATCAAAACTACCTGATGACCCAGATCTTGAAATTGTCTGAGTTTAAATAATACAACTGCATGACCAAGATGTAGATCTGGTCTTGATGGATCAACACCGAGCTTCACTCGAAGATGTTTTTTTCTTTCGAGCTTGCTCAAAAGGTCTTCATCGTTCACGAGATCTACGACGTTTTTCTTCAAAATCTCAAGTTGTTCCTTGGGATGCATTGCATCACCTCGACATGAAAAATGCCGTGAGAATACTACTCAAGAAGAAAGCTATGCTCAAACCAAGGGTAATCTTTCCTGCTGTGTCAAGACCTTTCTTTCTGCCAAACATTGTGTACAAAGACCCAGAACCAAAGGCACCTCCAAGCTCTGCAAATTTACTCATCTGCTGAAGTACCATGTAGATCAACCCTACGCTGATCAATGAATGAACTATTATCATGACGGTTTTCACCAAGACACCTCCTTCTTCGAATATAGTATCACAAGAATATGCGATTCAAAATAGATAATAACAAAATTATGCCTTTTGATGATCGATCTGTAATTCGGTTGGTTTTTCCCTTGTTGTCAAAAGCTTTATCAAAAAAGGTATACCGCGTGTGAAAATTAACTTGGGAGTGGTGTAAACTGAGTAATAAGCTCTCACAAACAGCTTTTTCAATTCTTTCTTTGAAAACTCAGGATGCTCAAAAACGAGATTTGTTCCATCGAATAGAGAAAGATCCTTCAAATTTATTTTTGCTCTTAATTTTTCATAGAGTCTCGTTCCAGGGTATGGTGTGAGAATAGAAAATTGAACGATTTGGGCACCCAGCTTTCTCGCCATTTTTATGGTTTTCATTATAGATTCTTTCGTATCATTCAATGCACCCATGATAAAGCTTGCAAAAAGATCGATTTTGTATTTTTTCAAAAGTTTTGCGACCTCAAAAGCTATAGAGCTTGAAAGTTTTTTGTTGTATTCTTTTAGAATATCATCTTCAGCACTTTCAAAACCTATAAAAAGCATCTTACACCCAGATTTTGACATTGCCTCGAGCAAATCTTCTTTACCCAACAATTCGTCTGCCCTTGAAAAAGCCCACCAACTAAAAGAAAGATTCTTTCTCATCATCTGCTCACAAAGTTCTATAGTCCTTGTTTTGTCAATTGTAAAATTGTCGTCGAAAAAGATCACCGAATTATATCCCAATCGCTCGACTTGTTTTAACTCTTCGATCACATTTTCAACACTTCTTTTTCTGATCTTTCGACCCATGAACTGTGAAGCACTACAAAATTCACAATCAAAAGGACAACCACGCGAGGTTATTAGACTGGTTGCGAGCTTGCCATCGAATTTTGTTTTGTACAACCTTGCATTTTCTCTGTCGGGAAAAGGCAATTGATCAAGATTTTCTATCAATCTAAGTGGATTGATGACTACCATGTTATCTTTGAGATAGCTCAACCCACTTAATAAAGGATATTTCTCGTTCCTTTGAAGCGCCTCAACGAGTTTTAGAAAAGTATATTCTCCCTCACCAAGAATCACATAATCACAAATCCGTTCTTTGAGAATCTCTCCATACTCGGCAGTTGCATGTGGCCCTCCAAGGACTGTAACAACACCTTGCATTTTTGCAGTTAAAGAGATTTGCTTTGCCAGAGGATATCTCACCGTATCTGCTGAAATACCAACGATATCAAAATCAGAATAATTGAAATTTTTCCAATCGAATCTCTCTACATTCATATCGATTAATCTGACAAGATTACCAGCATTTTTTAAAACTGAACTTATGTAAGAAAGTCCTAATGGTGGATACACAGCACCCAAACGGTAATAATATCCACTGTTCATAGGATTGATAAGAAGAATCTTCATTTCTTTCACCACTTCCTAATATTTACAAATATTTTCATCATCAATTATACACTCCTTAGTTTTTGTTGAACAATTTTGATCTCTCCATCCTATAAAATAAAACGATATCAATTGTTGTATAATTCTAAAGGGAGGCTTGTACGTGGCTCGCTCTGAAATTGTTCACAAAGTCGATAAATTAGAACAAGCAATAATGGAATTGGTTTATGCACAGAGAAAAACTGAGATGCAGATTCAGAATCTGACAGAACAATTCATGGTCTTTCAAAACGAAGTTCGTGAAGCAAACCGAAAGAGAGAAGAAGGTATTGAACAACTCAAAAAAGAAATGCTTGCCTTCAAAAACGAAATGGCTGAATTGAATAAAAAGAGAGATCAAAGCATGGAAGAGTTTAAGAAAGAAATGGCAGAACTAACCAGAAAAAGAGAGCAGAGTATGGAAGAATTCAAAAAAGAAATGCTTGCCTTTAAAAACGAAATGGCTGAATTGAATAAAAAGAGAGATCTGAACCTTGAAGAATACAAGAAAAAAGTTGATCAAAATATAGAAGAAATGAGACGCCAATGGGGTAATTTGGCAAACAAGATGGGGACACTGGTAGAAGATATCTTTGCACCTTCGATGCCTCAGGCAATCAAGAAATACTTTGATTGTGATCCTGACACGGTGACTCAAAGGTATTACACGCGTACTGGCGAAAGAGAGTTAGAAATAGACCTACTTGTGCTATGCAACGAGAAAAAGCGAGCTTTCGTTACAGAGATAAAGAGTTCACCAGATAGGATAAAATATGTCGAACAATTCATTGAAAAGACAAAGATCTTGAAAGATTTCATACCTATGTTGAAAGAATACGAGCTTGTTTTTATATATGCTGGTATGAGCTTAAATGAAAGTACAGTGAATTTATTAACAAAAAACGGCATCTATGCGATGATTCTAAAAGGTGATATCCTACAGATCGTCAACTTTGACCAAATTGTTTGAGATAAAATCGAGTTCTTCTCCAATCTGCACAATCTTAATCTCGAATACGATTCAATACCTCACTATAAACAAAGGGCGATCTTTTGATCGCCCTGAGTGAACCTTTATAAAGTCAATCTATGTGTCAAAAGGAGGGTGGGGGGTTCCATTCACATTCCATCTTTTAGACGATGTGGTTCAAATTTAGGTTCAAGTCAATTGCGTGACATTATTGTAAACAAAAAAACATGAAACCCGGCTTTTAAATTCTATGTATTTGGATGATTTGAACAGAGGGATGGTAATAAAGTAATGAGAACGCGAACAATTCACCAATATGGTTTGACAAAAATACGGTGCGTCTGATCACAAAGTTTTTATCTTCAAGATCCAAATGCTTCGAAAGAGCCCTTGGAATTTTCACAAGTTCGATGTGTTCCTCAACTACACCTGAATCCAAGGTCTGGATACAAAAATCCACTGGGTGAATATTATCCTGTGATTGCAAAAGCTTGAGAGCCATGGGGTTCTTGATAGGATCCAAAAAACATCTCTCAAAACACACGCGGCTTTTTTCTTTATACCACGTTATCTCAAATGACAGTGCAGGCATATTCTTTTTGAAATAGTCGTATTCTTTTGGAACATTAGCGAGATTTTTTCGAATGAATTCAAAAGTCCAACAATCGTCGATCAGTCCCAATAATTGTTTTTTTGGCTTGAAAATAGCAAAGGTGCCGTGACCTTTGACTCTCTTCACGACACCTTCCTCTACGAGTTTTTCGATAGCCATTCGAACAGCTTGTCTGCCAACACCATAGAGATTTGCTAACTGCTTTTCATCTGGCAGTCTGTTATCCGCCAAATAATGTCCACTCTCGATCTTGGCTTTTAGATCTCTGTAAATCGATTCAACTGAATAACTTTTTTGCAAAGTTATCAGTTGTCCTCCTCTTCGTCGTGTTCATGTTCGTGCTCCTCAACATCGAGCATACCTCTTAGTTCATCATCTTTCTCTAAGAGCTCATTCCAAGCCGCCGAGACTCTCTCGAACTCTTCTTCGGTTTCTATAGAATCAACGAAGAGATCTCCATTTTCGCCTTCTTTGACCTGGAATGGATAGATTTCACCAAAATCTGTGATTTCACCTTTTTCGTCGACCATTATTTCTTCACAAACCCAGTATTCCTTACCTGAGTCCTCGATCTTGGCAAGTAACACAAAATGATGGTCAACGTTGTTCTCGTCGGTTAGAACGAAAACTTCAAAATCCTCTTTTTGCATAATATCAGCTCCTCAAAAAGCAATGTTGTAATTACATGATACCACAAAACAATGATAATAATTTGATTTTTGAAAACAAAAGTATAAACAAAAGATTTGACAGTGAGATAATCTGTGGTAAAATATTTTCGGAAAGTACCGAAATAATTTCGGATATTTGGTTCTCGCTACATCCAATACGATTTTACAACAGAGGTGAGTGAAAGTGAAGAAAATCATCGTATTCATCACAACAATTTTTTCTGTGATCGTTACAGGTTACAGTGTGGCACTCTTGATAACTGGTGAAGTGGGTGGAAATGCAATTTATGAAATGATGGTAGAAGGCGCGACACGTGCATCGAAGGAACTTGGATTCGATGTGAAGGTCATCGAAGGAGGTTACAATTCGGCTAAATGGGAACCTTTGTTGATCAGCCTTGCATCAACCAAGTCATACGATCTGATAGTGACATTTACGGAAGGAATGCCAAAAAGCGTTGAAAAGGCAGCCAGAATCTTTCCAAATCAAAAATTTGCACTTATAGATGGAATCGCTCCAAATCTCTCCAATGTTTATTCACTTGGCTTCAAGGACGAAGAGATGGCATACCTTGCAGGTTATTTTGCAGGTCTTGTGACAAAGAGTGATCTTCGCGGGGCAAACAAAGAACTGAAAATCGGCATGATTGCAGGTGATATCTACCCAGCCATGATGGAGAAGATGAAGCCCGCTTATGAAAATGGCGCCAAGAATGTTGACGAGAAAATTGAGGTCTTATTTTCTGTGGCAGGAAGTTGGGCAGATCCGAATAAGGGTGCTGAATTAGCCCAGATGCAATTTTCACAAGGCGTTGATGTAATTTTCTTGGTTGCGGGCGGCACAGGTGTCGGTGCCATTCAAAAGGCAAAAGAGTTTGGTAGGTATATTATTGGCGTCGACTCAAACATCATCTATCTATCACCAAATTCAATCCTGGCTTGTGTATTAAAAAAAGCAGATGTGGCGATCTACGATGTTCTCAAAAGGGCTTACCAGGGAAAATTACCTTTTGGAACCAGTGAACGATGGGGAATAAAAGAAGGTGTGATCAGTTTCACTTTTGATGATCCTTATTATCTACGAAACGTACCTGAACAAATCAGAGAAAAGATGCTCGATCTTTTTGAAAAATTAAGACAAGGGACGATCAAAGTTCTCGGTGAGTGAAATGAGCGCCTGTGTCGAAATGAGAGAAATCTACAAAACCTTTCCGACGAGTCATACAGTGGCATTGAAAGGGGCAAATCTCCGCGTTGAAAAAGGCACAATTCACACATTACTTGGAGAAAATGGTGCAGGTAAAACGACTTTGATGAGAATTCTGTGCGGTCTGGAAAAAATGGACAGTGGAAAGATATTTCTGAACGGCAAGCAAGTGAACATAAAAAACCAGCATGATGGATTGAAACATGGTATAGCAATGGTTCAACAGAATCTGAGTTTGATAGAAGACTTCACAAGTTTGGAGAATATCGTTTTGCAAAAGATGCCTTCAAAATTTTTTGCCTTTTTTGATTCATCAAAAGCCATAGAAACGATCAACAAGATAATGGAGCAGAACAATCTCTTTGTTGATCTTGACAGGAAAGTAGCTGATCTACCAATTGCGGAAAGACAAAAAACAGAGATATTGAGAATTTTGTATCTTGCGGCAGATATCTTAATATTCGATGAACCAACTTCATATCTCACCGAAGTGGAATCCGAACAATTCTTCAAAGTAGTGAAAAAACTCAAAAAATCTGGAAAAACAATTATTTTCATCACACATAATGTACAAGATGCACTCACTATATCAGACCAAATAACGATTTTGAGAAATGGCATTACCGTATACTCTTCAGATGAAAACAAACCATCTGTGAAAGAACTCTCTCAAATAATGGCAGGTGAAACAGAAGTTATTCGTAAACAGCCGACCAATAGAATCAAAAAAAATCTATTAACCGTTGAGAATCTCACCTTTGCAACTGACAGGCAGATAATTGGGCCTGTATCGTTTCACGTTAGGGAAGGTGAAATATTGGGAGTGGTGGGATTTGGTTCATCTGGAGCGATTGAATTAACCGAGACAATAGTTGGTATGAGAAGAGCATCACAGGGAAGGCTCATTTTTCTTGGAAAAGATATAACTTTTCAAGACATAGGTGAAAGAAGAAAAATCGGCATTGGCTATATTCCTCAAAAAAAGATTCAGATCGGACTTTCAATGAGTCTTCCAACAGCTTACAATTTGATCATCAGTAATTATAAAAAATTTTCTTATCTTGGTTGGCTCAAACATAAAAAGATTGAAGAATGGTCTGACCAACTTTTGAAAGAGTATGAAATCAAAACTTCTTCTGTTTGGCATCCGGTTGAGATCCTCTCAGGTGGAAACATGCAACGAGTTGTGATAGCAAGAGAATTGAGTTCAAAACCAAAATTATTAATCACATGCGATCCAACTTCTGGCTTGGATCTGAGATCTACAAATTTCGTGCATAGAGCCTTCCTGAATTTGTGCGAACAAAAATCGTCCATCTTCATCTATTCCAGTGACCTTGACGAAATACTAAGAATCTGCGACAGAATTTTGGTAATGTCAAAAGGTAAATTGGTTAAGCATTTTGAAAATACTCATATGATGAAAAAAAGTGAGTTGATCGAGGCGATGTTGTCCAATGAAAATAGAGCAGAATTGGTTTAAGATTTTCTTTTTCACAGTAATTGTATCTTTTCTGTGTGGCTCAATGATAATTTCACTCACAAGTGAAAATCCATTACTGGCAATGAAATGGTTCTATTTGGGACCTATAAGTAATACCTATTTTTTTGGTAATACATTGAGTGGATCTATACCATTGATTTTAACTGGGCTTGGTGCTGTAATCGCCTTTTCAGCAGGTACCTTTAATCTTGGATTGGAAGGTCAACTGTATTTTGGTACATTGTGCGCAACATTTGTGGCGCTTCATCTCACAGATTTGAACAGAGAAATTTCCATATTCCTGATTTTATCGGTGGCTTTCGTTGCTGGTGGATTAATAGGAGTCCTTTGTGGTTTTTTGAAGGTCTTTTTCAAAGTAAATGAACTACTATCTTCATATCTGATAAGTCAGGCTCTGATCTATATCGTTGATTATTTTTTGAATGGTCCTCTTAGAGATCCATTTGCCGGTCTTTCAGCGTCAAGATATATCAGTAATTCTATTATGTTTTCAAAGATAATGTTACCTTCAGATCTTCATAGTGGTATTTTCCTGGCACTTGCTCTGACGATTTTGATTTACTTCATAATGCAGTTTTCGTCCTTTGGATATCAAATCAAAGTAGTAGGTTCAAACTATGAATTTGCCAGGTATGGTGGAATAAAAGTTTCTGTGATCTGGCTTGTTACATTACTTTTGAGTGGTGGACTGGCGGGTCTTGGAGGAATTATAGATGTTTTAGGTGTACATGGACGTATGATAAAAGGTTTTTCTTTTGGCTATGGTTTCAATGGCATAGCCGTAGCATTGATCGCAAGGAACAATCCCATCTTTGTCATACCTTCTGCCTTGCTCTTTTCGTATCTCGAGGCAGGAGCGCAGATCAGCTCCATTATGGCAGATGTAACTCCAGAGATCTCCAAAATCATCCAAGCCACAATATTTTACTTGATCACTGCAGAAGCATTTGTGATACTCTTGATCAAAAAGAAGGTTGCAGATTATGGTAGCTGATTTCATACACTCGGTGATCTCATCATCTGTCCCGATAATTTTGGCTGCCTTGGGAGGAATGTTTACACACCTCGTTGGGAAGTTGAATATCGCCCTTGAAGGTATGATGCTCACCGCGGCATTCATGGCTATATATATCGCAGACAAAACTAAAAGTTTTTTGACGGCCATTTTAGTATCTATTTCAATATGCTGTATCTATGCAATGTTGATTGTCATTGCGATGAAATTAAAGGCAAATATCTTTCTTGCTGGATTGGCAATCAATCTCTTTGCAAATGGACTCACCAGTTTTCTTATGGTTCATCTTTTTGGTTCGAAAGGCACGGTTGTGTCCCAAAACGTACCAATCTTTAATAAAATAGAACTACCATTCATTAATGATGTTCCTTTCATTGGTAAAATACTAAGCGGATACAATGTCTTGGAATATATAACCTTCATACTTGTCTTTGTATGTTATGCAATCGTTAACAAAACCGTGTTGGGATACCAAATAAAAGCCGTTGGAAAAGACGCAATCGTTGCGAGAAATCTTGGCATAGATGTTGATAAAATGATAATCACGAGCTTTCTTTTGAGTGGCCTTTTCACAGGTCTTGCAGGAGCTGTTCTGTCTTTACCTATGAGATCCTTTGTATCTGGTATGAGTAATAACCGTGGATGGATAGCCCTCGTCGCCGTTATCATAGGAGGAGAAAGGGTATTCACAGTTGTTTTGTCTTGCTTGATCTTTGGATTGTTCAGTTTTCTCTCGAGCTTTCTCCAACTTTTCTCAAAAATCCCAGCCGAACTCCTGATGGCTGTTCCCTATATTTTCACAACCGTAGTTATATTGATTTATGCCTATCTTAAAAAGAGCAAAGCGGGGGTAAGAATATGAATATTGTGAGTGTTTTTCAAAGCATGAAAGATGTATTACCCACTTTGAGTGAATCACAAGAGCGAATAGCAAGATTCATTATAGAACAGCCAACAAAGGTTTTGCAGATGAATATCGTTGAATTCGCCCGTTTATGCAACGCCTCACCTTCTACAGTTGTCGATCTATGCAAAAGACTTGGCTTTTCTGGATTCAGAACTTTAAAAATCGCAATTGCACAGGAAATAAATTTGTTGCAGACCATGAGACCAGATCCACTGAGAATAAGCCAAATAACTAAGGATTTCTTTGGCTTCATCTTTTCAGAACTCAAAGAATCTATTCAGCTCGTGAGTGAAGATCAAGTAGAAATTGCAGCGAAAATCATTCTCAAAAGCAAAGTCATAGAGATCCTTGCTTATGGTTTTGATGGTATCGCTGGAAAAGATCTCTTTTTGAAGTTGAAAGAGTTTGGTTTTCAAGTGAATTTTTTTGACAACCCATTTTTGCAGAGTATTTCTGCTGCACAACTTGGTGAGAATGGATGTGCGGTGGCTATTTCGAGTAGTCATTCTTCAACCGATCTTCTTGATTCCATAAATTATTCAAGAAATTCCGGTGCAAAAGTTATAGCAATAGCATCACCTGCCTCAAAAATCGCACAATCATGTGATATATTATTACCCACATACGTCGAAACAGAAGTTCTTTCTGAGGGTGGTTTTTTGACACGCTATCTACAATTATTGGTTATAGATCTAATGGTTCTAAAGATGTTAGAACTGGACAAAGAAAAATTGGAAAAGAAGTACAGAGACTTTGAGCAAATATTGGCTTACAAACGAAGGGGAGATAAGGGTGTCTTCTGAATTCTTTGCAACCATAGATATAGGTACGACAAATATCAAAGTGGCGGTTTTTGACCAAAATGGCAACAAACTCTTTGATTTTCAACGAAGGTGTGCTGAATCGTCGAAAAGCGATGCGCATGAAATCGATCCCGAAAAATGGTGGAAGGTTGTCGTTCAAGCCTTTCATACGATGGACGAAAATTTGAGAAAAAAAATCACCTCGATTTGTGCAACAGGTCAGGGACCAACAACCGTACTCGTGGATAAAAATGGTAATATTTTGGGGAAAGCTATCACTTGGCTCGATAAAAGGGGATATGAACATATCAATTCTATAATCGAGAAGGGGATAGATGAACAAATTGCCACTGTTATCTCTCACCTTCTTACAGTTAGAAATACTATCAATGAAGCTTATCTCATTCAACCCAGTGATTACATAATTCTGAAATTAACTGGACTAATTGTGAATGCAACCTTTCCATTTGAAGGATATCTACCATGGAATGAGAGAGTTTTGAGAATCTTTAACTTGAATAAAACTTTTCTCATACCAAAATTGGTACCAGCAGGAACTCCCGTTGGAAAAATCAAAAAGGAAACTTCTAAAATCTTACGAATCAATGATCAGGCTCAAGTCATTGCTGGAGCGCCAGATTTTGCAATGGCACTCATCGGTACCGGCACCATAGAAGATGGCATATTGTGCGATAGGGGTGGGACATCACAAGGATTGACCTTGTGCAGTAAAAAGAAACTTTGTTGCCAAGGTCTTATGACAACGCCTTTTTTCATCGAAAATCATTGGAAGATAAGTGCCGTTATGACTACAACTGGAAAATCATACGAATGGTTCTCACGAAATGTAACCCGAACGAGATTGGTTGAACTTTCTCAATTAATCACCGTAAAAAGACCGACGGGTGTGATTTTCTTGCCACATTTGAACGGTGAAAGAAGTCCTTATTGGAACAAAGATCTCAAGGGAGTATTTTTCGGATTGACTCTGAAGGAAGACTGGAGATCTCTTTTGGTTTCTGTTATCGAAGGTGTTGCATACGCAATGAAAAATATCATAGAGATAATGGAATCATGTGGATGCAAAATAAACATCATCAGAGCAACTGGAGGTCAGGCTGTGAATGAATTGTGGAATCAGATAAAGGCTGATGTACTGGGAAAGGAGATTGAAGTATCACAGATTTTTGATTCAGAGTTACTTGGTTGTGCAATAATTTCGATCTCAGCTTTGAGCGGTGAAAGTTTCGTAGACCTGAGCAAAAAAATCGTAAGGATTTCAAAAGTATTTACTCCTATAATGCACAGGCACAACGAATACCAAAGATATTTCCAAGTGTACAAAGAATTACACGAGCGCAATATAGATCTTTTCAGCAAATTGTGATCACTCAAAATTAGAGAAAAAATTCACCGCTGCAGAGGCATTTGCCTTTGGATTATAGCCTCCTTCTTGAATGATGAGCGTTGGTAATTTTAGTTTCGAGATCTGCTTCGCAATCCTTGCATAGTCTTCATCTTCCAAGTTGAACTTACCGACAGGATCTTCTTTGTGAGTGTCAAAACCAAGAGATACTATAAGCACATCTGGGTAATAATCTCTTATCTCCCTGATCGCATAAGAAAGTGCTTCAGAATACTTTTCCCAATCTGCGTGTGGTGGCAGTGGCAAATTCAAATTGAAGCCTTCACCTGCCCCTTCACCGACTTCACTTTCTTTACCACTTATCCAGGGATAAAAAATCTTTGGATCACCATGAATTGATATGTAGTATACAAAATCAGTATTGTAAAAGATCTGTTGAGTCCCATTACCATGGTGAAAATCAAGATCCAGTATTACTACCCTTTCTGTTCCCTTTTTTATCAAGTAACTTGCAGCAATAGCTGCATTGTTGAAATAACAATAGCCTCCACACAGATTTTGCGTGGCATGATGTCCTGGTGGCCTCACCAGAGCGTATACACTATTGGCATTTAACTCTATAATCGACGCTGCCGTTAACGTCACGTCCACAGCCCTTTTGGCGATCTCGAAAGTGTTGTGAAGGATCGGTGTCCCCGTATCAAAACACATATCATAGCCAAAGACTTCCAATATATATTCTTCACCATCCAAGATAGAAGAAGATTTTGCCTTTAGCCATTCCACGTACGCTTCTTCATGAACCATATAAACATAATTCATGGGAAATCTACTCGGAGGAATGAGATTATCAAAGCCATGAAGGATGAGTACTTCTTTTATTGCATCTATTCTTTCAGGTTTCTCAGGATTTTCTATGAATTTCCCGTTGTCGATCTCTTTGGTTGGTCTATAAGTCGAATGAAATGAATCGTAGACTATCTTCATTTCTCCATCTCCTCGATTTTCTTCACACGCCTTTCATGTCTTCCACCTTCAAATTTTTCATTCAGAAAGGCTTCAGTTATCCACTGTGCCAACTCGCTACTTATAAATCTGCCAGGAAGAACGAGTACATTCGCGTCATTATGCAACCTTGCAAGTTTTGCCATTTCTGGAAATAAACACAGAGCGGCACGTATGCCTTTTATTCTATTTGCCGCTATACTCATTCCTATGCCAGTACCGCAGATCAATATTCCAAAGTCGGCATTTTTGTCTTTGATATCACTTGCTACCTTTTTTGCAAAATCTGGATAATCAACGGCATCTTCAGAATAAGTACCTTCATCCAGAACCTTGAAATTCTTCGACACCAAGAACCCCTTCAGCGCTTCTTTGAGTCTGAACCCAGCGTGATCTGATCCAAGGGCGATTTTCAAAGATAATCACTCTCCAAAAAAGATCTTTAATGCCTCTTCCACGGTTTCGCGGATTGAAAAAACCGAATCAAGCATTGTCATCTTGAAAATTCTCTTCAGATTACTCTCAAGTCCACATAGTACTAAGGCACCACCATTCATCCTACAGGACCTCTGAAGACTTATTAAGACACCGAGTGCCATACTGTCCATGTAATCGACTTGAGACAGATCAAGAACGATATTCACCTTACCTTGCTGTACAAAATTGTTTCTGATATCTTCCTTGAAATCCATTGCGTTGTTCATATCAAGTTCTCCACTTGGACGAATTATCCAGACGTTTTTTATATTAGTCACACTGTAGAGTCTATTCATAGATTCTTATCACTCCTACTATTTTTCCAATAATCTTTACCCGAGCTGAATCTATTTCTATCGGTTTTAATTTTGAATTTGCTGGTTGAAGGATTATTTTATCTTCTTCAACATATACTTTTTTTAAAGTGGTCTCGTTGTTATCTATCAAAACAGCTGCTACATTACCATTTTCAACAAACTCTTGTTTTCTGATCACCACATAATCTCCATCGATTATGTGTTCTTCTATCATGCTATCACCTTTCACCTTCAACAAGAAATGTTCAAAACCACTTTTTACCATACTAATCGGTACTTCAACGAGTTCTGTTGGATTTTCTATCGCTTCAATTGCAGTTCCTGCAGCAATAGTACCAACTACGGGCAATCTAACTGATTCAGATCTGTTCAGGATTCTTATGCTCCTTGCTCTTCTGCCTCTTGTAATATAACCTTTTTTCTCTAAAGCATCAAGGTGAATCATCGCACCTCTGGGAGTTATACGAAAAGCTCTTGCGACATCTCTGACACTTGGGGGATATCCATGTTTATCTACATAGGAAAGGACAAAATCGAGAACCTTTTTTTGCCTTTCTGTCAATTCTTTCATTTATCAAACACCACCCTCAGGATTATCTTACCTTCTTTTTGTTCGATTTTCAATCCATGATACGTAAGGGCTTTCAATTCCGTGCCTCGAAGTTCTGAAAAGGCAACAAAATCACAGTATAGAACATCATCGATTTCACAGCTATATGGAAAGATTTTTCGCGCATCAATCATGTATATCCAATCATTGACCGTATCAAAGATCATATCTTCGATTTCTTTCACTGGATATTCTTTTTTGAAAACTACTTCGTACTTGAGTACGGGTTCATAATTATCTACCAAAATCTGAATGAGGTCGTTGAACAAAGACTCAATATCATCGCAGATCAGTTCATACCTCAGATCTGCCGCATGATCTAACTCTCTGTACATGATTCTACCACCGCAAAGTGAGACACTTCATCTGATTCTGAAAGTTCAACAACCTTTACTCCCTTAGCTGTCCTGCTGAGTAAACTCACCGTCGAAATCTTAAACCTTATCGATTGACCATTTTTGGTCATAACTATCACATCAGAATCAGGATTGGTCACCACATCTATGCCGCACAATTGACCAGCTTTCTCTACGCCAGGCATTGTCTTTATTCCAACGCCACCTCGAGATTGTATCCTATACTCACTCAACGGCGATCTTTTGCCAAAGCCTCTTGCCGTTATGGTAAGAATTTCGCAATTTTGGTTTGAAATATTTACCATCCCAACTACTTCGTCTCCATCTCTCAACTTGATACCACTAACACCCATGGCACTCCTGCCCATCTGCCTGACTTCCTTTAATTGAAACCTGATCGACATCCCATGCTTGGTTGCAAGAATTATGTGATCATCTTCGTTGTTAGATAATGTTGCGGCAACAACCATGTCACTATCTTCAAAAGTTATCGCCCTGATGCCACGACTTGTGACATTCCCAAACTCTTTCAAAGGTGTTCTCTTTATCTTGCCATTCTTGGTCACTAAAACCAGATCACCCAACCACTCATCGAAAGAAATCATAGTCAGGACAGATTCATCTTCTTCGAGATTTAGATAAACTCTCACAGGTTTCCCTTTGCTGTCGCGTCCAGTAATTTCTATTTCGTAATTCTTCAGTATGTAAGCCTTTCCTTTTGAAGTAACAAACAACGTCTGAGAGTGAGTTTTGCTCGTGCAAACAGTCAATATCTCATCATCTTCTGTTGTTCTAACACCAACGATTCCCTTTCCGCCTCTTCTTTGACTGCGATAATCTTTTAAATTAGTAGACTTCAGATAACCTTTTTCAGTCAACGTGATCACTATTTCTTCGTTTGGTATGAGGTCTTCTGGCATGTACTCTAACTCCTCAGATGCGTTTTCAATCTTTGTTTTCCTTTCATCAGCGTACTTTTTCTTGAGTTGTTCAAGTTCTTGATACATCACATCATAAACTCTTTCATCACGTGTGAGGATATCCTTAACGTCTTCTATCTTCTTAATCAACTGAGAATACTCATTCTGAAGTTTCTCGACTTCAAGACTTGTTAATCTACCAAGTCTCATATCAAGAATGGCTTTTGCCTGTTCTTCAGTCACAGACAGAGTTTCGATTAGATTTCTTATAGCATCATCGCTGTCTTTACTGGATCGGATTATATCAACTACCACACCGAGTGCCCGCGCAGCCTTCATGATACCTTCCACTACATGTGCCCTTCTCGAATAAACGTTCAACTCAAACTGAGATCTTGCTCTGATCACGTCGTATCTGTGTTTTATGAAAGCCTTGAGTAATTGGATAAGATTCATCAATTTTGGTTTTCGGTTATCTATCACAAGCATTTGGACACTGAAAGATGTTTGTAAAGAAGTATGTTTGTATAAGTTGTTCAATATGATGTTGTAGTTGGCATTTTTTGGAAATTCTATAACAATTCTCGTACCTCTCTTATCTGATTCGTCTCTGATATTCTTTATCATCATCTTTGGATTTTTTTCAGCATAACTGGCTATCTCTTCTATCAGTGCAGCTTTACTGACACTGTATGGTATTTCAGTTATCACCAAATTATCGTATTTCTTTCCTTCCTCAAATTCAACCTTAGCTCTCAGAATTATCCTACCTTTTCCAGTTGCATAAATCTCAGGCAATTCACTGGCATTAACAATTACCGCACCTGTTGGAAAATCTGGACCTTTTATTTCTTCAAGAAGTTCAGAGATAGTCGCATTCGGATTTCTAATTAACTTTTGCACGGCATTTATGACTTCTGTTATATTGTGGGGTGGTATACTCGTTGCCATGCCAACTGCTATTCCATTTGCACCATTTATCAAGAGATTTGGTACCTTTGATGGCAAAACAACTGGCTCATCCAGTGAATCATCGAAGTTTTTCATCATTGGTACAGTTTCTTTATCCAGATCTTGTAGCATTTCTTCAGCAATTTCTGAGAGCTTTGCCTCGGTGTACCTCATAGCCGCAGGAGGATCTCTATCTATCGATCCAAAATTTCCTTGGCCTATTATCAGTGGATACCTCATTGAAAATGGCTGAGCAAGTCTCACAAGTGCATCATAGACAGAAGCGTCACCATGGGGATGATACTTACCCAAAACTTCACCGACGATTCTCGCACACTTCTTAGACTGAGCGTTGTGAGTTAAACCCAGTTCATACATCGCATAGAGAATCCTACGTTGAACCGGTTTCAACCCATCTCGCACATCTGGGATAGCGCGTCCTATGATGACGCTCATTGAATAATTCATGTAGAGTTCTACAAGTTCTTCTTCTATATTTTTTGGAAGAACGTCTGCCACCTTAAAACCCTCCTATGAGATAGTCGCACCTGGTGCAATATTTCCATCTACTGTCAAAACTCTCAGATTAACACCATCTTTTGCTGCAAGGAGCATTCCCTGCGATTCAACACCCATCAACTTTGCTGGTTTGAGATTGGCAACTATGATAATAGTTTTTCCAACAAGATTTTCTGGTTCATAATACTTTGCGATTCCGGCTACGATTTGCCTTTGACCAAGTTCTCCGACATCAAGGATGAGTTTGAGTAATTTGTCGGATTTTGGCACTCTCTCAGCTGAAATTACTCTTGCTGTCCTCAACTCAACTTTTTTGAATTCATCAATTTCTATGAGATTATCCACTTTCAATTCACTCTCCTTTTTTTCAAAACTGAGTTCTTTCTTTTCGAATAAAGGCTTACCATGAACTGTCTTTACAGATGATTTGAGAACACCCCAATTGTCGAGAAAGTCTTTTGTGAGTTTTGAATCAAAACCAAGCCTTGTTAAAACTTCTTTAGAAGAATCAGGCATGATTGGAGAGAACATTATAGCAACCTTCAATAGAGCTTCGCACACATTGTACAGGACCGTAGAGAGTGCTGAATAGTCTTTTTGTTTTGCCAAAACCCACGGTCTTTTCTCATCAAAGTACTTGTTTGAAAGCATCAAAATTTCCAGAATTTTCTCTACAGCTTGCGTTAAAGAATATTCATCCATGAGTTTCTCATATTCTTTCACACGTATCATGACATCTTCCTTGAACTTTTCATCTATTTCATCATACTTTTCAGGAGCTGGCAGAATTGATGAATAATGCTTTTCCACCATGGCGAGAGTTCTATGCAACAAATTACCATAATCATTTGCAAGATCTGAATTCAATCTGTTCACAAGATTCTTTTCAGAAAAATCTCCATCTTTACCAAAATTGATATCTCTAAGAAGATAAAATCTCAAAACATCATTACCGTATTTCTCAACAAAATAAGTTGGATCAATGGCATTGCCCAGGGATTTAGAGATCTTTTGACCATCTACCGTTAACCAACCATGAGCAAAAACAACCTTGGGCAAAGGCAATCCAACAGAGATCAACATAGCAGGCCAAACGATCGAGTGGAAACGATTTATCTCTTTACCTATCAAATGTAAATCTGCAGGCCAATATCTGTTGAATCTTTCCATATTAAATGGATAACCTATTGCTGAAACATAGTTTATCAATGCATCCACCCAGACATATATGACGTGTTCTGGATCATCTGGCATCGGGACTCCCCATTTAAAGGTTGTTCTTGTGATACTCAAATCCTTCAAACCACCTTCGAGAATCTTCAACATTTCATTTCTTCTAAAATCTGGTTGGACAAATTCAGGATGATTTCTGTAGTGTTCTAAAAGCACATCTGTGTACTTAGAAAGCCTGAAAAAATAATTCTCTTCGCTTATATATCTTAGCTCTCTGCCGCAAGAAGGGCAGAGTTTGTCAGAACCTATCTCATCTTCATTCCAATAGGTCTCACACGGAACACAATACCAACCTTTATACACACCTTTGTATATATCACCATTCTCCAACATCTTCTTGACAAAATACTGGACCACTTTCATATGATCTTCATCAGTTGTCCTTATAAAACCATCATTTGTGATCCCAAGTCTATTCCAAAGATTTTTGAATCTACCAGCAAGCTCATCACAAAAACTCTGTGGGTCCTTACCGACTGCACTGGCTGCCTGCAAAATCTTCTGACCATGTTCATCGGTACCTGTTAAGAAAAAGACATCATATCCCATCATGCGCTTATAACGTGCTATGATATCAGCAACTATCGTTGTGTAAGCACTACCAACGTGAGGATCAGAATTCACATAGTATATTGGCGTAGTGATATAAAACTTCAGAAAAATCACCTCCATCGCTGTTTTTATTTTACCGCATTTTCATTGCTGAAAAATTTCAGCTCGTGTCGGATTTTGTTTATAGAAAGATTCACAACCAAAAAGTGCTGTCCAAAATCACCCTTTTCCCCCAACGCTTGATGAACCACTCTTTGTCCAAGGTATGAACTGGTAATATCAAATCTGGATTGAGTTCATTTATGATCTGTTCGAGTTTCTTAGCTTCTACATGTCCAGAAGCATGAAATTGCTTACTGAAAATAACCTGGTTATTTTCAGTGACTTCAAAACCATATGTCTTTATGGAAAACCTCCTCGTCCAATTGGCAAACCTTAAAAAATCCATTTGTTGCTCTTCTGTGTAAGCTTCACTGGATGAGTGAATATAAATAGATCCTTGTAGAACTTCTTCATCAAGATCGAGTATGTTGTGAAAATCCCAGTATCCTGCTGAAATCATATAATCCGATGGACGTGAATTAATAAACTGTGGAAGCAACAAAATCCCGTTAATCTTCGCCTGTTGCACAATTTCTTTTTCAAGACCCACAAATGACGATTTGGCTGTGTGAAATACCTTTATGTATTTCATCTCCTGATCAGACAATCTCCATATTGGTTCCACTTCACCCATTTTGACAAGATAGGCATAATCTTTTGGCATTAAGACAAGCGATCTATTTGCACACATTGCTATCTTCAGAAAACTCATTAATCTTTCAAGGTGCTTCACAGAGAAATCAACTATAACAAGTTTATTAGTACTTCGAACAAGTTCAAGGGCATTTTCATAAACACTTCTTTCATTACCATGCGGGCCATTTTCTCTTGACACAGTCGTCCCTTCTGTAATAAGCAATAAAGGATGCTTGCCCTTCAAAAACTGGAAAAAATCATCGGTTCTCTTTGAAAGTTCGAGTCTTTTTTCCCCCAGATTTTCTCTCCAGAAAGTTTCTTCTTCAATCGTTTCGGGACCTGTCCGAAAATCTCCGGTGTATGCAACCCACCAGTCACCTACCTTTGCAACCAAACCAGCCGCTCCAATCACAGAATGATAGACGGGTAACACATATAATTCATTTTTCCATAATTCCTTGAGACTTAATTGAATAAAATAATTTGGATCTAAAGCACATGGTGCGTCAAGATAATTTTGTACACACATCTTTCTTCTGATGAACATCTTTCTTTCTGTCTTGAGCACATCAAATCTGTATATATCATCTTCTTGTGGTCTCTGTCTTTTTCTCAAATACAACTCATTCCACACTTCCTGTCTGATTTCTGCATTGGTGCTGAGAATAGCAAAGGTTTCACTTGTAGTCAATATTGGTATCGTCTCGCTTATTAATCCATTCAAACCAGTATGATCTTCATGACCATGACTCAAAAACAAGAAATTTATACGTTCATTCCTTTCAAAATCTGGTGGTTCAAGATCTTTTCTATAAATATTGAGTTTTGGTAATAATCCAAGCTTGAGAAGATCATGCAAAACCTTCCCAGTTCTTGGTTTTAAGTATTCCTCAAAATATAAAGACCACTTCGAGAAATTCAAACCAAAATCCAATAGAAAACCTTCATTGGAATCATCAAGAACTAAGACCTTGTTACCACCTATACAGTCAAATCCATCCAAGACTTCTATTTTCAAACTCATCTCTCCCACATTTCACAGACAATTATAATGTTACAACACATTCAAAAAAACAGCGACACAACAATTGTTTTTTTCCATGATCTTTCTCGTCATGAGAAAGCGGGAAATTATTTTTTAGTTGATGCGACCTTGATTGGTTAAACCAAAATAGTTACAGAAAATATTCAAAAATAATGTGGTTAAGTGAAGACGGTATTAAATAGATTGAAAAAACGAGCTTCTGTGAACAATTTGATACGAAAAGAACAAGAAGAAAGAAATCGGCTGAACAATATAAATAAATATCCAAATCGACCGAAAATAATCAAAAATCAGGCTTGATTTTATGATAAATTACTATTACAATTTTTCGAGGAAAGAAATAAAACGAGAAAGTGCATTCGAGGAGTGATCTCTTTTGGCTAAAGAAAAAGACGAGTTCAAGACGAAATTCTCCAAAGAACTCGGTCCCTTAATAGCTCTAATCGCACTCTTGATCTTTACAGCTGTACTCAATCCAAGGTTTTTGACTCTTTTTAATCTTCAATCTCTTGGAAGGCAAATTGCCATTTTTGGTATTTTAGCCGTTGGTGAGACATTTGTGATTATATCTGGGGGCGGAGCGATAGATCTTTCAGCGGGATCTGTAGTTGCTCTATCAGGTGTCACAGTTGCATGGTTAATGAAGCATCAGGTACCAGTTTGGTTGAGTATTTTGTTGATTCTACTTTTTTCTGCCGGCATTGGAATGTGGCACGGTTTTGCAGTAACAAAGATGAGGGTTCCTGCATTTATCGTTACACTTGGTACACTCACAATTGCCAGGGGTATGGCAGCTGTTATAACAAAAGGTTGGCCCATTGTTGGTTTGCCCAAAAGCTTTTTGACTATAGGACAAGGAGATTGGCTTGGTGTACCAATAGCTGTTTGGATATTTGGAATATGTGTTCTAATACTCCATTTTGTTTTGAGAAAAACCGTTTATGGAAAGCATTTACGAGCTATTGGAGGTAATGAAGTCGCGGCAAGATTTTCTGGTGTTAATGTGGATAGAGTACGGTTTGTGGCATTTACTACTTGTTCTGTACTTTCTGGTTTGGTTGGAATCATTGTAGCTTCAAGACTCTCGCAGGGTCAGCCTGGCGTTGGTAGTTCTTACGAGTTATATGCAATTGCTTCTTCAGTGATCGGTGGCACAAGTCTCGCGGGAGGTGAAGGAACTGTAATAGGGGCAATGATAGGAGCAAGCATAATAAGTTTACTGTGGAATGCACTTGTTATGCTCAATGTTTCAACTTATTGGCATAACGTTGTCATAGGCATAGTCATCGTAGTAGCCGTTACACTTGATGTACTCAGAAAGAGACTGGCTAAACAGTGATTTTTCTAAACCATCTTGGGGGAGGTGTTCTTGTGAAGAAGCTCTTTTTGATTACTTTGTTGGTTTTTCTGGTAGGTACTGTCTCCTTAGCCATCACAATAGGTGTCATCGGGAAATCAGTGCATCCATACTGGGCACAAGTTGAAGAAGGAGTCAAGGCAGCGGGCAAAGCCCTGGGTATTGACGTCAGGTTCTTTGTTCCAGCAAAAGAAGATGTCCCAGCCCAGCTTCAGATGCTTGAAGCATTTATTGCTCAGAAATTCGATGGTATAGCTATAGCACCATCCGATCCGAGCGCTGTGATTCCTACGATTAAGAAAACTCTGCAGCTTGGCATACCAGTCATAACACTTGATACCGATACACCCGAAAGTGGAAGATATGTATACATCGGCACAAATAACTACAGCGCTGGATACTTAGCCGGTACAGTCATGAAAGAATTGCTCGGTGGCAAAGGAAAGGTTGCAATCGGGACAGGGTCTCTCACGGCAATGAATTCACTCGAGAGAATGCAAGGTTTCAGAGATGCAATTGCTGGGACTGATATCCAAATAGTCGATGTATTGAACGATGAAGAAGACGGCGCAAGAGCTGTATCGCTTGCGGAATCTGTTCTGAGTGCACATCCAGATCTGTCTGCCTTTTTCGGTGTGTATGCATACAACGGTCCAAGCCAGGCTCTGGTTGTTGCCAATGCTGGTAAGAAGGACAAGGTAAAGATAGTGTGCTTTGACACAACAACAGATATCCTTTCTTATGTAAAAGATGGAGTCATACAAGCAACCATGGGCCAAAGACCATATATGATGGGGTACCTTTCAGTAACAATTCTGTATCTGATGAAAAAGATAGGGGTACAGAATACCCTTACAATGCTCCCGAAAGTCACCGTAAACAACAAAGTTGACTACATAGTCGATACAGGTGTTGATGTAGTCACCCCAAGTAATTTATCAGAATATTTGAACGAGATGGCAAAACTCGGTATCCCAATAAGATTCTAAAATCAAGGGGGCAGTCTTGCCCCCGTTGGAAGAGGTGACAGTTTTTGGAACTCCTCACAGCAAAAGCAATTACAAAAAGATTTCCTGGTGTTCTGGCACTCGATGCGGTAGATTTTGAAGTTCATAGAGGTGAAATTCTCTCCCTCATAGGTGAAAATGGAGCTGGAAAGTCAACCTTAATAAAGGTTCTTTCTGGTGTGTATAGAAAAGACGCAGGCGAAATCTCTCTAAATGGTGAAAAGATAGAATTTCACCATCCTTCAGATGCTTTCAAGAATGGAATAAGTGTCATTCATCAAGAGCTCAATGTCTGTGACAATTTAACAGTCGCTGAAAATCTATTTTTGGGTTATGAGATAACCAAAGGAAAAAGGTACAATTTGACAAGTATTGTGGATGATTCGAGCATGGAACATAAGGCTCAAGAATTGTTAGAAATAATAGGTGCTCGTTTTTCACCACAAACATTGGTTCGAAATCTGAGCACCGCGCAAAGGCAAATGGTTGAAATTTGCAAAGCTTTGACGCGCTCACCAAGGATAATCTTCATGGATGAGCCAACCTCATCCCTTGCCGTGGGAGAAGTTAAGAAACTCTTTGAAATCATTAGAATGCTCAAAGATAAACAAATATCTGTTGTATTCGTTTCCCACAAAATCGACGAAGTGATGGAAATCAGCGACAGAATAATCGTGATGAGAGATGGAAAAAGGGTTGGAACATTACAAAATAATGAATTCAACGCAGATAGCATAATTCGTCTAATGGTCGGTAGAGATATTGAATATTTTCCACATGTGGAGACAAAACCGCAAGATGTACTACTTGAGGTGAAAAATTTGACTTGGGAGAACAAAGTGAAAAATGTCTCTTTCACTCTCAGAAGGGGAGAAGTGCTTGGTTTTGCTGGATTGATAGGTGCCGGAAGAACTGAAACGATGCATCTACTGTTTGGTATAAATAAAAAGGAAGCAGGAGAAATATATATAAATGGAAAAAAAGCTGAAATAAATTCTCCTCATGAAGCAATCAAACATGGCATAGGTTTGATACCAGAAGATAGGAAACTACAAGGCTTAATCCTTCGAATGACAGTTAAAGACAATATATGTCTACCAATTCTCAAGAAAATCAGCAAAATTCAATTTATTCTTGACGACAAGACAGAAGTAGATATTTCTGAATCGTTTGTAAAAAGACTTTCTGTGAAAACACCATCTATCCATCAAGTTGTCGAGAACTTATCAGGCGGCAATCAGCAAAAAGTTGTTCTCTCAAAATGGTTAGCAACAAATTCAGAGATAATCATCTTTGACGAACCCACAAGAGGAATTGATGTTGGAACAAAGGCTGAAATACACAGAATGATAAGAGAACTTGCAGTTAAAGGAAAGGGAGTAATAATGATTTCATCGGAACTACCTGAAATATTGAATTTAAGCGACAGAATAGTTGTTATGTGGGAAGGACAAATAACAGCTGTTCTTGATAACAGAGAAAAGAGAGTCACTCAAGAAGAAATAATGTATTACGCATCTGGTAAGAAAAAACAGAATGAAAGGAACACATAAGGGGAGGTGCGTTTCAATGAGGCGTTTGGTATCATTTCTAATCCTTGCTCTAACAGTCATCATAGCATTTTCACAACTTGCTCCGGGTATTCCTCGTAATGAAACATTTATTGCTAATCAACTGACGGGACGTGTCGGGACACCGGGAAATTTCAACCTTTGGGCTGGTTGGAGATCACAAGACAGAGGAATCCAAAACTTGCTACTTGAACCACTCTGGTGTGTCGAGTATGCAACAGGAGAAATTATCAATGCCCTTGCTGCCGAACCACCAATTTACAACAAAGACTTCACAGAGCTCACCATCAAACTCAGAAAAGGAGTTTACTGGAGCGATGGTGTTCCATTCACGGCAGACGATGTTGTTTATACAATCACACTCGTCAAAAACACACCTGGCATGGACTACAATTCTCAAATGCAAGCAGTCAAAGAAGCAATTAAAATCGATGATTACACAGTCTTGTTAAAACTCACAGTTCCTAATTCAAGATTTCACACTTATTTACTTGACAGATGGGGAGCTTTGAGAATCCTTCCAAAACATATCTTTGAGAAAGTAGAGAACCCGTTGACTTTCGAATTCAACCCACCAGTTGGAACTGGACCTTATGTATTGAAAGATTTCGACCCAGGTGGATATTGGACACTTTGGGAAAGAAGAGAAGATTGGAACAGAACTCCAACCGGTATGCTCTATGGAAAACCTGCTCCAAGATTTGTACTCATTCAAACTTTCGGAACAACAGAAAGACAAGTTTTGGCAATGGCTCAACACGAACTTGACGCAGCAGATCTGACTATGGAAGCTCTAAGAGCTGTATTACAAAGAGTAAACACCGCAAGAGCTTGGAGAAGAGACTTCCCATGGACTGTTAACATCGATCCATGTGTCACGGGATTGATGTTCAACAACGCGAGGGCACCATTCAATAACCCAGAAGTCAGATGGGCTCTTACCTTGGCAATAGACATTGTTGAATACGCGGCCAATGCATTCGACGGAGCTGTGACACTCAGCCCAATACATGTGCCATTGACTTCTGCTTATTATGATTGGTATTACACAAAACTCGACAAGTGGTTGAAAGAATTCGAAATTGATCTTGGTAACGGTGAAAAATTCAAACCATATGATCCCACAGCTGGCAAGAGGTTGGCAGAATATGTAAAGAGCAGAGGATACACGGTACCAACAGATGAAGAAACCATAAATAAAGTATTCGGACCAGGTTGGTACAAGTACGCACCAGATGTTGCAGAGAAACTCCTAATAAAGAACGGCTTTAAGAGAGATAAATCCGGTAAATGGTTGTTGCCCGATGGTCGTCCTTGGACAATCACGATTCTGACAACCACTAACCCAGCACATCCAAGTTACAGAAATGGTTTTGCACTCGCTCAAGCTTGGAAGAAATTCGGTATCGACACAAATGTCGTAACTTCGGATGCGCTCGCGACTCTTGGACAGAGGGGAGAATTTGAAGTTACTACAGATTGGCCCGCAGCAGAACCGTGGGGTGGTCATCCAGATCTTTACAGAGTCTTAGACCCATTCAACTCTGAATATTTAGTGCCAATTGGCCAAAATGCACCTTGGGGGAACTATGGCAGATGGACTAATCCCGAACTGGACAAAATCATAGTCAAACTGAGAGAAACAGATTGGAATGACACAGATTCAATAATTGCATTTGGTGTTGAAGGGCTCAAGTTATTGATCAAGGAAATGCCTGGTATACCAACATTCAACTATCCTGGAGTCATAGCTTGGGATGAATATTACTGGACAAATTATCCTGGTGCAGAAAACATGTATGCTCAGCCATACCATCACTGGCCGAATTTCAAGTACATGTTACCATTCTTGAAACCAACAGGTAGAAAGTAATCTTTCCCATCTTGCCGGGGTCGTAAAGGCCCTGGCATTCAGGTTAGTTAAAGGAGGGACTGGGCTCTTGAACTTTGTGAAAAGATATCTTCTACCAAGACTTTTCATATATTTTCTGGTAATTTTCGTTGGCATAACGATGGTTTTTATTATTCCACGACTTCTTCCAATAGATCCTATTCAACAATTGATCGGTCAAATTTCATCTCGAGGTACATATCTTGACCCAAAAACTCTCAACAACTTAATAGACACTTTGAAGGAATTATATGGGTTAAAGGGAAGCCTCTGGCAACAATATTGTTCATTCTGGCGCCGCTTCCTTGGCGGTGATTTTGGTCCATCTTATTATCAGTTTCCAGTACCTGTAATTTCTCTAATCAAGCAATCCCTCCCGTGGACTATCGGTTTACTTTTGACAACTACAATCATTTCTTGGATATTGGGAAATATATTCGGTGCACTTGCCGCTTATTTTTCCAACAGACGTTGGGTTAAAGTGATCGATATAATAGCGATGATCATAAGGCCGATGCCTTATTACATATTAGCTCTGAGTTTACTCATGTTGTTCGCCTATATCTTCCCAATTTTTCCATTAGGTGGAGGATATCTAATAGGTGGACAGATTAAATTTGGTTTGCAAACCATCCTTACTCTCTTAAAGTACGCATTTCTTCCTGCCATGTCCTTGATATTGATAGGTTTCTTCACTTGGTTTCAAGCCATGAAGTTAGTGGTTCAGACAGTGAAGTCAGAAGATTTCGTGACCTATGCCAACATAGGTGGAGTTACACAAGCGAGAATTGTCAATAAATACATAATAAGAAACGCCATGTTACCACAGATAACTGGCCTTGCGCTTTCCTTAGGTCAGATATTCAGTGGATCATTGATTACAGAAATTGTTTTTTCTTATCCGGGACTTGGTACACTCCTTTACAACGCCATCTTTACCGGTGACTACAATCTGCTAATGGGTATAACTGTAATATCGATTTTCGTCATCACGACAAGTATTTTACTCATCGATCTTCTCTATCCACTCTTTGATCCCAGAGTAAGGTATAGGTAAGGAGTTGAAAGAATGAATGTATTAAAAGATTTGCTGCGTGACCTAAGATTTAGATTTGCGTTTCTAATTGTTTTGATACTCATTGTTCTGACAGTATTATCTTTCTTCTCACCTTACAATCCATATAGATGGAACCTCGTTCCAAGAGATTTACCACCAAAATGGCCTCATGTTCTTGGTACGACTTCTATGGGGCAGGATGTTTTCTGGATACTCACTTTCGCCGTTAGAAACTCTCTCACCGTGTCTTTATTGGCTGGATTCATCTCCAGAATCATTGCAATCGTAATTGGTATGATTGCAGGTTACAAGGGTGGAAAAACAGACAAGATTCTGATGTTCATGAGTGATTCGTTTTTGATAATACCTCTGTTTTTAATAATAGTTCTATTTGCAACGATGATGAGAGCAAGAATGACTCTTGTCACTCTTGGTTTACTACTTGGTCTCTTTGGCTGGGCTTGGGATGCACGTGTAATTAGATCCCAAATTCTAAGTTTGAGGGAAAGAGATTTCACATACACCGCTATATTATCTGGTTCTGGAACATTTTCAATTATCTTCAAAGAATACATGCCTTTTGTAATTCCACTCGTCTTTGCCACATTTATTGGAAACATGTCTTGGGCTATAGGTATGGAAATAGTCCTTGCAATTCTTGGCGTATCTAATCTTGAAATACCCACGATCGGTACCATGCTTCAATGGGCAATCAATTACCAGGCGATGTTGCTCGGCTATTGGTGGTGGATTTCAACACCTGTTGTTACCGCTGTACTTCTTTTCATAGCACTTTATTTGCTATCGGTGAGTATAAGTGAATACTTAGATCCACGTATGAGAATTCAGAGAATTGGCAGAAAATGAGGTGTCGATATGGATTTAGTTATGAAAGCCTTAGAATTGAAAGCGTATTATATCTTGGACGTTTATGGAAAACAAAGAATCATCAAAGCAGTGGACAATATTGATTTAGAGATACAAAAAGGTCTTGTTTATGGCATAGCGGGTGAAAGTGGCTGTGGCAAGACAACTTTATTGAAAACCTTGTTTGCAATCATAGAACCACCATTGAGATTGGTGGATGGAAAAGTATTTTACTACAACGATAAAGAGATCGATGTTTATTCAATTAAAAATGAAGAAAGAAGAAAACTCAGATGGTCGTTTGTCTCGTATGTTCCCCAAGGTTCAATGAGTGTTCTTAACCCTGTAACCAAGATCAAAGAAACTTTCAAAGACTTTTTGAGTAGTCACGTGAAAGGAAAAAATAGAGATCAGATTTATGAAATTGCAAAGCAGCATATAAAAGAACTTGGTCTTCCTTTGAAAGTACTTGATGCTTATCCCCATCAATTGTCAGGTGGGATGAGACAAAGAGTCACCATAGCTTTAGCGACCTTGTTGAATCCGACTTTAATAATCGCAGATGAACCTACCACTGCTTTGGATGTTGTAACCCAAAGGGGTGTTATTCAACTTTTAAAAGACATTCAGTCAAAGCAGAAGAACACTTTGATCATCGTAACCCACGATATGGGTATACATGCGAATGTAGCTGACCAACTTGCAATTATGTATGCCGGAAAGATAGTCGAAGAAGCTCCTACAATTGAGATTTTTGACAATCCCTTACATCCCTATACAAAATACCTCATCAACTCTCTGCCAAAGTTCGGAGACAAAACCAAAAAAGAAAGTGCACCAGGTAGTCCACCATCGCTTTACAACATACCATCTGGTTGTAGTTTCCATCCAAGATGTCCATATAGTTTATCGATATGTAAAGAACAATTCCCACCACTGAGAGAATATTCGGATAAACATAAGGCCGCCTGCTGGTTAATGGAGGGACAAGGATATGCAAAAACTCATTGAAATCAAAAACCTTACGAAGATTTTCTCAATTGGAAGTATTTTTTCACGAATAAAAATAACAGCTATCGACAATGTCTCTTTCGATATAGGACGATCAGAAATTCTGACATTAGCCGGCGAAAGTGGTTGTGGGAAGACCACAATGGCAAAAATAATCCTTGGATTTGAAGAGCCTACTTTTGGTGTGGTGAATTACAAAGGAAAACCAATTAACAGGCGCAATAGGCAAGAAAAAATGAATTTTCTAAAAGAAATACAGGCAGTTTTCCAGAACCCCTTTTCTACTTTCAATCCATTGAGAAAGGTCGATAGTTATTTTTATGAGACACTTCATAACTTTGGAATCACACAAAACCGTCGGGAAGCTGATCGTTTAATTCAAGAAAAACTGAATGCGGTGGGTGTTCATTTCGATGAATTCATAGAAAGATATCCAAGTGAATTTTCTGGGGGACAACTCCAGCGAATTTCTATAGCAAGATCTTTACTGACAAACCCTTCAATGTTGATTGCCGACGAACCTGTTTCCATGGTCGATGCTTCGCTGAGAATGTCTATAGTGAATCTTTTCAAAGAATTGAGAGACAAATTTGGTCTGAGCGTTCTTTATATCACTCATGATTTAACCACAGCTTATTATGTGAGTGACAGAGTGGCTATCATGTTCCGCGGTAATTTGATTGAGTTTGGACCGGCTGAGAAAGTGCTTCTAAACCCCAAACATCCATACACAAAATTACTCAGAGAATCTGTTCCTGAGGCTGATCCGAAAAGAAGGTGGACCGACAAAGTGAAGATAACCGAATTTGAGGAAGAAGAATACAAAAAAATTGGATGTCGATTTGCAGCAAGGTGTCCTCAAGCAATGAAGGTATGTCACGATCAGCCACCATCGTATTATCAAGTGGATCAAGTAATAGTCAAATGCTTTTTGTACAGTCAAGAAAGGAGTGAATCAATATGACAGTTCCACCTTACAAAAATCCAGATATACCAATTTCATCGAGAGTGGAAGACCTTTTGTCGCGAATGAACCTCGATGAAAAGATTGCCCAATTGGGTTCGATTTGGAGTTATGAATTGTTAGATGATCAAGGAAATTTTTCAAGTGAAAGAGCAGAAGCTTTACTGAAAAACGGTATAGGACATATCACAAGACCTGGTGGTGCTACTAATCTATCTGCAAAGGAAGTTGCAAAATTGGTCAATCAGGTACAGAGATATTTGATTGAGCAAACAAGACTCGGTATACCTGCCATCATGCATGAAGAGTGTTTGAGTGGCTATATGGGACTTGGTGCGACTAATTTTCCACAACCCATAGCGATGGCAAGCACATGGGATCCGGAATTGATCGAAAAGATGACGAGTACTATCAGAAATGATATGAGAAATATGGGAATTCATCAAGGTTTAGCCCCTGTCCTTGATGTTGTTAGAGATCCCAGATGGGGAAGGACGGAAGAAAGTTTTGGAGAATCTGCTTATCTTGTTGCGAAAATGGGTGTTTCATATATCAAAGGCCTCCAAGGTGAAGACATCAAAAAAGGTGTAATAGCGACTGCAAAACATTTCGTAGGATATGGTGCATCTGAAGGTGGAAAGAATTGGGCACCGAGTAATATCCCTCCAAGAGAAATCAGAGAGATATTCATGTTTCCGTTTGAGGCAGCGGTAAAAGAGGCAAAAGTTCTATCCATTATGAATTCATACAGTGAAATAGATGGCATTCCTTGTGCTTCTTCAAAAGAACTTTTCACCGATACATTGAGAAAGCATTGGGGGTTCAATGGCATAGTCGTGTCGGATTATTTTGCAATAGATATGCTCAGAGAATACCATAGATTAGCGAAAGACAAAAAAGAGGCAGCAAAATACGCCTTGCAAGCTGGTATCGATATTGAATTGCCAAAGACAGATTGTTACGCGACTCTGAAGGAATTGGTTGAACAAGGATTCATATCGGAAAGTGCCATTGATCAAGCTGTATCAAGGGTATTGCAAATAAAGTTCATACTCGGGTTGTTCGATAAACCTTATGTCGATACAGAAAAAGTCGAACTGAAAAAACACTATAGTATAGCAGTTGAAATAGCAAGAAAGTCGATCGTATTGCTCAAAAATGACGGTATTCTCCCATTGAAAAAAGATGTGAAAATAGCCCTCTTAGGTCCGAGTGCATCTCAGGTAAGAAATTTTCTGGGAGATTATGCATACCTGGCTCACATAAAAGTGTTGCTCGATAACATCAATCAAACGACTTTCAATATGCCAAAATTCAATCTCAAGGATGTGGAAAAAATTGTCAATGAGAACATCGAAAAAATACCAAGTATACTCGATTCCATGAAAACTGAAGGCATAACATTTACGTACGCTATGGGATGTGATGTTACAGACAATTCTACCAGTGGTTTTTTAGAGGCACTGCGTACGGTAGAAAACGCAGACGTTGCTATTGTGGTTGTTGGAGATAAATCAGGTTTAACCAAAGATTGCACAAGTGGCGAATCAAGGGATAGTGCTAACCTGAAACTGCCAGGCGTTCAAGAAGAATTGATTCTTGAAATCGCAAAACTTGACAAACCAATAATCTTGGTTCTTGTGACTGGTAGACCATACTCGTTGAAAAACATAGTGAACAAAGTGAACGCAATAATCGAAATGTGGCTGCCTGGTGAAGTAGGAGGCAAGGCACTGGTTGATGTCCTATTTGGAAAAGTCAATCCAGGTGGAAAATTACCAATAAGTTTTCCAAGGAGTGCTGGACAGATTCCTGTTCACCACGACGTGAAACCCTCAGGAGGTAGATCGCATTGGCATAAAGATTACGTTGATGAATCTGTGGAACCATTGTTCAGCTTTGGTCACGGCCTTTCATATACTACATTTGAATTTTCAAATCTCGTCATAGAACCACAGAAAGTCCCATCAGCTGGACAAGTGACAATAAAAATCGATGTGAAAAATTCTGGTGAGGTAGAAGGTGATGAGGTAGTTCAATTATATTTGACAAGAGAACATACATCTGTCACAAGACCTTTAAAGGAATTGAAGGGTTTCAAAAGAATTACGCTCAAACCAAAAGAAAGCAAAACAATCATTTTCAAAATTCATACCGATATGCTTGCTTATTACGACAGAGATATGAAATTGGTCGTTGAACCTGGTGTTTTTAAAGCTATGATAGGAAGCTCTTCAGACGACATAAGATGTTCTGGAGAGTTTGAAGTCATAGGGGAGAAAAGAGAACTTGGAGATCTCAGAAAATTCTTTAGCGATGTGGAGGTAATATGATGGTTTATTTTGATATGCCATTGGAAGATCTTAAAAAATATTTGCCGCAAAGATACGAAGAAAAAGATTTCGATGATTTCTGGAAACAAACGATTCATGAAACAAGGAGGTATTTCCAAGAACCAAATCTTGAGAAAGTAGATTTTTATTTACAGAACGTTGAGGTTTTCGATGTGACTTTCTCTGGTTACAAAGGACAAAAAATAAAAGGATGGTTGATTTTGCCAAAGCTCAGAAATGGAAAATTACCCTGTATAGTTGAATTTGTTGGTTATGGAGGTGGAAGAGGATTTCCATTCGACTGGTTGCTCTGGAGTGCAGCAGGGTATGCGCACTTTGTAATGGATACAAGAGGGCAAGGTAGCAACTGGTTGAAGGGTGATACACCAGATTATGAAGAAGATTACCCGTCAGATCCACAGTATCCAGGCTTTATGACTAAAGGCATAATGAGCCCAGAAACCTTTTATTACAGAAGAGTGTTCATGGATGCCTTTATGGCTGTTGAGGCCGTTAGCTCTCTTCCACAAATAGATTCACAGATGATAATCTCTTGTGGTGCAAGTCAAGGCGGAGGAATAGCTTTGGCTGTGAGTGCATTGTCTTCGAAAATCAAAGCCTTACTCTGTGATGTTCCTTTTTTATGCCATTATAAAAGAGCAGTTCAGATAACAGATTCGATGCCTTATGCAGAAATCGCAAG
Organism: Thermotoga profunda AZM34c06; assembly: GCF_000828675.1. Taxonomy (NCBI): domain Bacteria; kingdom Thermotogati; phylum Thermotogota; class Thermotogae; order Thermotogales; family Thermotogaceae; genus Pseudothermotoga; species Pseudothermotoga profunda. The sequence goes on along the minus strand of NZ_AP014510.1, from coordinate 457,479 downwards.
ATATTGCAAAATTCATATTGACAAAATCGAAACAGTATTCAAAACCCTCTCTTATTTCGATGGCATTAATTTTGCAGTTCGTGCGAAATGCCCTGCTTTGTTTTCAGTAGCACTTATGGACGATATCTGTCCACCATCAACAATTTTTGCTGCTTACAATCACTATGCAGGCGAAAAAGATATTAAAATCTATCCATACAATGGTCATGAGGGAGGTAGTTCTTTCCATATATTGGAAAAATTGAAGTTCGTTAAAACAACAGTCTCCATGAAAAGATGAATCCTACTTAAGGAGGGAAAAGCCGTTGAAATATAACTCACCAAGGATAAAAGTTTTAAACAAGCAAAATATACTTAAACTCATACATGAGAATCATCCCATTTCGCGTGCTGAGATATCTATCATCACTGATCTAACACCAAGTAGTGTCACGAGATTAACCAAAGAACTGATCGACGATGGTTATATAAGAGAAAAAGGCACAATTGGAAAGAACTCCCCAGGTCGAAGAAGGATGTTGCTCGACTTGAATAAAAATGCCTCTGTAAGCCTTGTCTTTGATCTTGGTGTGAATGTAACCACATTTGGTTTGGGTTATTTCGATGGCAAGGTTGACTTAGGTGGATCTTTTGAGACACCAAAACATCCCAAAGAGTTTTTCAAAAAGGTAAAAGAGATATATAGCAAAATGCAAAAAGAGCGCAAGATAACAAGAATTTCTTTCTCCATACCCGGTATGGTAAATATGGTTGAAAATAGAATTCTCTTGGCTCCTAACCTTCACTGGCAAGATATATCAATAAATGAATTCCTGGATGTAGATATACCAATTCTCGCAGACAATGAAGCTAATCTGTCAATGATGGCTGAAAAATATCATTCAAAGGATTTAAAAGAAGTCAAAGAAGCTGTTTTCATAGTGATCAGAGAAGGTGTTGGAACAGGTGTACTTTTAGATGGAAAAATATATCGAGGACCATCCTTTACAGCAGGCGAAGCAGGGCATATGACAGTCGATATACGCTCAGATAAAAAATGCCATTGCTCTAATGAAGGATGCTGGGAGCTTGTTGCGTCAATTAACTGGGCGATAAAAAGTTACCAAGGGGAATTACAAGGAAAGAATGCAATAGAAAAATTCAGCTCATTGAAAAGAAAAAAAGACAGCAGGAAAATTCTCGAAGATTTTGCAAAAAATATCGCTATTGGAATCGTAAATATAGTGAATATCATAAATCCACAGTTAATAATTCTTGGCGGTGAGGTACAGGACTTGGGTGAATATTTCTATAACTCCATAGAAGAAGAAGTCAAAAAAAGAGCACTCAGAGATGCCACAAGACAACTTAGGATCAGACCAACGATTTTTGAGACTGTGAGCTCAAACCTTGTGGGTGCAGCTGTTTTAGCGATAGAAGATATCATTGAAAAGGTCAAATAGGAGGGTTTTCAAATGGATTTTTTTGCTGGATTAGACCTCGGTACCACAGGAATTAAAGGTATCTTGACAGACGAACACGGAAAAATATACACCATTGAGAATGAAAAACTCACTTTGCAAACTCCAAAACCCGGTTGGTCCGAACAAGATCCCCTTGAATGGTGGAATGCCACAAAAAATGTGATCAAAAAACTCTCACAGAAAGCAAGACAGTTAAATGGAACAATTTGCGCAATATCAACAAGTGGTCAAATGCACAGTTTAGTAGCTATTGACAAAAGCGGAAAGATTCTGAGAAATGCCATATTGTGGAATGATCAAAGAACATCTGAGCAGTGTAAAAAAATAACCAACATACTTGGTGGAGAAGAAGAGGTTTTGAAGGTTCTGGCAAACCCTATTCTAACTGGATTCACCTTGCCGAAGCTTTATTGGATTAAGGAAAATGAAGGTGAGATATACGGTAAGATCGATAAAATTCTGCTACCAAAGGATTTTATAAATTATATGCTCACTGGTGAATTTGCAACAGAACATTCGGATGCATCAGGAACAGTAATGTACGACATCTACAGCATGAACTGGAGTCAATATATCTTGAATACATTTGGCATCTCAATGACACTACTTCCAAAGATAGTCAATTCACATTCGATAATCGGAACGATCAAGAAACAAATTGCCCGTGAATTGGATTTAGATGAAAAAACTTTGATCGTCGCTGGTGGTGCAGATAATGCATGTGCGGCACTTGGTGTTTGTGTAACTACCCCAGGTGATGTGATGATAAGTTTGGGAACATCTGGAACAGTCGTTGCTCCGACGCTTGCAGATAAACCCGACCCAAAAGGTAGGGTTCACTTCTTTGTTCACACCATACCTCAGACAAAATACCACATGGGAGTAATGCTCTGTGCAACTTATTCTTTAGAATGGTTCAAAGAAAAGTTCCTGATCGAAGACTATGAAACTATAAATCGAGAAGTGAATAAAGTTCCTGTTGGTTCAAATGGTGTTATCTTCTTACCCTATCTGAATGGCGAGAGAACTCCCCATAAAGACCCAAATGCACGCGGTGTTTTCTTTGGATTATCCTCATATAACAACAAATGGGATTTGGTTAGAGCTATCTTTGAAGGAGTGGCTTGTGGTATAAAAGACTCTTTTGAAATAATCAAAGAACTTGATGTCCCTGTAAAAAACATAAGAATAGCAGGTGGGGGAGCAAAAAGTGACATTTGGGTTGCCATTTTGGCAGATATATTAGGATCTGAGATACAAAGACCCCTTGTCAATGAGGGCGCTTCTTATGGTGCAGCGATTCTTGCCTTTTCTGGTTTTACGGGTAAAAATCCCATCAAGGTCTCTAAAGATTGGTTCAAAGTAAAGGATATCACTGTGCCTTCCGGTGAAAACAACGAGAGGTATCAAAAACTTTATGATAAATACAAAAAGCTCTATCAAAGATTGAAAGATCTCTTTTTAGAAAACTTTTAGATCCTATGATTGTTCCAAAATCAAAAGTAGGTAAAAGCAAAAAAACCAGTTAAAATCACAAAAACAAATCCACCAAAAGTTATACTCAACAAAGTTCCAAGACAAAGATGGATACTGAAAGAACATAGAGTTTTTATATCAAAATCACAATACAAGGGCAAAGGGATTGTATTGTTAAGGATGTAACATCGTATACTATATAATGGAAGGCGCCAACCAGGATCCTGGGAAAATACCCCATCGTATATTGCCATAGGTCTAATCTCTTGGGTCATCTTTGCTTGGATTGATAAAACTGAATATGAAAAAGACAGATGTTTTTTGTTTTCCAATCAAATGATTCTATGAAAATACTCGTTTAAAAAACTATATGCAAAAGATCAAACAAATATGCCATCTTTAGATCTTTTTCAAGATGTTCTTGGATAAAAAAATAATATGATTATTCCCCCACAGGAGAGGTTATTTCTCCTGTTTTTTTAGTTGTTTTGGGATACACGCAAGATACCTTGATTTCATCAAAAAGAAAAATGTAAAATAGAGATGTCACAAAATCCGAGCAGGGGGTGTAGGTATGAAGCGGTTGGTTTTGATAATTGTATCTTTAGCCACCCTTTTTAGTCTCACACTCGCTAAAACAACCATAACACTTTGGCATGCTATGAGTGGAGCAAACCTCACGGCTCTTGAACAAATCGTGAAAGACTTCAATGCAACTCATCCAGATATCGAAGTTGTCGCGGTATTCACAGGAAGCTATGCTGAAACTCTCACCAAAGCCATTGCAGCTTACAGAAACAATACACAACCACACATAGTTCAAGTATACGAAGTTGGCCTTCAGACAATGCTTGACAGTGGTGCTATTGTGCCAGTTTTTGAGCTTGCGGAACCAGATTTTGACTGGGGAGATATAGTGGTACCCATTCTAAATTATTATTCCGTTGATGGAAAACTCTATTCAATGCCATTCAATTCATCCACAGCTATTCTATACTACAACAAAGATATCTTCCAGAAGGCTGGTCTTGATCCCAATAAACCCCCAACAACCTTTGATGAAGTCTTCGAATATGGAAAGAAAATAGTTGAATCAAAGGCTGCCTTAGGCGGAATCGCCTTTGGATGGCCTGCATGGGTTTTCGAACAAATGCACGCGCTTCATGCACAATTCTATGCGAATAACGAAAATGGGAGAAAAGCAAAGGCAAGCGAGGTTTATTTCAACAAAGATTTTGGTGTTAAAGTCTTCAGTGAATGGATTAGATGGGCGCAAAATGGCGTTCTTGTTTATGGTGGAAGGGAGTACAATGCCAACAATGCATTTTTGGCAGGTCAAGTGGCAATGTTGATTCAATCCACATCTTCGGTTGGCTCTATAGAAAGTAAAGCCAACTTTAAAGTCGGTACGACTTTCCTACCGAGAATCCCAGGATATCCAAAGGGAAATTCTGTTATTGGTGGTGCAACTCTTTGGGTCATGAAAGGAAAACCAAAAGATGATTACAAAGCAGTTTGGGAGTTCTTGAAATACGTTGCAAAACCAGAGGTCTCTCAAAAATGGCACAAGTCAACAGGCTATTTCCCAACAAGCAATAGTGCTTTAAAAGGACTTCTCGATGAAGGTTGGTTTTCAGAACATCCAAATCACCTAACTGCTTTCTTACAGATTTTGAGTGGAATCAACAGACCTGAATCTCAGGGTGTGAGATTGGGCAATTTCGTAGCAATAAGAGATGTTGTAGATTCTGCATTTGAGAAAGCATTGCAATACAAAGGACCAGATATTGAAAAAGTAGCAAAATCAATACTCGATGACGCGGCAAAACAATGTAACCAGATTCTTAAAGATTACATCTCTCTGTATGGTAAATAAATCACAGGGGGCTTTTTGCCCCCTTTTTGATTTAGTTTGGATGGTGATCTGAGTGCACAGCAAATTCCCAAATAGAATCATGCCATATATCCTTCTTTTACCATCAATAGCGGTAATTGTGGTCTTCTTTTTGATACCAACGATTCGTTCAATATACCAGAGTTTTTTCAGAGTATCACCTTTTGGTGATCGTCGGATCTTTGTGGGATTTGGAAATTTCTCAAGACTCTTTAGTTCAACAGCCTATGTTGATAGCTTGATAAGAACGTTGATCTTTGCGGGTTCAGTGGTTCTGATTGGCCTTGTTTTCTGTGTCATAGTTGCAGCATTACTTAACCAAAAACTCCGTGGAATGACGATTTACAGAACCTTTTTCATATGGACTTATGCTATCTCTCCAGCGATTGCAGGCACCGTATGGGCTCTGATGTTCAATCCAGCAACAGGTCCAGTAGTTTATCTGATAAAACTTCTCACAGGAAAAACAATCAACTGGATGAACGATGGAAATTTGGCTTTGGCTATTGTCATTATCGCTGCTGTGTGGAAGATGATGGGATATAACATCATATTTTATCTTGCGGGTTTACAAGCCGTTCCAGATGAATTGCTGGAAGCGGCTGCGATAGACGGTGCGAATGGGATAAAAAGATTTATCAGAGTGACCTTGCCCTTACTTTCGCCGACGACATTCTTTTTGCTCATAATGAATATGCTCTATGCTTTTTTCGAGGTTTTCGGCTTGATCGATATCATGACTAAAGGTGGTCCTGGTAATGCAACTGAGGTACTGGTTTACAAACTGTACAGGGATGGTTTTATAGCTATAGATATTGGTTTTGCGTCAGCACAGTCCGTTGTGCTGTTTATCTTTGTAACGATACTGACTGTCCTACAATTCAGATACACCCAACAAAGAGTTTTCTATGGTTAGGTGATGTGCGTGAAGGCTTACAAAAGGCAAAAAACTCAAGTATATACAACACTGACGATCCTGACACTTTTGGTAATGTTTCCGGTGTATTATGCATTCGTTATGGCAACATTAAACTCGGTAGAATCTTACAGTTACCCACCAAGATTCATACCAAGCAGTCACTTGTTTGAAAATATGAAGGAAGCTTGGAAAAATGCTGGCATGGGTAGATTGATGTTCAACAGCGCTTTCACCGCAACCGTAGTTGCTGTGGCAAAGATATGTTTTTCAATTCTTGCAGCCTTTGCCTTTACTTATTTTGGCGACTTTAAAGGTAAGTATCTATTTTTTGGATTGATATTAATAACCCACATGTTGCCATTACCTGTGAGACTTCTTCCAACATATGACATGATGAAAACCTTTGGATGGGTTAACACTTATTACGCATTGACAATACCGTTCTTTGCAAGTGCAACTGGTACACTCCTGTTTAGACAGCTTTTTCTCACTGTCCCATCATCTCTCGCCGATGCCGCGAGAATCGATGGTGCTGGACCGATGAGATTTCTCTGGCACATTCTTGTCCCGCTTTCGAAGACAAATATGGGAGCTTTATTTTTGATAGAATTCAACTACATATGGAATGAATACCTTTGGCCTCTTGTGATAACTACTACTAAGGAAATGAGAGTAGTACAAATAGGCATAAAGATACTCTTAGCATCTGAAGCACAAGCCGCTGACTGGAACATAATAATGGCAGGAACAATAATGGCAATGTTACCACCTCTGATCATGTTGCTCATCTTTCAAAAAACATTTATGGAAGGCTTCAGTATGAAAGAAGAAAAATAAAAAGGGCCTGGTAGGCCCTTTTTTATCAAATATCAAACGCTAATGCTTTTGCTTTTTTGCACTCCAACCATGCATTGCAAGTGCAAATGCTATTACTGCATAAGCAAGAAATTCCCTGAAAAATTCTCCAACTTGAGGTTGTCCAAACAATTTGTTTCCAGCACTCGGCGCAACAACAAATAGGGTATGAAACAACAAAACACCTATTATCGCATTCCAGATAGAAGCCTTCCTTGTCGACGCACCACCAACGAGTAATGCAGCAATCGAGAACAGCCCAACTTGCTCGTGACTGTTATAAGTATTTATGGTACTTATATCCTGCAGGTATATGATCTGACCTATTGCCGCAAGAACTGTGGACATAATCACCGATATTATTCTGAGCCTGTTCACATTTATCCCAGCAACCTCAGCTATGTGCATATCTTGACCTACCGCTCTGATATCTTGACCGAGTTTTGTTTTGAACAAAAAGTATATGAAAAAACAAAGAATAACTGTTATGAGTATCGGTATCATAAAAATTCTCACAGTTCCTATTTGAATTGTCCAGGGTTTGTTCAAGGCCGATGCAATAGTTCCATAAAGGTCTACTGTATTTCTCAAACCGACACCTTCAGGGAGTAAAAATTGTTTCGTTTTAAACGGAATTATCGAGCCTATAAAGAATAAAAAGATTAACTGATAAACCCCATTTGCAAAAAAGCCAAGGATCATCGATGTGATCATCTCTCTACCCTTTGCCCTGTTTAGAACAAGTCCCACAATCCATCCCAAGATGACTGCTATAGCCGATCCAAGGAGCATAGATACGACAATTCCTGGTATACCTTTCATCTTCCAATCTACCACGAAGAACATCGCTGTTTGTCCAGCCATAGCCCCAAGAACGATACCAAAATTCAAACCCATTCCAGCAACTACTGGTATAAGAAGCGAAAGCACTAAAAAGGTATTTCTACTGAGTCGCCGGACAACTTCACTTAACAAAAACAACGGAGGTATCTTTGCAATCAAAACCGCTGAGATGGAAAGAACCAAAAAGGCTATGGGGACTGCGTTTGATAGTAAGATTTTTCTTAATTTTTCCATCTCAGTTCGCCTCCTTTGGAGTCCTGGTTAGTGCATATAGAATCATTCCATTGCTCACAATTAATCTCATAACTTCTGTTATGTCTCCCCTTGTTATTTGACTCAGGACAGGTAAAGCTATCGTCAGAAGTGTCTGAAAAGCGACAGTTCCAACAACGACATTTGTTATAGAAGCCCTCCTTATGGAAGCACCTCCTATTAAAATAGAAGCCACTGCAGGAAAGGTCATGAACAACGGAGCTTGATATAGTTGTAAGAAACCATAACTCTGTGCATATACTATGATCCCGACACCACCTATGATCGTGGAAAATGTTACAGCAATCAATCTTGCTCTTTTTGTGTTCACACCCGAACTTATCGCATAGCGTTCATTCTGACCTGTCAAATCAATGGCAAGACCTAACCTCGTTTTGAAAAATAAATAAACGGCAAAACAACTACCTGCGAAAAATAGTAACAATCCAGTTGGTACTTCAATCCCTCCAATTTTGAATTTCAAGAAATTGTTCAATACCTGCCCAAAATAATTCTGAAGAGTCAATGTATACCTCAACCCCCTACCACCAATTGCCCAGACCATATCGGGATTGGAGAAAGGTAACAATAACCACATAATAGACATGAATGCAACTATTGAATAACCCATATATGTTCCTACCATCATCTCTTGCCCACGAACTCTTTCGAGAAGCCAACCATAAGCAAAACCAATGGCTGTACAAAATGCTATAGCCAGTAATACAGAAAACCAAAGACCAGTGAATCCAACAAGACCAAGTTGCATACTGATCAACGCACTGATGAGTCCACCGATTATTCCAATTGGAAGACCAAAATTTGGACCAATACCAGATCTTATAGTTGGTACCATCGCAAGCACTAAAACACCGTTCATCCCGATTCTCTTCAACGAATCACCTATTAGAGATGGGATTGAGACATTCGTAAAGGCAGCCAAGACAAAAAGGCCTATGAGAAAGATGAAGATTATCAAAGTTGGTATGTCCATACGCTTTAGAAAATCAAAGAGTTTATTCACTTGCATCCACCTCCTGTAATTCTCCAGCCATTGCGAGTCCAAATTGCGCATCGGATGCATCTGGTGGTAAAATTGCAGAAAGTCTTCCCTCGGCAACAAGGGCTATTCTGTCACAAATTGTTCTGAGTTCGGCAAGTTCACTCGATGTCATAACTATTGTGATACCATAATCTCTATTCATCTTAACCAGATGGTCAAGTACAAGTTTCTTTGCCCCAACATCGATGCCCCTCGTCGGCTCTGACACGAAAAGAATTTTTGGTTTCAAAGTAAAAGCTCTGGCTAAACATACCTTTTGCTGATTTCCACCACTCAATCTCCTAACTGGTTGAGTGGGAGATTTGCATCTTATATCAAGTTCTTTGATCATTTTGAGTGCATGTTCTCTGATTGTTTTCTTATCGTACACCTTGAAGACAAGGAGTCGCTTTGTAAATTCATCAAATGCCTCTATTGCTGTTGCTGCTATGTTCATTTCTATGGATTCGTTGAGTAAAAGTCCAACACCTCTACGATCTTCAGATAGATACACCACTCCGTTTTTCAAAGCATAAGCTGGATCGTTCAACTTGTATGGTTTACCTTCAAACAAAATCTCTCCAACTGCGGGGAATATACCCGCTATGCCATTTGCTATACCGAGTTTCCCGTGACCTGCGAGTCCTCCTATACCGAGTATTTCTCCCCTTCGAATATTTATACTGAAATCTTTCACATTCTCACCTGGCATCTCTACTTTCAAATTCTTGATAGACATTATTATGTCCGCTTCTGAAGGTTCTCTCTTCCTAAATGGCAAACCAACTGAATCTAATTTTCGTCCAACCATTTTCTCCGCGATCTCAGATATCGTAAAAGACGAGGCAGATCCCTGATCAACGACAATCCCATCTCTTAAGATAGTTATTCTGTTAGAAACTTTCAGCACTTCAACAAGCCTGTGAGATATGAAAAGGATTGATATGCCTTTTGAAGAAAGAAATTTAACTGCATCAAGAAGTTTTTCAGCCTCTGTCTCTGATAAGACCGCTGTTGGCTCGTCAAGAACAAGTAATTTCAAATTTTTCTTGTCTATTTCTCTGGCTATTTCTATGAATTGTTTGTGACCAACGGGCAGTCCTGCAACGGGCAAGAATTCATCGACATTCATACCAATTGAAGTAAGTGCTTCTTTTGCATCCTTTCTCATTGATGAGAAGTCAAGAGTCTCCAGAGATCTTCCAAAAACCTTGCTGATAATATTACTCTTGGTTATTTCTCTATTGAGTTTGATGTTTTCTACAATGGTGAATCCTGGCAATAACATAAATTCTTGGTGAACCATACCTATGCCAAGTTCCATAGCCTTTCTTGGAGAATCAATGTTAACCTTCTGACCATTTATGAATATTTCTCCCTCAAAACCGCCAGTTGAATGAATCACAGGCATTCCAAAAAGGATATTCATCAAAGTGGACTTACCAGCACCATTTTCTCCAACAAGGCCGTGAACTTCACCAGGCATCAAATCGATATTCACATTTTTGAGGACCTGGTTACCGTAGAAAGATTTGCTGATGTTCTTCATTTCAAGGACTTTTTCCACACACATTCCTCCCATAAATCAAAGATGTCGGCGTTAAAGCCGACATCTTCAATAAAAGCAATTAAATATCCATACTCATCAGAATTGAGTCTTTCCAAAGATGACCGAATCACATATTACAAGATAATAATTACCTGCATTTGGATATCTACTTATGGACTTTAGACCATATCCAGAAACCTTTTGGGAGATCACTTTGTCAAAGATGGCTTTCACACCATTCATATCGTCTGCCTTCACAGTCTTTTTGACGAGTTCCACTGCCAAGTCAACGCCAGCCTCGACGAAGACCATGTTAATTGGTATGGGCCATGTTGCAAATCTGCCAGCTCCACCTTGTTCAACTATCTTACTATTCACAGCCTTGAGTATGTAGTTAATATCGCCTTTCTTTTCAGGTGGAATTGCTATGCCAAGAGAACCCGGAAAACCATGTGTTGGTGATGGACAACATGGTTCAGCATATATTCCACCATGTTGTAAAATAGCCTTTTGTAGAGGTTCTTGCATACCGCAGTTCGTTGAGAAGAATGCAGTATCCTTTCCGTACTTCGCGATTTGCCTCGGGACATCTTCAAGAATGAATTGCTGTGCGCCAGTCAAACCTTGTTCTCCAAGTGGATCTGGAGCGGAAACAAATATGAATTCAATACCGAGTTCTTTACAACGTCTCTCCATGATATCGCGTCTTTCTGCAAGGAGCTTGTAACTCATGTGCCTTGGGAAAGAATAATGGATAAATCTCTTTGCGCCCATGCTGTAAGCCAAATCGATTATCGTAACACCACGACCCAAGTCATCGGTTTGGAATGAAACATCGGCTACCGAACCAACGAGTTCGGGATCTTCATGTGCCACACCAACGACAAAGATCATATCAGGTCTGAATTCCTTGACTCTTCTTATAGCCGAAACTGTTCCAGGTACACCCTGGCAAATTACTATTGCCTTGACCATTGGATCATAAGCAAGTTCAACTATTCTCGCAATCGTTGTCTCCTGCTCTTGCATGAATTTGTCTGGATAAGTGACATGGATTATCTCTTTACCATATTTTGCTATGACATTTTCCGCACCGCGATACTCATCTTCGCCCTGTGAAACTGTACCCGTTACAACACCAATCTTAAAACCAAGTGCTGCAAAACTAAAGGTTACGGCAAGAATAAGTACAAGTCCAACAACTAACTTTCGCATCCTCTTAAACACCCCCTACGCGTGATTTTGGTATCAGTATTATAACACATACATATCACTTTAAAACAACTCCACATTTCATCGTGAATGGACAAGGAACTTTATTTTTAAAAGAAGCTTTTCCTTATCATAATCAATTTCCACCGAGTTCACCAACATTGAAATGAGCATCATATCCTCGTCTGAACCATATTCACCAGCCAATGGCAGATAGTAATAAGCCATTTCTTCGTGGCTTTCAACTTTCAAATAGCTCTCAAGAAGATGTAGATCCTGATCATTCAATGTAACGTTAGACTCTATTTTGGCTGAAATTTCATCTTCTTTTATATCTATATCTATATTCAATTTTTTGGCAGATCTCGAGAAAAGAAATCTCATCAACTGTGAAGATAGCTTTGTGACGATCTCTATCTTTCTTGGCATTACCTACTCCGCCCCCTTATGAAAAACTCGAATGAGTGGTACCAAAAACATGGCAACCAAACCTCCTGCAAATCCGTTGTTGTAGAGATTGAGACCACCGTGTAAAAATCCCACATTGTTTACCACGGCAGTATGGACAAAACCAGCTATTACACCCCATATTGGTCCAAATTCGCCAGCTATTGGGGCAAGCGTTGTTCCAAACAACGCAGCCAGAATATTATTTGGTTCACTGAGGCTGTATTTGTTGGTTACCGCACTAATAGTCACCCCTATTAGAATCGGCAAGACATTTTTTGGATGTTTTCCAAATGCTCCAAAACCAACGACTGTCATTATGCCCCCAATCGTTGGGCCATTCAACTGACTACCAGTCAAAAGCACATACAAAGTCATTATGAAACCAAGGATCCCCATATTAATAAGTGTTGTTGGAAAACCTTCTAAAATGATGAAGTCGGTGACAAGTCTACCAGAGTGTTTCATCAATTTTTTATAATCTTTGAACGATTTTCCATTTAGTTTCCAGCCATAATATGTGAGCAAGAAAAAGATCAAAAACATAAAGATCGACAACAAAAGATTGTTCCCGCTTGACCAGACTTTTCTGGAAGGTATTTCATATCCATAGGTTCTCATGAATGCCGCTGCGACCATACCTATTATCCCACAGGTAAAACCTACGTTGTACAGATTATAACCTTTGTGCGTTGTCAAAAAATGAGCAGCCAAGTCTGTCAAGAAAAAACCAATGATTATCGCAACAACATATGACAATATCACTTGTTCCATACCACCAACTGGCAAAAAAAATGCAAGTTGCGTTACAAGAGGTGAAATGGCCGTACCAAAATAAGATACGTAAATGTACCTGGAGAACGGTTCACGCTTGTACAACGAATATAGGTAAACTCCGATGATTATAGGCCATACGTTGAATATATTTTTCCCAAACAGTGCAAAACCACCAACAGTTAAAACACATGCGAAAGACAAACCAGTAACTGGAAGTTTTAGAAGTTGAAGTAACCAAGAGAAAAGAACCATCAAAAGACCAGAATTGACGAAAGCCCCTGATACACCCCCTATTTCAATATAGTCTGTTAGAAGATAGTCCGGTACGGTCACTATTCTCACCAGGCTCCTATACAATTCAACTGGATGCCACAAACCTCCTGTTAACAAACCAAAAGCAATGAAAACCACGCCAACAGAATAAAGAAAAACTCGCTGTAAAAACTTCACTCTCATAGAAGACCCCCTTTTTGTTTTCTATCTCATTTATACCAAACTTGGCCTTTATTTTATGACACTTTAAAAAGTCATTTTAGTGTTATAGTTATCGTAGAAAGATTTTCATAATACGATTAAAAACCAACCTTGGGGGAATACAGAGATGGGCAAAAAATTATCCGTCAAGGACAGAGAAAGATGTATAGGTTGTTATTCTTGTATGTTTGCATGCTCCAGAGCGTGGCATAACATAATAGGGATAGAAAAATCAGCTATGAGAGTGAAAAATTATCCTGGAGTTGAAGGGGCATTCTCGGTGAGAGTCTGTCAGGCTTGCCTTGATCCAGAATGTGCACAGGTTTGTCCTACAGGTGCACTCAAGCTTTCGAAGAGAGGTTATGGCGTTGAATTAGAAAAAGAAAAATGTACACATTGTATGAAATGTGTTAAGGCATGCAGTGCAAGTGCACTTCAGTGGGATGAGGAAACAAAACTTCCTTTGCCTTGTTTGCACTGTGGAATCTGTGTCATGTATTGCCCAACAAATGTGTTAGAAATGCAAGAGGTGATAGGCAATGTACAAAATGCTTGAAATAGATCTCAGTACAGGACAGACAAAGGTCAAAGATATATCTGAACTTTTTTCAAGATTCATAGGTGGTACGGGGGTCTTAACATATCTTGCTCTGAGAGAATTGACCAGAGAATTGGATCCTCTTTCACCACAAGCACCGATTTTTTTTGGCATAGGTCCCTTTAATAATTATTTCCCAAGTGCTTCAAAGACGGTGGCGATCTTTAAATCTCCTTTGACAGGCGATCTTGGCGAATCGCATGCCGGCGGAAGGCTTTCGTTGGCCATCTTCGCTGCTGGATTTCACGTAATCAAAATTACGGGTAAGGCAGAAAAACCTGTTTATCTGTCAATCGACAATGAAAGAGTTAATTTAGTTCCATGTCGATCTTTGTGGGGAAGGAGTGCACTTTCAGTTGAAAGAATCTTGCGTGAAAAAGAAGACAACAGAAAAGGAAAAAAGAGCATAGTAAGAATAGGTCCTGCAGGAGAGAGATTGTCGCCAATTGCATGTGTTACCGTTGACTCCTCGAGACATTTTGGAAGACTTGGCTTAGGTGCGATACTTGGATCAAAGAATCTCAAAGCTGTTGTGATCTCGGGAAACAGGTATAATTCTATTTCAGACAAAAAGGAATACCAAGCATTTTATAATGAACTCTTCAAAGATCTCGCTTTTTCTGAAAACACATACAAATATAGAGATCTTGGAACTTCGGCAAATGTTGTACCTTTATCAAAAATACACAGCCTTCCTACTCGCAACTTTTCCCAAGGCTTCTTTGAAAATGCACAAAGAATCAGTGGAGAATATTTTGCTGAAAATTTTCTCGCACAACAGATCTCATGTTCGCATTGCCCAATTGGATGTATCCACATTGGTACACTAAGAGAATTATTCGCAGACCCACATATGTACAAGACAATAAAGGTATCCTATGACCATGAACTGATTTATTCAATAGGCTCGAATTTGAGCATAGCCGATGCGGGAGAAGTCCTAAAACTCTTACAATTCATAGAAAGACAGGGTTGGGATGCCATAAGTATTGGTGTCGCCTTAGCATGGGCGACTGAAGCCTTCCAGAAAGGAATAATCAATCTTTCACACACCGATGGTCTTGCATTGGGTTTTGGTGATAGTCAAACTTACATGAAGGTTTTGGAGAATATATCATCTGGTAAGAATGAATTTTACCGAGATCTTGAAAAAGGAGTCTATCACTGTGCAAAAAAATATGGAGCCGAGGACTTGGCAATACATTTCAACAGAAACATGACTGGACCCGATGCCTTTGTAGGATATGCAGTCGGTGTAAGACACTCACATCTTGACTGTGCTGGATACAGCATCGACCAAAAATTCTTAGGAAGACAACAGGATCTTGAAAAAGAAGTCAAAATGATGTACGAAGAATCTCTCTGGAGAATGATCACCAACTCCCTTGTAACTTGTCTTTTTGCAAGAGGCACATATACCCCAAATATCGTAGAAAAAGGTTTGAGATTACTCGGATACGATGTAGATATACAGCAACTCACCAAGGTTTCACGTGTAATTCATGGTATGAAATACATACTGAAAGAGAGACTCGGTTTTGATTTTGAAAAACTCAAACTTCCAGCAAAGCTCACAAGAATCTATACCGGTCGAGGAATGATAACCTTAGAGGATTTCAAAGAAAGAATAAGAATTTATACACAATTGGTTTTGCAGGATAAGTATCTTGCAAAAGAATTATTGAGTCAACAATTTCAATAAATTTTCATATCTCAAGGGGGGAAGATCATGGGAAAAATGTTTAAAGAATTTGCAGCTTTTCTTAAACAGTACAATGTGATAGGCCTTGCAGTAGCCATCATCATCGGTGGAAAGCTAAATCAATTCGTCAGCTCTCTTGTGAATGATCTTCTAATGCCTTTGATTTTTCAACCGGCACTCAAAGCAGCAAATATCGAGTCAATAGAACAACTCCAATACAAAGCCATCTATTGGGGCAAGGTCATATCAGCAGGTATCGATTTTCTCATAGTCGCATTCGTTGTCTTTTTGATCATAAGAGCCATGACAAAGGTGTCGGAGGCTACAAAGAAAAAAGAAGGCAAATGAAAGGCTAATTCGAGAGTCCACCTAATTCATCAACTCTCAAAATGTAAATATCAAACCCACCAGAACCAGTCGAGGTGGTATCTCCTATCATTATGAAACCACCTGCTGGTACTGTGTTGATGCAATAGCCTACATCAAAACCTTTACCTCCATAAGTTTTTGACCACAATTTTTCTCCTTTATTATCGATTTTCATCAAATAGAAATCATCATACCCTGCTCCATAAGAATTGGTTGAGCCGAAGACTAAATAACCATCTGTCATCTCCAATACGCAACGTGCGACATCTGGCTTAGGTTCATGATAAATTCTTTCCCAAGACAATTTGCCTGCATTGTTTAATCTGACAACATAGAAATTTCTATTATACTGAGGCGACTCAGATGCCCCAACAGCTATGTATCCGCCATCTGTTGTTCTTTTTATGCGATAGATAAAATCTTCATATGGACCGCCACGATATTCTTCTTTTATCATTTCGCCATTCTCACTCAACCACAGAAAATACGCATCAAAACTACCCGATTTATTGGATTGACCAACAGCGAGATAACCATCCACTGTTTTCTCGACACTGAACAATCCTTCGCTACTTTCTGTGCCATAATTTTTCTCCCAGAAAGTCTTACCTTCTTCATCTATTTTTATGACATAAGCCTGGGACGATTTTCCTTCAAATGATCGGGTACTGCCAACAATTACAAAACCATTATCAATCGCCAGCGTTTGATACGCATAATCGTCTTCTGGACCACCATATGTCTTTTCCCACAATCTATTGCCATCTTCATCGATTTTCAAAATGTACACATCGCTTTTTCCAGCACCAAAGGATTTTGTCCAACCAGCGATCAAATAACCACCTCTTGCCTTAACTACGCAAAATGCAAAATCATCGGCTTGACCTCCAAAAGTCTTGTACCAGAGTTTGTTCCCGTGAATATCTATTTTCAAAACATAGACATCAAACCCACCAGCTCCATAGGAAAAAGTCGATCCAACGGCGAGAAATCCATCGTTTATAGTTAAAACATACCTGCCATAGTCGACATTATTTCCTCCAAAGGTCTTCTGCCACGTTTCAACACCAAAAATGGTTGTTATCCCAACAATCAAAAAAAGTAAGGTGAATAAAAACACCTTACAGAGAATAGATCTTAACTTGCTAAACAATGAACCCACCCCCTTGGTGGAAATCGTCTGTTTGTTTTACAAAATTTTTGCTCCGACAGATTAAAAAGTTATTAAAAAACGGTGAGATCTCCATATGGATATTTACTTCTCAATCGTCGATCAAAGCAACTATCAAATCATTGACATTTGTACCAGTTGGTCCGGTGATCAAAAGATCACCAACAGCCTTGAGTGCATTGTAAGAATCGTTGTTTAAAAGCATTTTCACAGGATCTATCCCGATAGATTTCATCTTTTTAAAAGTCGCACCATTCACTATTCCACCGGCTGCATCGGTAGGTCCATCTGTTCCATCTGTACCAACAGAACAAATGACAACATTCTCAAGTCCATCTATTTCAATAGCGGCAGATAGTACCAACTCTTGATTTCTACCACCTTTTCCTTTTCCTGTTACATGTACTACTGTTTCACCACCAAGTATCAACGCAGCTGGTTTAGAGATTGGTCTGTTGTTTTCAACAATCTCTTTTGCGATGGATGCTATGAATCTACCAGCTTCTTTCGCTTCACAAGAGAGTGTGGTTGTCAGAATAAATGTGTTATATCCAAGTTTTGATGCCACTTGACTTGCTTTTTCACACGCAATTTTTACACTTCCTACTATGTAGCTCTCGACATTTTCCAATTTTTTGGGAGTTTCCTCATTCAATTCTTTTAAAAGAGAATCATCAACTTTTATGTTGTATTTTTGAATTATTCTCAGAGCTTCTTCACTTGTACTTGAATCCGGCCAGGCTGGACCTGAGGCAATACTGTCCAATCTATCTCCCAAGACATCAGACAAGACCAGTGAGATTATCTTGGCTGGATGAACCTTCTGAGCAAATCTTCCGCCTTTTACGGATGATAAATGCTTTCTTATAGTATTTATTTCGATGATACTTGCACCACTTTTCAAAAGTTGCTCGGTCAGATCCTGGAGTTGTCGCAATGTAATATTGCCTTTTGGCTTTTCAAAAAGCGCTGAACCACCACCAGAAATCAAAAACAGAACCACATCTTTCTCTGTCAAATCACTCACAATTTGTAAAGCCCTTTCTGTAGCGATAATCGTGTTTTCATCTGGTACAGGATGACCTGCTTCGTAGATTTCAATGTCCTTTATTTCTCCTTGACTGTAGCCATACTTAGTGATAACTATTCCTTTTGATATCTTGTCTCCAAGAACTTCTTTCGCGCTCTTTGCCATCCTCCAAGCCGCTTTACCTATGGAAACAAGTACAACATCTGTTGAGATGTTCATACTTATCAGAGTTTTTTTAACTGATTGATCAGGTAAAACAGTTTCTATTGTCTCGTTTATTATTTTCATAGCATGTTCTCTGAGCCCATTACTTATCATGAATCAAACCTCGATGTATTTTGATCAAAAGTCTCCCTCCCAGATAAGCACCCAAAAGATTGAATATCAAATCAAACATGGTGTCTTCTAATCCTTTTTGTGCACCAAGTATAAAGAGTTTATCCGATATGAATTCTGATATCTCCCAGATAATCCCAGCAAAATTTGTAAGTAAGAAAGAAAGAAAAACAGCCCTCTTTTTCCTTGTTTCACCTTCCCAAAATTTGGAATCTGTCGACACGATAAAATAAAATAAAATCACTCCCAGCAACGAACCCATGAAATGTAATCCCTTGTCCCAAAATGGTATAAGATCATAGAAACCCAAAAATTGTCCAAACAATGAATGTATGATGATATGAACTCTAAAGAGTGTCTTCACACTTTGTGGAATTTGTTGATTCACTATTTTTTCGTGTAATTCAGGAGAGATACTACCAAGAAGGAAAACGACATAACCTATACTCTGAACGATCTTAAGCCGAAAGATTGAAAAAAACACAGGTATAAAAGAGAATACAATGAGTGACTTATCCAAAAATGATATAGAAGATCTTTCTGTCGTCTCTAAAGTATTTTTCACCCCTGTTCACCTATTTAAGATCATAACACAAAAAAGGCTGCCTTTCGGCAGCCTTTTTCATTGTGCAAGAACTTCAGTCCAAGTTGTGACAGGCCATGTGGTCTTGAACAGTTCTTCAATAGCTGGCTTTGCCATTTCTCTAATCTGTTGAAGCGTCGAAGAATCAAGCGTGATTACTTTCATGCCATTTTTCTCAAGTTCAGCTATGATGTTACTTTCATTATCTCTTATCTTTTGTGTAGCCCATGCACAAACCTCATCCATTATCGTTTTAACAAGTTGCTGATCTTCTTTAGATAACTTTTCATAGGTTGTCTTGTTCATAGTAACCCAGCCAACACCGCACAAATGGTTTGTCAAAGTGAGATACGACTGTACTTCATACAGCTTAAAAGATGAGATCTGAGTCAGATCTCCTTCAGATGCTTCTGCCCTGCCCTCTTTGAGTGCTTGATAGAGTTCTGTCAAAGGCACAGTCACGGGCTTTGCTCCGATTGCTTCCCATATTTTCACCCAGGTTGGTACAACAGGTAGTCTGAGCTTAATATCCTTCAAATCTTGGAGGCTGTAGATGGGTTTGTTCGAAGTGAATTGCCTGTAACCACGATAAACAGTTCCAAGACAGATCATATTGCCTTTTTCTGCTACTTGTGCTTTTGCTTTTTCGCCCAAAGGTCCATTCCATACTCTCAAGAAGTGCTCGTAGTCTTTGATGATAAATGGTGCATTGACAAAGAAATACTGTGGTGCGAATACCTCGACAGGTCGTCCACCGGTAAATTGTAAATCAACAATACCCTGAGCACACTGGTTATTCACATCTTCTTCTGAGGCTTGACCGATAATTAATTCAACACTGATTCGACCATTGCTCTGAACCTCGATTTTGTTTTTGAACAATTCCATGGCATCAGCTAAAACATGACCTTTTTGAAATGGTGTGGAAGCCTTGAGAGTGATCTGTGCACTGAAAGCCACTACCGATAAAAGTAGCACCAAGACAAAGATAGATCTTTTCATCTTCAATCCCTCCTACCCAAAAAATTCCCCCAAGATACACCCCACACGGTTTGAGGGTTAATCGATTTCCACCTTCTTTTGTAGCTCGGCAGAAACATAAGCGGCATAGATCACCTGAACAGTTTGTTTGGCAAGATCAAAATCAGATACAGGATCTCTATCTTCAAGTAAAGCCAGTGCAAAATCTTTCATTTCTTGTGGATAACCCCTTGTCCAAAATTCATCTGCCGATGGAAAACTGTAACCTGCTTTGGTCTCAAGTTTTTCACAAATGTACTCATCTCTCCAAGTACCGTCAACAGGTGCAAAGGCAATCATTGAATCATTTGGAGTCATATTGGCAACAACCACACCGTTTGACATGTAAATTTCCATTTTATTCTTCACGCCACCAAGACTCAGATCTGTTGAAAAAACCGTTGCCTTAGAACCATCTTCAAAATCAATGATCGCCACAGACCAATCCTCAACATCTTCCCAACCCGTTGCTACAAAACAGGGGCGATCTTTCAAAACTTCCATTTTCGTCAAAGACGCTATCTGGGCTGTCACTGCAACAGGTTTTAATGGTTTTCCATATCGCGTAAGTCCTTCAAAGTGCTTCATATGTATCGCAGCACCTATCGGATGAGAACCGAGCCTCATCAAACTCCCCCCACCCGATGTTCTCCATCTCCTTGAATAGGATGCCTGTGAACCAGAGTGACTACACTCGGCCCTCAATTCAAAAACAACTCCATTTGAAACTTTGATCATTTTCTTCATCTTCTCGATCGCAGGTGCATACACCCAGTTTTCTGCATACATGAACTTGATACCTGAATCTCTTATTTTTTTCTCGAGTGCAGTTATCTTGTTGAGGACCTTTTGATACATCTCTGTCTTTGGTACCTCAACCCCCACCCTCTCCAACTCAGGACGATCCTCTCCATAATAACCAAGCAAAGGCTTCTCACATATGACATGTTTCCTGTTCTCACACGCACAAAAAATCACTACTTCGTGCAAATTTGTGGGAGTACATATATCAACAACATCTACTTGATCACTTTTGCATAGCTGTTCAAAATTATCAAATACCAATGGCACTCCATATTCAGCAGCAAATCTTTCTGCATTTTCTCTTCTCGATGCACAGACACCAACAACCTCGACATGAGGGTAATTCTCTCTAAAGGCAGCCATGTGAATCTTTGCGATAAAACCAACTCCAACCATTCCAACGCGAACCTTTTTCACAGTGATACCTCCTACAGAACAAGAATGTCTGGGCGAATGAATTTTGTTTTGTTGATTTCGATTTCTATTTTGGGGAACACAAATGGTTTTGTTATCATGACCGGTCCAGACTCAGTTGCTATGAAGCCGTCTTCTGATTTTGTGCCGCTTATCGTTGGATTCCAGCAGAATGCCTGATTTTTCCTTATGATTTCTTCACAATCAGGTGTGACTCTTATATCTCTTGCATAATAACCCATTGATCCGCCTTGATGATGTAACTTCCATTCATCAGGATAACCTCGTCTTTTGTACTCCTCTATGGCTGCAAGAACGGGAACATTCATTTTTTCACCGACTTTTGTTTTTTCAATCATCACACATTCAATCTCAACATTCTGTCTATACTGTTTGAGAAAACTATCTGGGATCTTGCCAAAATACACCATGCGAGTTACAGTTGTTATCAAACCTTTGTATCGCGCATTTACAGAAACCATCACAGATTTTTCTATCTTTTTCATTGTGGGAATAGGATGTCGATACAACCTGGCTCTTTCATCCGCCGCCACCATAAAACCTGTTGGATCAATTCTGTACTTCCACAGTTCTGCACTTATTCTCCCGGCAATCTCTGCTTCTACATCACCTGGTTTTGTAAAAAGTAAAACACTCTCGAGAGATTTTGAGAGCTTTTCACCAAGATACAGATATCTTTCAATCTCAGCTTCAGTTAACTCATATCTCAGTTTGTTCAAATCAGATTCTACATAACGAAAACCCGCTACAAGAAAGTCAGAACCAACTTCTCCATCAACGATCTTTTTTACCAACTCGATCTCCTTGTTTTCAAACCACTCATAATCAATAATCTCGAATCCAAGTTCTCCTACTTCTTCGTCTCTCATCCTCGGTGCTTCTATGCGATTTGCTATCACATAGCACCTGCTTTTGGTAATCAATACAGAAGCAACTCCCATTTCTGTAGCTATACCAACCATGTTCAATCCACCGGCAGTTATCCAAGAAAAATTCGGTTGTTTCTTGATGAGAATTCCAGAAAGATTGTGTTGATCCATGAATTTTCTAATCCTCTCAAATTTCACATTTACCTCTTCTTGCCGATTCATGCATTGGCAGCTCCTTTCTTTTTTGAAGCCCTATAAGATCCTAATAAACTGATAGTCACAGATATGATTGCAAGTACTAACAAACCAAGAGATATTGGTCGCTTGAATAGAATTGTCCAGTCGTTTTTTGATACCAAAAGTGCCCGATTCAAATTCTGTTCTGCCTCAGGACCAAGGATCATCCCAAGTACAAGGGGTGGAAGTGGAAAATCACCCTTTCGCATCAGATAGCCAATGACACCGAAGATAAGTGCAACCGCAACATCGTGAATGTTGTTTCTCAGCGAGAAGGACCCAACTATACAAAGCACAAGAACAATCGGCATGAGTACGCGATCCGATATCTTCAAGATATTTGGTGCAATTAAAATTGAAGCAAAGCCAACGATCAACATCAAAAATTGCACAATAAACCATCCTGCAAAGAGCGTGTAGATCATATCGGGATTATGAGCAAACATCATTGGACCTGGTCGAACACCTATGAGTATAAGCGCTCCAAGCATCACCGCTGTGACGGCATCACCAGGTATACTCAAGGCCAACATCGGCACCATTGCGCCACCTGTTACTGCGTTGTTTGCTGTTTCACACACAGCCACACCCTCAAGTGCTCCCTGACCAAATTTCTCTTTATTTTTAGACCACCTTCGCAGCTCATTATAAGCAAGAAACGTCGCAATCGTCCCACCTGTACCTGGTATCACCCCTATTATTGTGCCTATGACAACACCAAAACAAATTGGAATCAGAATCGATCGAAATTCACTCCAGTTCAGCCATATTCCAGAAATATTCTTTGTAACTTGCTCGATTTGCTGTTTTTTCTCCAGTCTTTGAATGACTTCAGAAACGGCAAAAACACCTATAAGAACTGGTAAAAATTCAAAGCCGCTTTCAAGTTGTGGGATTCCCAAGGTTAAACGTTCTGTCCCTCTGATATTGTCTATACCTATCATCGCAAGCAACAAGCCAATGAGACCCGAAATGGCTCCCTTCAATAAACTCTTACCCGAAACACTCGCTATGATAGTCAAACCGAAAACAGCCAACGAAAAATATTCCGCAGGTCCAAATTTAAGAGCCATCTTCGCCAAAAATGGTGCCAGTAAAACCATACAGACACCGCTTGCAATTCCACCAATAAAAGATCCTATCAATGCGGCGCTCAGAGCCTTCCCAGCTTTACCCTGTTGAGCCAAAGGAAATCCATCTAACGCTGTTGCTGCTGCAGAAGGTGTACCAGGTGTTCGTAGTAAAATTGCAGATATTGACCCACCAAACATCGATGCACAATACATGCCTACAAGCATCAAAAGCGCAATCTTTGGGCCAAGATAATATGTGAAAGGTAAAAGAAGGATTATACCCATCGAAGAAGTCACACCGGGTAAAGCACCAACTATGATTCCGCCGACAACCCCTAAGAGTATTAACATAAAATTCGATGGCTGCAAAGCTATCTTTATTCCATCAATCCAGTAACTCAACATCATATGCACCCCTTAGAGAGAAAAATCAGGTAGAGGAACAAGAAAAACTCTCGAGAAAATATAATAAACAACAACTGTCGTACCAATACTCAGTAAGATATTCACATAGATTTTTTTCATTCCAAAAATGTACGCCGTTCCAAATACGAAAAAAGGTGTTAGGTATAAGAAACCAATCTTATTTAGTAACCACACATATACGATGAACACCACAATAAGTGCGACGAATTTTTTTATGAAACCAAAATCGATTTCTTTCTTAGAAGAACTCTTTGACAAAAAACTTTTCAAAACAAGCGCCACACCGCAAATCATCATCGCAATCGTGATAAGTCTTGGAAAATCCGCAGGACTCAATCCCAATTTAGCAGGCTTTATCTTCAGAGTACTGATGTAGAATACCAACCCCAAAATGACTATCAACAAACCATTAACAAGATCAGACTTCTTGACTGCCATCTTTCTCCTCCAAAACCTCCGCCCATAAAAGGGCGGAGGAAGTTTAAATTTCTCACTGGCCGTACTTTTCACCGAGTTTTTTGGATTTCATGAGATTTTCCCAGAACTGGCTTTGCTGTCTTGCAAAATTTTGGAATGTTGCAGAGTCCATGTAAGCCAAGACACTACCAAGTTCTTTAGCTTTTGCGAGAAACTCAGGGTCATTCATACACTTGTAGAAGATATCGTGAAGTGCCTTGATGGTTTCTAATGGTGTTCCCCTTTGTACTGCAACACCACGCCACATACCAAGTCTGAAGTCATAACTTTGTTCTAATGCCGTAGGTGCATCTGGGAAGATACTGAGTCTTGATGGTCCCATAACTGCGAGAACTCTCAAATCACCATTTTGAACATTCGACATTCCTTCTGGAGCCGCCGCCATCACACAATCAACATGTCCACCGAGAAGTGCTGTAACTGCTGGACCTCCTCCACTGTGTGGAACATGTATGAATTTGACACCAACAAATTCTTCAAATGCCACCGCGACAAGATGGTTACCTCCACCGGCACCACCATTACCCATGGTGATCGTCTCGGGATTTTTCCGGGCTGCCTCGACAAGATCACTAAGTGTTTTGTATGGTGAATCAGCCCTCACCAATATATAACTTGGATCGTTGACGATATTGATTACTGTGACAAAATCATCAATGGTGAATTTGACTTCGCTCCAGTGAATCTTTGTGACAATAGGCGTTGCGAAAGAAAGTAGCGTGTACCCATCTGGCTTTGCCTTCAAAAATTCCATGACACCTGTCACCGCACCGGCACCAGGTATGTTGTTCACTACAAGTGGCTGACCATTCGCGTATTTTGGAAAAACCGAAGCAATGGCTCGGAAGATCAAATCAGTTGCTCCACCAGCAGACCATGGGACAATGATCGTCACGGGTTTTGTTGGAAAATCCGCAGCCAATCCCATAAATGGAACTATCAAGGCGATCAAAAGAACTAATGCGAAGAACCTGTTTTTCATTTACCACACCTCCCCATTAAAAATAATTTTTTCTTTCTAATGTTTATTGTACCATCTGTAAAAGAATTTTATCCAACCAATGTTTCACATCCGCAACCTTGGTGCGGTTTGTATTACATTATAATTGCTTAAATGTAACGATAGCATCACTTTGTAACTTATATCTCACAAAAGAAGAAAAACGAGAACAAAGTGTCCTAAAGAACCACAGTAGTCAAAAATTAGAGAGTATCATCAAAAAACATCGACATATCAGATTGAAAAATCATATAGATTAAATGATATAAAATATAATAGATTTACGAGAGCAAAACTATGTCTCACATAAATTCATTTACCAAAATCTTAGGAAAGCTATTTTGTAACGATTTCCAAATTTTACAAAGTGGTATACTCTATGACAAGAGGGTGGATAAGTGGCCTTTTACAAATACATTGCCGTTGACAGAACAGGTAAGAAAGTCAAAGGTGTTTTAGAAGCTGACAGCGAGTCACAACTCATAGATCTACTGAAGAAAAGACAATATGCAGTCTTAAGTGTTGAACAAACAGGTTCAAGAAAAGAACACGCGTTTTTTGGTATATCACTTGCCGAATTGGTGATTTTTTCAAGGCAACTTTCAACTATGGTGAGTGCAGGAGTGAGAATCAAAGACGCACTGGCAATTTTATCAAACCAGGTAGTTTTTTCGAGTAGATTTCGTAAGACCATAAATCACCTTGTTGTTTCATTGGAAGCTGGTTCGACCTTTTCTGAAGCCTTGAGAAACGAGAAAGTCTTTGATTCGATCTTCATAAACCTGGTTTCTGCGGGAGAAGAAGGTGGTGTACTCGATAAATCACTCGAAAAGGCTGCTGATTTTTATGAGTCCTCCAAACGTTTACAAGATGAAGTTAAATCTGCCATGGCTTATCCAATATTTGTCTTGGTGTTTGCAATAGGTGTGATATTCATCATATCGTTTTATATACTGCCGAGATTGATAAGTGCCTTTGGAAGTATACCGACTTCTGGCATCATAAGTTTTCTCATGAATGTAAACAAATTTTTGAGCAATCATTGGCTTGGCTCATTGATCGCAGCTATCTTTGTGGTCATTGGGCTTGTGATCTTTATGAAAACCAGATTCTCAGCTTATGTGAAGGAGTTTTTCTCTACTCTATTTCCACCAGCTGCTAAACTGCGAAATATGATGGGTATCGAACGCTTCTGTAGGACTCTCTCTGTGCTGACAGGCAGCGGTGTTTTACTGACAAAGGCTGTTGAAATGGCTGCTGCAGCTTCTAACAGTCCACGGGTTATAAAGAGAAGTAAACAAGTAAGTGAAAGAGTTAAAGAAGGCGCGAGTTTGAGACAGGCAATGATAGAAGCAGGGATCTTTCCACAAATTGTTTATGAATTGGTTGGTACAGGAGAAGAAACGGGAAAGCTCGAAGAAGTATTGGCAAAGGTTGCAGATTTTTATGAAGATCAAGTTAGAGTAGGCGTGAAGAAACTGGTGTCTCTGATCGAACCAATGTTAATCGCAGGAGTAGGTGGATTCATAGCCTTTATGGCTTTTACAATGTACAGTACCATCTTTCAATTGCAGCAAACGATAGGAAGGTGAAGATGTCTGTCGTTAGAGTTACTGTTCAAAGTTCTTATAATGCTTGGCTTTGTATGTTGTATGATCTACAGTTTCTCTTGGATAGACAAGATACGAAATGAAATTCAACCATATTACATCAAATGTACTATCTACAAAGCCTTAGAATGGGTTGATGGCGAGATACCAGGGACGGTAACGGTTGGACAACACGAAAAAGATTTGAGAATCAGAGCAGTTACAATTGGAAATGGCAGACAACCAAAGACAATAATTATGGAAATAGACAGTGGAGTCAAGGTAAGAGGAAAGGATAATCTGGCAATATTGATTTCGCCAAATAGTGTCTTAAGAGCTGGAACGATCGAAGCAGTCGATTGGACTATCACATTTCCACCTGTTGTAACAAAGATCAATATAAAGAGGTGATTAAATGCAAATATTTCATAAAATGATTACAGCAATAGATATAACCAGTCGATATGTATCACTCGCAAGAGGTAGAAAGTCGAGAGGTATTCTCACCCTAATACAAGATTTTTATAAGGATCTCAAGAAAGATGAAAATCCATCTGAGTTGCTCAAAGAGTTCTCTCATAAGATCCGACCAGATATCGAAGATATAGTGACTGTAAATTTTCCCAATGAGAACTTGTTGTTCTATACTATCGATGTACCATCTGGTCTTAAACCCCAAGAAGATAAAGATTATGCACGAACCGAGGTTTCAAGACTTTTGAATCTACCAGCCAATGAAATTGTTGTAGAATCAATTAGAAATACATTGAATAAGATGCTTATTGTGGTATCAAGACAAAGGGATATAAACCAAGTTGTATCCACAATAGCTCAGGCAGGTTTCTTGGAACCAGATGTTGTTTTACCAGACTTGTTCAAGTATTTTGAGTTGATCGATTTACCAACCACTTCCACATCTGTTTTATTATTATTCACACCTGAATACGGTGCAGTCGTGATATTCATAGCAAAGATTCCCGTAGCAATTAGGACCTTTGCCTACTCAACTTGGGAACTAATGGATATTCTTGTGGAAGAAACTGGTATCACCCAGGAAGATATACATAAGAAAGTAGATGCACTAAGCACATCAAATATCGCATCTTTGACAAGTTCACTTCTCACCGATTTACCTTATACAGTGGAACGAGAGATAATATTTTTGTTGAATACTGTTTTGCCCAACACTTCAATAAGGGATGTATCTAATTTTTACGTTCTGTGTGATCCACCAGCGTTGATCGAGTTTTACGTCAGAGTATTCAATCAATTTGAATCATTCCAAGGTAAAGTTCAAGGTACCAAATTTTCTGTAAAATGTAATGAAGTGGGGATTGGTGTGCTTGGGCTTTTGGTGAGAGGTGGTGCTGAATTTGGAAAAAATAAACTTGTACAGGCATAAGAAACAGGTTCTAAAGCTATCATCTTTTTTCATACTGTTAGCGGCGCTCCTTGCTCCAGTCTTTGCAGTGAGATTCACAAGTGAATTTTACAAAAAATCTGTCATAGATTCTCTGAAAGCCGAGCACAGTTATGTGTTGCAAAAATACAAAATTGAGTTGAAGGTCTCTGGATTGAAAGATCAGTTACAAAACGTGATTAGCCAGAATCAAACTCTCTACAATATGAGTAAGAGATTACAGGAGAGAATAGATTTGCTCGAAACGCATATGCTCGATTATTCAAACAGCAGTGCTCATATAAAAGAAATACTGAACCTTTGGAATAAAGAGCAAAAAGACTGGATGATGCTTTCACAAATGAACTTCGATGGACAGTTGTTGTTTACAATTTATGAATTGTACCAACCTGATACTCAGTCAACGATAGAAAAACTCGCTCAAAAATTGATCGATCTTGGTTACAAAGTGGATAAATTAGTAGAATACAATACACCGATGAGCTTTTTGTCAATGCAACTCACAAAGGTTACCGTTCAAGGTAGGCGATGATCATGCCGCGCAAAGTCGGTATTTTGTTGGCTATTTTGATCTTCGTAGCTCTCGCAGCTTATTTCGATGTCTATGATTATCTCAGATTCAACACTTTTGCCGAGAAAATAGATGCCGAACTTGTGAGACTTCTTGAATACGATAAGAATGTCACGGCAAAAAAAGATTATGTTGATCAGCTCGAAAAAACAATAGAGCCAAGGATAAAACTCAACCAGATCAAAGATCTTGTACAGAAATTGGGATTGGACTTCACGGCTCAGAAAGATGGAACGTATGTCATCCAAGGAGAGAGTTCATCTCAAGACTTTTCAGATATACTCTACAAAATTCTCAACTCGGCGAATGTGAGCATCAAATCACTGACAGTCACAAACAATCTGAAAGTGCCAGTAGAGGTTCTTGGCATCACCGAAAAAGGTTCTGTGACTTTCAAGATCGTTTTTACGGGTGTGATGATCGAATGAATAGAAGAATTGTCCTTTTGCTGATATTGTTAATCGGTGTATGGGGCATAGCTATCTATTTTCTGTTTTTCTATGGAAAGACAGTAAAGCCTGTCACGGTTGCTCAGACAAACCAGCAAATCCCACCACTTAGGAAGAGATTGGGACCTGACGATTTGAAGAACATATCAGAAAAATTCCAGCAAACTGTGCAAAACATAAATCCGTTTGAACCTTTTTTACTCAAATTCGATAAAGAAAAATTGAATGCAGATATGCTCTCATCAATTGAACCTTTGTCTGGTTACAAATTTGTGGGTTATGCGAGGGGTGAAACTGAGAGATTTGTCTTGCTTAGTACAGGAGGGCAGGCCTTCAAAAAATCACCAGATGATGTGCTCGATGGCAGATATCTGATCTTGCACGTAACGAGTTTTGCTGTAGCGATTCTCGATTTACAAACGGGAAATTTATTAACGATAAGATGAGGGGGGACATCTATGAAGAAAACCCTTGCATTAATCCTGGTGCTGCTCATAGCAATCGCATACGGAGCACAGATTACAAGTATCGGCCCAAGTTTTCAAGATGGGCAGGTGATTTTTCGCATCGATACCGATGCAAGCCTTACCAAAGATAACATCTTTGTTGAGAAAAATGCTGCCGGTTCTCTTGTTTCGATACATCTCAAGAATGTGAACTTGGCAAATTCCCCTTTCTTTTTACCAGTTGCCTATGGGCCTGTTGATTCACTCAGAGCTATTGGTACATACCAAGGTTCATTGGTTCTATTTCAATTGCTGATACCAAGAGAACCATCAATAGAGATCGCTGGAAAAACACTGAAGGTGGCATTTAAAGGCTCTGATAAACGCATAGATCTTGCTCTAACTGAAGGAAGCAATCTTGAAACTGCTGTGAAGTTTCTTTCCGAAGAACTCAATTTGAACGTTGTTTTATCTGACACGGTAAAAACTGCCAAATTGGCTTTAAAACTTTCAAACATAACACCTGAAGAAGCTTTGAGAAATTTACTTTTGACCATTAAAATAGGTACAGAACCGCTGGCTTATAGTTATATGCCTGATGGTACACTTCACATAGGAACGAAAAAAGAAATCTCACAGAGATTTGCCCAATTCTGGGGTATCTACGAAGTCAGTGAAGATATCGTTCAAAAGATAGAAAAAATCCTTTCTCCAACGACGATCATGACCTACCTTCCTAACAAAGCTCTGTTGTTCGTGTATGGTGACATCTACGAGCAAGAACTCATCTCCAAAATTCTTTCTGTTGCTCCCCCTTCTGTGACAAGAGAAATAACTGTTTCTGTTCCAGTAGAAGATGTCTCAAGACTCCTCACTTCACTGAAGAATGTCTACACCTTTGAATTCAATTTGCTCGAAGGCCTTGATAAATTTATAATCACAGGAGACTCAAAAACAGTTCAAACTGTCGTGAACTATATCATGCAATTGGAAGAAAGGTTTAAAAAGACAAAAATAGAGTTACCTACCGATCAAGCCACAAAGACAACAGAAACTCAAACTCAATCAAAGCAGCTCAAAGTGATCTATCCACAGGAAGCATCGAGAATATTGGAAAATATAGGACTTCAAGTGATAGAACTACCTTTTGGCGTTTTGGAAATCAAGGGTTCAGAGATTCAATTACAACTTGCAGAAGCAGTTCTACGCGACTTAGGTTTCACAGAGCAAATTCAGGTAGAACCACTCAATATTCCAAAACCCATCCAGGAAAAAGTCATCTCGGCTCTCAGCACAGTTTTTGGTGTCCCAATATCGAGGTTTGTTGATCTGCAGGATGGCTTGTTTATAATAGCTCCGTTAGAGATAAGAAATGCCATCAGAAGTATTGCATCTGAATTGACTCGTTTTTATTACACACTAAAACAATCCGAAGTCTTCTTTTTGAATGACGAACAGACCGCAACACAGGTATCACAAATATTGAATCAAATATATGGAATAGAGAGTATTACAGTTCAAAACATCCTAAAGGTCACAGGATCAGAAGAAGATCTGAACAAAACCAAAACCTTCTTAAAGACTTTTGTCAAAGATAGGCTTATAAGGACTGTGAATGTTGCATTCGATGATCAGACTTACACTGAAGTTAAAACCTTGATTGAGAGTACATTTGATGTTCGAATTGAAGCAAATCTGAAATCCCTCAGAAGAGTTATAATCAGCTCTTATAACCAGGAAAATCTACAAAAAGCCATCGAGGAGCTACAAAAAATTTATTCATTAATCACACCAATCGTTCCTCAGAAAGTAGTGAAGCTTATACCAATAGTGCAAAAATTGAGTTTTGAAGATGCAAAGTTGATGCTTTCAAAACTCTATGAAATCGAGCTTGAAAAGACAGAACTATTCTACATAATCACAGGTACAGAAGAGAAGATAAGAGAAGCAAGTGATTTCTTGGAAGGAATCAGAAAATCCCTTCAAGAAGAAGAAACATACACTATAGTCCGTGTCCCGGAAGATTTTGCATTAAAAGACATATCAGACATATTGAGCAAGATAGCACAGATAAATATCTATACAGCAGATCAGATAATGATATTACACGGTGAAAAAAAGGCAATAGAAAAAGCACAGATTTTGTTGGACGAGATTCAATCTGTTCTACCCAAGATAAAACCAGAAGAATCAAAGCCGGAATTAGTAGCAAGAGTCCTTGAGTACAAAGAAGAAATCCCCGTTGATGAATTTCAGAGTTTTCTACAATCAATCGGTAATACGGTGAAGATAAGTGCATATCCAAAACTTGGTATCATCGTGATTTCAGGTCCATCTTTAGATGTTGAAAAAGCAATCTTAGAGTATGAAAAATTCTCTGAAAAATTAAAACAAAAGGCAGAAATACTGAAGGCAGAAACTCAACCTATTCAGGTGAGAAAAAACAGCGACGGTACAGTATCAATAGTTTGTGATGACAAATCTTTGAAAGAAGTGATAACTGCTGTTGCTCAAACATTAGAAGTATCTTTGATATTTGTGAGTACACCATCTGAAAACATAACAATGAATGTTTCCTCAATGAACTGGGAACAGTTCAAAAAATTAATTCAAGAGCAGTATGGTTATTCGTTCGTTGAAACAGATAGTGCTACAGTCTTCATAAAACCAAAAGTTGAAGTAGTCGTCGATCGAACTTTAGAGCAAAAATTCATTTACAACTTACCTCATAACCTTGATAAAGTTAAATCCATGGTCGAATTTTATGGTGGCAAAGTTTACGTGGACGATCTGAAAGATTTGATCATCATAACTGGTTTGAACGCTGAGGCAAAGGAACGCGTTGAACAATTGATGGTAGATATCTCAAAACCTTTGAAACAAGTGGAGATCGAGGCGCGGTTGATAGACAGATCTTTGCTTGACAGTCTTGAAAGATCATTCTCTTTTGGATTCAGTTTGGCTGGAACAGATACAAGCGTCAGTCTAACCGATGGAACACTCAATATCACGACAAACGTCATAAACATGTTCGATTATCAACAACTACTATCACTCATACCAAAAGCCAGTCTCTCTGTAAATGCCAATTTGAGCGACTCAAACACCTTGAACAGCTTGCTTGCAAGTCCAAGAATTGTAACAAGTAGTGGACAAGAAGCAAGGATATTGATTGGAGACAGAATACCATATCAAACAGTTGATGCAGAAGGTAATGTTACTGTGAATTTCTTAGATACTGGTATTGAGCTTAAGATAACTCCATATGTGCGAATGGATAATACTATTGAACTTTCTGTTTTTACCAAGGTGAGTAAAGCGACCTATTATCCAAATATAGATATACCCGGTGAGAGCACACGCGAAGCACAGACAAAAGTAATCATTAAGAATGGAGATACATTAGTAATCGGTGGTTTGATCAGAGAAACGGATGAACAAACTCATTCAAAGGTACCCATTCTTGGAGATCTACCTTTCATCGGACAGTTGTTCAGAACGAAGACCGACGAAAAAGATAAACGTGAATTGATAATCTTCATAACAGCAAAGGTGATTGAACAATGAAAAGATCTCCTGTGGTAGCTGGCAGTTTTTATCCCGGATCAGTTGCCAGATTGAAATCGAATATCGAAGAGTGCTTTTTATCACCACTCGGTCCTGGCTATATCCCAGATAAAAGTGTTAAATCACTTGAGAAAAATCTGGCGATAATTGTACCGCATGCAGGCTATATCTACAGTGGACCAGTTGCGGCACATGCCTATGCCGAGGCCGCAAAATTTGGAAAGCCAGAACTCGTAGTCCTGGTTGGTCCCAACCACACTGGTTTTGGCTCACAGGTGGGTGTTTGGGACCAAGGTGAATGGTTGACTCCGTTCGGATCTTTGGAAATCTCTACAGATGCGGCACAAAAATTCTTGAAAAACTGTGATGAAGCTCTCGTAGATTATGAAGCACATATGAACGAACACTCACTTGAAGTACAATTACCATTTTTACAATATTTGTTTGGAGAATTCAAAATACTTCCTATCTCTGTTTTTCCAATATTCATAAATGTCTGTCAAAAAATAGCGACTGGCTTGGACGAAATCGCCAGACAATATCCATCAACTCTGTTTGTGTTTTCTACGGATCTCAATCACTATGAAAGTGCCGAAATAACAAAAAGAAAAGATGAAATGGCAATAGAAAAGATAGCTGAAAAGGATCCACTTGGTCTTTACACAGTTGTCGCAAAACACAAAATCACTATGTGCGGGCTTTCATCAATCGCGGCTTTGTTGTTCATGAAACATTTTGACAAGCCAAAACTGTTGAAACACGCAACAAGCGGTGATGTCACAAAAGACACAGCACAGGTAGTTGGTTATGCGAGTTTTATCTGCGAACCAGCTTGAAAAGCTCTCTGAGTTCTGGGACTTTAAGTAATCTACACATTAACATGTAAACAGCTATGCCAAACAGAACAAGTAAAATGGTGAAAAGACGCGAATTACTGTAAGTCGATGCGATTAATATGGTACAAACCATTACAATAGAGGCAAGGGTTATCTTTAGCAAATGAAGTGTATCGAACTTTGGTTTTACTTTATAGACAAGATACATCATACCACAAAAGCCTGCAATGGACGTTGCCAGTGCTATCCCAGCCACACCAATGGTCAAACCCAGCGTGAAATCCAAGATACCATTGACAATGAATGAAACGAGTGTTGCTTTAAATGGTGTTTTCATATCTTTTCTTGCATGGCAGGCTCGCGAAAGAACAGCCATGATCGAATAAAGAGGCAGACCGATCGAATAATAAAAAAGAACGATGCTGGTTCTGAGTGTGTCTTGGTATGTGAAAGCACCATGCTGATAAACAAGAATGATGAGTCTTTTGCTCAAAATCATCAAACCTAACATGGATGGGACAGTCAAGAATAAAGATAGTTTAACTGAATCAAAGAGATGCTTTTCGAATTTCTCTGACTCATTCACCATCATAGGTAAGACCACAGTTGCCATGGCGACTCCAAAAACACCAAAAGGCAACTGATAGAATCTATTAGCATATTGCATAGCCGAAACATTGCCTGGTCCAAGTAAAGAAGCGACATTCACATCAATCAAAACATTGAATTCCGAGACAGTCATCGCCAAGAGTGCAGGAAAGAAAAGCTTTAAAAATTCTTGAATACCCGCAAAGCTCGGTTTATATTTAAAACCAACTCTTTTTGATGCAGGTACCAAAGAAATGAACATGAAAAGCCCACCAAGTGTAAAACCCAAAGTGGGACCAATTATCTTAGTATTAAAGATATCGGCAGACAATGTCCCTAAGATCACACCAATGTTCATCAATGTTGGTGAAAGTGCTGGTATAAAGAAGATATTATAGGAATTTTGAATGGCATATAAAACAGCCCACAAAAAGATGAAAACTATAAAAGGCATACTTATTCTTGCAAGTAATAATACCAAGACTCTGGTCTGTTCATTGGCGCCACCCGACAACAAAGTAGGAACAATCCCAGGAAAGATCTCAACTAAAACAGTCAATGAAACAGTCACAATCCCAAGTACTGTGATAACAGAAGAAGCAAATTCATTACTTTTATTCTTTTCATTGTACAGTGGCACAAACGCCGAAGTCATGGCACCTTCGGCAAAAGCCCGGCGAAGCAAAAATGGGAAGGAAATCGCAATCACATAAGCATCAAATTCTATACCTGCACCGAATTTATGTGCAAGCAACACATCTCTCAACAGACCAGTTACTCGAGAGATCAAAGTAGCTATGGCAAAAAGAGTACCATACTTCAACATCTGTGTCATTTTTATCTCTTTTCTGAGTATGCTTTTAAACCAAGAGACAATATTCTAACGGCATCACGTAACTTTTCTTGATCAAGTACATAGGCGATTCTGATTTCGTTCAATCCCGCATTAGGTGTTGCATAGAAACCATCAAGTGGTGACACCATCGTTGTCTTGCCATCAACTTCAAAATCAGCCAACATGAATTTGACGAACTTTTCAGAATTGTCTATGGGAAGTTTCACAGAGACATAGAAGGCTCCATGTGGTTTTTTGAAGACTGCTCCTTCTATCTTTTTGAGTTCTTCATAGACGGCGTCCCTTCTATTTTCATACTCTTTTTTGATTTGCTCGATGTAATCATTATCGAGTTTCAAAAGTCCAATCGCTGCATACTGTGATGTCATGGCCGGACACAATCTCGCTTGAGCAAATTTCAATGCCGCTTGGTAAAATTCCCTGTTCTTTGTCAAGAATGTACCAATTCTTGCACCGCACACACTATATCTCTTGGAGATACTGTCTACAATAATTGTTTTATCAATAATCTTGTCAAAAGTCATCATCGATATCGCTTTGTATCCATCAAAGGCAAACTCTCTGTAAACCTCATCAGAGATCACACACAGATTTTTTTCGAATGCCACATCTGCTATAGTTCTAAGTTGTTGCTCATCATAAACCGCTCCTGTTGGGTTACATGGATTGGAAAAGATAATGGCTTTTGTCTTTGGTCCTATTTTTTCAAGAAATGCTCCCTTTTTGGGGACAGAATATCCATCTTCTGGGTAGGTCCTCACAGGAACTAATTTAACACCAAGTTGTGCCGCAAAACCAGCATAATTGGCATAAAATGGTTCAAGTACCAATATCTCATCATCTGGATCTGCAACAACGGCCATGGCAAATAACACAGCCTCACTTCCTCCATTTGTAACGATGATCTCAGAGGAAGATACATGTATATCGAATTTTTCGTAATACTTTGTGAAGGCTTCACGGAGTTCCAAAAGACCCGCTGAATGAGTGTATGCAACAACCTTTGGTTTATACATTTCTGCATACTCAAAATAAATACTCGGTGTAGGGATATCGGGTTGTCCAATGTTCAGATAATAAATCTTTTTACCTTTTTTTGCGGCCTCCTCTGCGAACGGTATCAGTCTCCTTATAGGACTTGCTGGAGCCTGCTGTGCCCTGTTGGAAATATTCATCATGCTCGCCTCCAAATTTGCATTATGTAAAATTTCAAATATCTTGTTTCAGGTACATCGAGTAGAACCGGGTGATCGGCCGGTTGAGACCCTCTATAGAGTATACATGCCTGAACTTTACAATCTTCGGCGGAATCCTGTAAAACTTGCTCAAAATCCTGCTCTGATAGAACCTGTGTACAACATGAAGAGACTAAAATTCCCGGTTTTCTCAACAATTTCATTGCCCGGAGATTTATCTCTTTATGTCCGCGTTGAGCTGATATTCTTGAACTTGCAGATTTTGCAAAAGAAGGTGGATCAAGTACGATTAAATCATATTTCTCCTGTGAAGATTCTTGCTTGAGCCAATCAAAGGCATTTTCTTTGATCAATTCGTATTTTCCATCGAAGCCATTTAATTTCAATAATTGTTCCGCGATTTGCAAAGAACGTTCTGAATAATCGATCAACTTCACATGCTTTGCACCGTATTTCAATAGATGTAAAGAAAAGTTACCAGTATAAGAAAAGACATCCAAGCACGCCTTATCTTTCGCATATGGTAAAACAGCTCTTGCATTGAATCTCTGGTCCAGAAAGGTCCCAGTCTTTTGCCCTTTCAGATCTGCAGCAAGTGTTAAATCTTCAGAGCGATAGAATATCACCTCTGGTCCTGTACCATAAAGCCATTCACATATTTGACCCAATCCTTCTTTTGATCTCACAGAAGAATCAGATTTTTCATAGACACCGGTAACATTTAGTTTCTTCACAAGAGTTCTTACAACCAGATCTTTTAATTTATCCATGCCAAGGGTGTTAATCTGAATAACTATATACGAATCGTACTTATCAACGATCAAACCAGCAAGCCAGTCTGACTCGCTGTAAATCAATCGGCAAGCTTGCTCAGATCTGAGTATGTATTCTCGCCTTTTAATAGCCTGATCGATTCTTTCTTCAATAATCTGCTGAGCTGTCTTTGGCTGAGTCGTTAAAAGACGAATTGTTATCTTTGATTTTGTATTTATATATCCACGTCCAAAGAATTTCCCATCTTGAAGAAAAACATCTACAATCTGACCTTCTTCAAACTCTCCATCTATCTTCGATATCTCAGTTGAATATATCCACGGATGATAATTTCTCTTGATCTTGTTCAAAACAACGCGTGCACTAATTTGACCTCATCCTTTCATACAGTTTTTTTATACTTGACTCATCAAATGAGCCACGAGTCCATTGCATGTGTTTGGCGGTTAAAGCCCTTTTAACCCATCCTTCGAGTTCTTCGTCATCTATTCGCAATTTAATCTGTAAACCAGATGCTGTTATGAAATCTCTTATGTCACCAAAAATCTCCTTTACCACATTCACTTTTTGAGGTACTTCACTCTGCGCACCTTGGACAACTGCATCAAGAAATGCTGCTGTCGCATCACCATGTCTAATTCCTTTGAAGGTGCTCAAAGGATATCCAAGTACATGTGCAAGAGTTGTACTCGTTTGACTTATCACCATACCCGCCAAGCAAGACGCAAAGGACATGGCCGTTCTTGCCTCAAGATCGTTTTGATTTTGAAGCACCCTTGGTAGATTTTCTTTTATCATTTTCATCGCTTCAACTGCGTACAAGTCGGATATCGGAGTGGATCTTTTTGAGAGAAAGCCTTCCACTGCATGACACAGCGCATCAAGGCCCGTCGATCTTGTCAAAGAAACGCTCATACTCACAGTGTACAAAGGATCTATCAAAGCAATTATTGGAAAAATTACATCATGTGCAAATCCTCTTTTGAAACCTGTATCGTCTGTCAAAACTGAGTACTGGGTTACTTCACTCCCCGTTCCCGACGTTGTTGGAATGGCTATTATGGGAAGTGATGAGTCATATTTTGTGGCATCGTATAAGTCTTCTACAGATAATGATTTGTTTTTAAGCAAAACAGCTATCGCCTTTGCCGAATCAAGTGGACTGCCTCCTCCTACACCTATGACAAAGTCAAAATCATGGATTCTACACTCTTTCACCGCTTGACGAATATGCTCAAATGTTGGATTTTCGTCTATTTTGTCGTAGATGTAATATTCAATAGATAAAGATCTAAGAGCATCTTCGACATCTCTCAAGGACCCATTTATTCTGGACGAAGTCTTACCTGTTATAATGAGAGTTTTTTTCCCGAATTTTTTGAATATTTCTTTGTTTTTCTCAATCACCTTTTGTGAAAATAAAATCTTCGTTGGCATAAAATATTGCCACATCTTTGACACCTCCTAAAATGAAAGTTTATCACTTTTAGATTTCCATCTCTGAGAAACTATGTGCGCAATTCTGGTTGGTTCAGGCAATCTGTATGATGTACAACATTTCAGTACAAGATCGATCGATGATTTGAGATCACTCATATGACCCGGCGATACAAACAAAGGTTTGGAATCGTTTTTGGTCCTTAGAACAGCCCCAATGATCTCGCCGCTATCGTCGTACAGATATTCATAATCTCCTTTTTTATTTCCAGGTTCTTGATACTTACCATAAAGATGAGATTTTGCAACACCTATCGTGGGAAGTTCCAAGAAAAGTCCCATATGTGCTGCTATACCCATATGTCTGGGATGAGCTATTCCCTGACCATCAAACATAATCACATCTGGTTTTGATTTCAACTTTTCCCATGCTTTGAGAAAAACAGGACCTTCCCTGAAGGCGAGCAATCCAGGAATGTATGGAAATGAAACTGGCGAACTTTCTGTGACACACTCGATTGTTTTCATCGTTTTGACATCGATCACTACTATCACGGCATATCCCTGATCAAATTTTGGAAAAGACAGATCTACACCAGCTACTAAATCGATATTTTCCAATGGTACCTGTTTAAGCAACTGCCTTAACTTCAGCTGTTGTTCCTTGGCTTGCTGTGGTGTCAAATCCCATGAATGAAGTTGTCTCATTACTTAGTCACCATCACAACTGCATCGTATGGAAATGCTGGATAGATTCTGTTTTCAGACATCTTTTTAACAATAGATAGATACTGTACAAATACGTCTTGATCCGAGGAGAGTTTGAAAACAAAATCGTAGTTAGGATACACCTTTTTTATGAGCGACTTTATCTCTTCTTGTTTTGCTTTATTGAGTATTATAACCGTGTCCCTATTCAAATTTATTCCCACATCTTCCCACACAATTTGATTTGGCAAAACACCTGCTTTTTGATTCCAAAGATCTTGAGATCGTACGAGAAATCCCCTTGACTTATCCGAAGAACAATTGAGTAAAAGAACCTTTGGCATCGATTTAGTCTCAGGTACATTCAGGGACATAAGAACATTCTTATAATCGGCAAGTTTCTGTGGGTCAGCAACTACATCACCATCTTTATTAATCACATAAGGAAACGATACAAAGCCGATACTCATACTTTTTTTCAGTTTCAGGAAAAGGTATATCAATTCACCTATATCAATGTTCATAGAAACATTCTTTCGAACACTCGAGAATATAGATGCAATCTGAAAAACATCAAGATTTCTTGCCTTTTCAACAAGCTTTATGAGCACTTCTTTTTGCCTTTCTATCCTCGCAAGATCACCCATTGCTTCCCGACGATATCTTATGTAGGCAAGTAATTCGTCTCCCTTCATCTGGTAAATCCCCGGTTGAAAATCGATGTAAAGATTCTGAACTGTATCGGAGTATTTCATGGGTTCTTTTATTTGTATCTCAATAGGACCAAGTTTGTCACCAAGATACTTGAAGACCTCATAATTCACAATTGCATATCCATCAAAATCAAGGTTCAACAACTGCTTCAGTGTTTCTTGAAGACCATCCATGCCAGATCTTTCATACAATGAATTTATCTTGTTCTTCCCAACCAATAAATCCCTTGGAACATTGCTTATCAAAACCTTTCCACGTTGATGATCAACCAA
This sequence comes from Thermotoga profunda AZM34c06, assembly GCF_000828675.1. Taxonomy (NCBI): domain Bacteria; kingdom Thermotogati; phylum Thermotogota; class Thermotogae; order Thermotogales; family Thermotogaceae; genus Pseudothermotoga; species Pseudothermotoga profunda. The sequence continues at coordinate 416,723 of NZ_AP014510.1, read as the reverse complement.
CAAAATCATAATCGCATCAGTTCTAACTGTTTTTTCTATGACAGCATCTGTCCCCACAACAAGCAAACAATACGGATTTTTCTCCACCTTTTTGTAAAGCATCTCCAGCAATATCTTGCTCGGCACTAAAAAACTGAGTATGAGCATGGTGATGCCGATAAAAATAGCTGAAAACAAAATAATTAGTGTAACCTTTCGCAGTTTTTGCACCTCCAATGGAATTTTACCATTCAAAGTTGTACAATGTGTATTGGTAATGGAGTGATACAATTGTTTTTATTGAAACTGACCATCTTCGTAATACTGAGTTGGGTACTTATAAAAATCGCAAATAGATCCCTGAAAAGCCAAAAAACACTAAAGGCACGAGTACAAAGATCGCTTCAAGAAGCAGGTTGGGTTTGTTTAGAACACACCTATTACGGCAAGAGCTGGATAGCTACTTATAAGAAACTGTTGCAAAGACAAATAGTTCTTGTCAACGAAGATCAATTGACATTCGATGATTTGAGAAAGGTTGTAATCATGGCGCTTTTGTCAAACGTGTATCATATTGAAATATACTACTATCAAACCACTCCTCATGCAAGGAAGGCACTTCACATGCTTTCGAAGTCGCGCAAGTCTCATGGAATAAAATTGACCACGCGGGAGCTTGCAAAATGCTGATCGTACTTTTAGTGACATTTGTTTTGTCAATTGCACTTTATTTAATTTTCAAAAGAAGATCACCAAAATTATCAGAATTGAGAAAGAAATGGGAACGTGGGTTCAAAGATGGGTGGAGTTTTGAGCAGTTCATGGCAGATCTTTTCACAAGCCTTGGGTATCGGGCTGCAGCGACCAAGGGATCTCATGACTTTGGAGTCGATTTGATAGTCAAAAACGGCAAAGCTACTTATGTATTCCAGGCAAAATATTACAGCAACTCAATATCACCAAAAGCACTTGAAGAGGTACTCATGGCTGCTACATTGTATGGAATCGACAGAATTGGAATCGTTACTAACGCTGAGATACCACAATCGGTGAGAGATCTTGCCCAAGAAATCTGTAGAAAAACCTTCATCAAAAAAGTTGTTTTGATCAGTAAATCGGAGATAGAAAAGATGCTCAGAGGAGAAAAACTTATCTGAGGAGGTCTTTGATATGAGAGATTACAGAGAAATCTCGATCTGGAAAGATGTGAAGCAAGAAGAATGGAATGACTGGCACTGGCAGTTGAGTAACAGAGTAATGGATCTTGAAACGCTGCAACACATCGTGAACCTAACCGAACAAGAACGAGAAGGTGTGAAACACTCTCTCAAATTTTTAAGAATGGCCATAACACCTTATTACGCAACCCTAATGGATCCAGATAACCCAAAATGTCCTGTGAGAATGCAGGCTATTCCAACCGCGAAAGAATTGAATATCTCCAGTGAGGAGATGTTAGATCCTTTACACGAAGACGTAGATTCACCAGTAAAAGGATTGACACATAGATATCCAGACCGTGTTTTGTTACTGGTGACAGATCAATGCTCGATGTATTGCAGACATTGTACCAGAAGAAGATTTGCTGGTGAGACCGATGCACCACTTTCAGATGAACATTTGAACAAAGCCATCGAGTACATAAGAGCCAACAAAAAGATCAGAGATGTTTTAATCTCTGGCGGAGATCCTTTAACCCTTTCGACTGAAAGACTTGAGAGCATAATATCTCGAATTAGGGAGATCAATCATGTTGAGATTATAAGAATAGGTACTCGTGTTCCTGTGGTGTTGCCAATGAGAATTACTGAAGAACTCACAAAAATGTTAAAGAAATATCACCCAATATGGATAAACACACATTTTAATCACCCCAAAGAATTCACTGAAATGTCAACTAAGGCACTTGCAAGATTGGCAGATGCTGGAATTCCACTTGGTAACCAGAGTGTTTTGCTTAGAGGCATCAACGATTGTCCACAAATCATGAAAAAACTGGTACATGAACTGGTGAAAAACAGAGTGAGACCATATTACATATACCAGTGTGATCTTTCCAGAGGGTTGTCACATTTCAGAACGACTGTTTCAAAAGGTATAGAGATCATAGAATATCTCAGAGGTCATACTTCGGGTTTCGCCGTACCTACCTATGTGATCGACGCGCCAGGTGGAGGTGGTAAGATTCCGATCGAACCCCAGTATCTAATCTCGATGGGTGAAGGAAAAGTCATAGTGAGAAATTACGAAGGAGGTATTTTTGTATACAACGAACCTCGAGATTACAGGAGTGAATGTGACGAAAACTATATTGAAGAGGAAAGAAAGAGCACCGATGGGGTTGCTTCCTTACTGACAGGAAAGCGCAGGTATTTACTTCCTAAGGAAAGTGACAGAATTCGGAGGTCAAAAGGTTGGCAAAAGTGATTTACGTTGTCGGTAATGCAAAAAATGTTGGAAAAACAACAGTTGTTAAGCATCTCTTGAAAGAAATGAATAAGATTTGTGTTACGAGCATCGGCTTTGATGGAGAAGAGACCGATACCATAACTGGATCACCCAAGCCCTTAGTGGAGCTTAAACAAGGTGATTTTGTCCTAACATGTGAAAGATTCCTTAATGGTTCTCATTTCTCAATAATCGAAGCAGTCGATGAAAATCCATTGGCTGGCACGGTCTTTCTGGCTCAATCCATACTCCCTACTTCTGTAATGATCGCTGGAGCAACACCTAAAGCCATCGAAATCGCCTCCAAAAAAGATTGTTTTGAAACACTTATAGTTGATGGAGCCTTGGATAGACTTGTACACGCTGGATTCATCGAGGATGCGCACATCATCTTTGTAATTGGCACGCAGCAAGGAGAAACAGAACTTCAAAGATCTATTGAACGAGTTTTGGGTGCAATTCAAATTCCCCTTGCACCACTATTTGTTAAAGAGATATTCAAAAATTGCACCGGTGTTTGTGGCTTGAAAAGTGATGGTACAGTACGAAAATTTGGCTCATCATTATTGGATATCACAATCTCAAAACACGAGAAATACGAATGGCTCTTTGTTTCGGGTGCTCTCTTGGAAGAAGCGGTTAAAAAGCTTGGTCGGACGAAATTATGCATATCGAATCCCTTTTCATTTTTCGGAAATCCTTCGAAATTTGATAATATATATACGATGAAAAAATTGCAACTCGATAGAGTATATGTGAATCTCTTTGACAAACTATGGCTCAAAGATAAAGTCCTAAATATTGTGAAATCATTTGGATATGATGTATGTGATATACTTTTTGCCGACTCTCAGGAGGGATGAGAATGAAGATCAACGTAGAAGCAAGTGAACTTTCGAATAAGATCTCAATTGTCTCAAAGACTGTGCCCTCGAAGACCATCAAACCTATAATGGCATGTATTTTATTTGATGTTTCACAGAAAGGAACATACCTACATGCCACCGATCTGGAAACAGGAGTTAAAGCCCGCGTAGAATGTGAAACTGATAGTGAAGGAAGATTTGCAGTCGATGCAAAGATTCTCTATGAAATAGTTAAGACCTTGCCCAATGAAGGGAAAATTCAATTGAATTTTTCATCTGGTTTGCTGGCTCTCGAGTGTGGACGCAGTAAATTCAGGGTTCCAACCATGGATCCAAGTGAATTTCCAGAGATCTCTTTACCGTCTGAAGGATATGCGCTTGATATAGAATCTAAGACACTTTCAGAGATGATTGAAAGAGTTATCTTCTGCGCTGCCAAAGACGAATTCATGAGAAATCTCAACGGTGTTTTCTGGGAAATAGGAAATGGCTTTCTCAGACTTGTTGCATCTGACGGCTTTCGCTTAGCCTTGGCGGAGGAAAGGCTATCAACACAAAGTGAATCGAGTTTTCTGATTTCACTCAAGAGCATGAAGGAACTTCAAAGTATAGTTCAAAGTTGCTCTGAAACAAATATAACCATTCATTACGATGGTAAGCGACTATCTTTGAGTACACCAAACATCGAAACAGTCATGAGAGTTGTAGAAATAGATTTTCCAGATTACAGGAAAGTCTTACCCAAAGCCTTTAAAAGTAAAGTTATCTTTTCAAAGAATGATCTAATTGAAGCACTCCGAAGAACAATGGTCATAGCAAGGAGAGGTAGTGAGTCGGTTAAAGTAGAAGTTGGTGAAGATATCTTGTCTCTGAGCAGTAGGAGCCCAGACTCTGGTGAAGTAAACGAAGAATTACCTATTAGAAAAGAAGGCGAAGACATCGTTGCTGCTTTTAACCCTCTTTTTTTGATGGAGGCTTTGAGGCATATTCACACAGATGAAGTTGAGTTCAATTTCGTAGACAGTACAAGTCCTTTACAGATCAACCCATTGAATGTAGAAGGATATCTATACATAGTCATGCCCATAAGGATTGTGTGAAAAATGAAAATATCATGTACAAACATTTATAAAACTTTCTCAACCAAGAGAGTACTTGAAGATATCTCATTTGAGTCTGAAGAAAATTGTATAGCAATCCTGGGTGCTAATTCAGCAGGTAAAACTACCTTGCTCAAGATTTTTGCTACAATTCTCAAACCCGATCGAGGTAATATAAAAATCGAGCAAATCGATGTGGTGAAAAGCCCCGAAAGGCTCAGAAAAATACTCAGTTTTGTCCCAGAAAATCCCTCATTATTGAAAGAACTGAATGTTGTTGAAAACATAAAACACTTCGCCGCCTTGAAAAAGATGAGAGTTAATCCTGTGCAAATCATGGAGAAGTTTTATATACCAATTACAAAAAATCCTGTCAGAACCCTTTCTAAGGGAGTCCAACAAAGATTGATGATTGCAATTGCCCTGATGAACAATCCAAAACTGTTAATACTCGACGAACCTACGAGTGGCCTTGATCGTGAATCAAAAGAATTGTTGTGGAAATTGCTCATTAATATGAAAAATGAAGGTACGACGATTTTGCTGAGTACACATGACGAAGAAGAGGTTTCAGTACTCGCGGATTATTTAATCTTGCTGAGTGAAGGTAGGATTCTCCTTACAGGAAAAGTACAGGATTTGCCAGTTGGAAAATTCTATGCCGTTCAGGTGCTACAGGAAGTATCTAATTCTCAAAATCATGTACTATCTAATTTAAATGGAAAAATCGTCCTTCTTGTTAAAGATGAAGAATTACCAAAACTAATAACTCAGCACAAAGTGCTGAACGTCAAGAGTATCGGGCTGAGAGAGTTGATCGAGCTCAAGAATAAACGGTTGCTATAAAATTTTTTGCATTCTGAGACATTGGTTGTGTGAAAAAACTAATTGGATCCGAATCTTCGACGATGATACCGTTTTCCATGTACAATATCCTGGAAGCCACACTTTTTGCAAAATTCACTTCGTGTGTTACTACCACCATTGTGTGACCTTGATTTGCAAGTTTTTTCATCACTTGGTGAACTTCTCCAACTAATGTGGGATCGAGTGCCGATGTGGGCTCATCAAAGAGTATGAGATCTGGTTTCATTGCGAGTGCACGCGCGATTGCCACCCTTTGTTTTTGGCCTCCAGAGAGTTGAGAAGGATAACTTTGAGCCTTTCCAGTCAAACCAACGACTTCAAGGCATTCTCTCGCTACTTGGTATGCCTTGTCTTTAGAAAACTTTTTGACCTTCGTCAGACCAAGCATGACATTCTCTAAGGCTGTCATATGGCTGAAAAGATTGAAATGTTGAAAGACAAAACCAATCTGCGATCTTATTTGTCTCAAGATTGATTGATCATCAGTAATCCTTTGACCTTTAAAAAATATCTCACCCTTATCTGGCTTCACTAAATAGTTTATCGTTCTAAGTAATGTTGATTTACCAGCACCAGATGGCCCCATTATGACAACTATCTCCCCCTGACTAACTTCGAAAGAAATCCCTCTTAAAACCTCAGTTTTCCCGTATCTTTTGTGAACATCAACTACTTGCAACAAACTCATGGTATGGCGAGCCTCCTTTCTAACCAATTCCCCAGAACAGAGAGGACACTTGTAACAGCAACATAGAAAACAGCTATGGTCAAATAACTTTCAAAAGACGCCAACGTCTGTGTTCCAACCTGTCTACCAGTCATAGTTAACTCAGCTAATGCTATGACTGACGCCAAAGAGCTATCCTTTACAAGGCTTATCGATTGTCCTATTAGTGCAGGTAAAGAGATCCTGATGGCCTGAGGGAAGTGAATGTACAAAAACACCTCAAAATTCGTCAAACCCAAGGAAAAGCCCGCCTCTAATTCCCCCTTGTCCACTGCATCAAGACCAGAACGGATTATCTCGGCAAGGTATGCACCTTCAAAAGCTGACAAACCCAAGACTGCGGCCCAAAACCTATCAAAGGGTAAAATACTTCCAAGACCATAATAAGTCAGGAGTATCACGACAAGTAATGGAGTATTTCTGAAAAAGAAGATATACAGCACGGCAAACTCTCTGAAAATCCCCGAAGATCTTCTCATCAAGGCAAAGACAATACCAATTGCAAATGAAATGAGCAACGAGAAACCGCTCAAATTCATCGTTGTGAGTAACCCCTTCAAAAATACCGTGCGATATTTCAATACAATTAACCAGTTGAATGGATAAACTTGAGCTATAGAAAAATACAATACCACCAAAACCAATACTGTAAGAAATATCGCATAGACTTTTTTCATGAATACACCTCCAAGAATGAGGGCTTCTGCCCTCATTCACCAGTCAGCCACTTTTTGTAGAGTTCATCGATCAAACCAGTCGTCTTGGCCCACTGAATGAACGTATCAAGCCATCTGAGAGTTTCAAGATCTCCTTTTCTAATCGCAATCCCCAGATCTTCGAGACTCAGCAATTCTTGAACCATACCGAGAGTATCGTATTTTTGCGTTAAAAACTTTACATAAATTGAATCATTCACCATGATATCTGCTCGCTTTGAAACCACCTGAAAAGCCGCTTCATCCATAGTTGAAAAAGTCAATATCTTGGCTTTTGGAAACATCCTTCTTGCAGTGAATTCACCTGTAGTACCAAGTTGAACAGCTATAGTCAATTGCCTTTGAGAGAGTTCCTCATAAGTTGGTGGAGTCTTGAATGTGGCTTTGTTATATAATATAGCCTGTCCGACAGTTAAATATGGTATCGAGAAATTCACCTTTAGAGCGCGTTCGGGTGTGATCGTCATACCAGAAAAGATCATGTCGAATTTTCCAGAGATAAGAGCCGGTATGATACCGTCCCAATTGACAATGACGAACTCTACTTTTACACCAAGAATCTCTGCCATCTTGTTGATCAACTCAATTTCAAGCCCGACACGCTCTCCTTTTTCGTCTGTACCATACAACGGCATGTAACCCTCGTCTTGTCCAATTCTCAAAACGCCTCTTTTCTGAATATCCTCGATCAGTGAAGCAAAACTCAGTGTTGCTACAACTAAAATCATCACCACCAAAAATCTTTTCACCTAAATCACCTCCGTATAATAAAAAAACCGGGCTGTTTTTTCACAGCCCGGTTTTTTGTTACTTTTACCCTATCAGGTGGCACCTAACGAAGTACCACCCGGGGATCAACCGGGCTGTACTTCGCATGATGCTTTATTTCAACTATTGAAGGTTGGAGCCAACAGCAAAAACCAATCACCACTAAGCCACCTTTCAACTTGTTTGCATAATCATACTATGACAAATCAAATCTGTCAAGAGTCAATCACGAACCGCTACCTGCTACATCAATATTTTCAACCAAAATAGATGGAAAATAAGCAGAACCCGAAACCAAATCACAATCAGTACCTATTTCCTCAATCCTCCTGAGTAGCTCAAGAATATTTCCCGAGATAGTTATCTGTTCAACGGGTTTAATTATTGCGCCATTTTCAACATAATACCCTAATGCACTCACAGAAAACTCTCCAGATACAGTTCTTACTCCTGAGTGCAAACCATCAAGAGCAGTTATTATCACACCTTTTTCAAGCTGCTTTATCAAATCTTCATAGCTTTTTTTACCCACCTCTACAACTACATTCAATGGTGTACATTTATAAGTGAAGACATTGCCCGTTGGTTTGACACCATCTCTCTTTGCAGATTTCAGTGAGTGAAAATACGTTGTTAAAACACCGTGGTCTATGAAAGGTTTTCTCCTTGTAGGTACTCCTTCGTTGTCAAAAGATCTCTTTATAGGTGCTTTCTCAAAAAGTGGGTCATCGACAACAGTTAGTATTTCACTGGCAATCTTGGAATTGAGTTTACCTTTCAATGGAGACAGACCTTTTTGCACCGATTCAGCAGAGAAAATCGGCATAAAGGCAAAAAACAACTCTGAAAAGACATCTCGCCTGAGTATAGCCCTGTATTTACCACTTGGGATACTTTCTGCACCAAGTTGTGAAAGCGCTTCTTGAGACGCTTCAAAAGCCACTTTTTCTGGATCGATATCGCTTGGTTTTGATCCAAATTTCACCTTGAATCCTCTTTTTGGTTTTTTACCATCTGATGCGACAAGATATACATAAGCTGCACCAAGACCAGCACTCTCCGAAAGATTGAGTCCCTTTGTGTTAAACACTGAAACCTCATATCTCTCGTGGGAGTATACACTCATCATAACCATGGCTATACGCTTATCAAATGCCATCGCCTTCTGCTCCATAGTCTTTGCAATGTCTATCTTGTTCCTAACAGGTAGTTTTTCAAACTCGTCTTTAAAAAATTGTGGATTGTGATATTCACCAGATCCGTCATATATAGAATCTTCTTCTAATGTATCGGTTACCAAAAGATTCTCATAAGCACTATCTACCAAAAATTTCACCGAGTCTTCATCAACAATTTCACATGATGAAAAAGCGGCTTTTGAATCTTTCAGTCCTTTGAATGTAACTTTTAATGAATCTGCATCGTTGTAGTTATCGATATTTTGCTTACTCACAACAACTCCAAATTCTCTCTCACGAGTGAAACGCAATTCACATTCGTCAAAACCCTTCTTTTTGGCGTAAGAAAAAACTTTATCTTTGAAATCTTCTATCCTCATTTACTTCGCCCCCCAACTATGAGCTCAGTTACCCTAATCGTGGGTTGTCCAACATCTGCCGGAACACTACCAGACATAGATCCACACATTCCTTGGCCACGCGATAGATCATTTCCAACCATATCGATCTTTTGAATCACTTCTGAACCTTTGCCTATAAGAGTAGCACCGCGGACGGGTTTTGTTATCCTACCTTTTTCTATCAGATAACCTTCAGCGACGGCAAAGTTGAATTCACCTGTGGCAGGGTGAACAGATCCTCCACCCATTGTTTTTGCGTATAATCCATATTCTGTTGCAGCGATAATCTCTTCTGGCAAAAATTTTCCAGGCAGTATAAAGGTATTACTCATCCTTGAGGTTGGTGCAAATTTATAATTCTGTCTCCGACCGCATCCATTTGGTTGTATCCCCATTTTCTTGGAATGGAAACGATCAACAAGGTATGTCTTGAGAATCCCATTTTCTATGAGTAAATTCCTTTGCGTTGGTGTTCCTTCATCGTCGATATTATTCGATCCCCAAGCGTTTGGTATCGTACCGTCGTCAACAGCAGAAACGCAATCTGACGCTATCTTCTGACCAAGTTTTCCTGCAAAGACAGAAGCGCCTTTTGCCACTGAAGTTGCCTCAAGCGCGTGTCCACATGCTTCATGGAATATAACACCACCAAATGCATTTGAAATAACAACCGGCATTTTTCCAGCTGGTGCATAATCTGCTCTGACCATTCTGTCTGCAATCCTGGCCGCTTCAACCCCCACATCATATGGATCAAGCAAATTGAAAAATTCTATACCCATTGCTGCTCCAGGACCAAAAAAGCCTGATTCTTGCTCTGAATCTTTTGTTGCAACAGCATTGACCATAAGCCTTGTCCGAACACGACGATCTTGCGATATCAATCCATCTGAATTTGCTATAAAGATCTTTTGATCATAATCCCAATATCTTATAACAACTTGACTTATAAGGTTCGAATAATTCTTTGCCCCTTCATGCGCCCTTTTCATAATTTTTGTTTTTTCAGATTTTGATACATCCTGAGGATAGAAGAAAATTAAATGAGAATTTTTTACATCTTTGTTGATCATGTTGATTGACCTTTCCACACCATTTTTGATTTCGAGCGCATCTATTAATCTGTTAAGCACTAAAGACAACTGTTTTTCAGAAAAATCATTCGTATAGGCATACACTTGTTGTTCGTCTTTGAAAACCCTCAAACCTATCCCAAATTCCCGACCACTGCTGGCAACTTCTACTCTACCATCGATCATGGTCATCTCTGTACTCGATCTGTCTTCGGCGAAGATCTCTACAAAATCTGCCCCCTTGCGGATGCCTTCATTTATAAGCCGCTCGACGATCCTATTCTCTAACAAAAAACTCACCTCCTATGGTAATTGTATCATGCTAAATGTTAGTAAAACTAACTAATTCATATATATATTTTGATACAATCAACTACAGAGGTGTTAAGATGGAATTTGTTGCTTTGTGTAGTTCTGGACTCGAGGGAGCTGTGTGTATTGAATTGAGAAAGCATGGCTTTAAGATAAAAATGGTTACAGCAGGGCACGTACACTTTCTTGGAAAAATAGAAGATATTCCTTTACTCAATTTTAGTCTAAACAGTGCTGACAGAATTTTGATACATATGACTTCCTTTGAAGCTCAAGATTTTGATGATCTATACAATGGTGTTCACAGTGCCCAGTGGCAAGAGATAATCCATAAAAAGGCAAATCTTGTGGTTGAAAAAGTCAAGGTGAGAAATTCAAGACTCTCTGCGACTGGTGCTGTTGCGTCTGTTGTTAAAAAAGCCATTTACAACAAGATCAAATCAGATGGAAAAAGTGATGGGACAGAATATCCCTTGTACGTGTACCTGAAAAACAATGTTGTTTCTATAATGATCGACACCACTGGAAAGGACGCGTTGAATAAAAGAGCGTATAGAATCAAAACATCCGTGGCACCATTACGCGAAACTATCGCTGCTGCTCTCATATTGCTGAGCCAATGGGATGGAAAAACTATTTTGGTCGATCCTTTTTGTGGAAGCGGCACAATACCAATAGAAGCTGCAAGAATAGATCTTAAAATTCTGAATAACAAGAGACAATTTGCCTTTCAAAGATGGCCCATATTTGACAGATACCCCATCAAAACCCAAGGAAATGTTGATATGAAAGATCAAATAATCGCAATGGGCTTTGATAAAGATCGACGAATACTAAAAATAGCAAATGAAAATGCTCAGAGAGCTGGTGTAGAAAAGAATGTAATCTTTCGCCATGTCTTTTTCGAGGACTTAAAATCATTTAAAGACCAATTTCATGTCATCAGTAACCCACCATTTGGAATCAGATTGAAAGAAGGTGACTCAAAATTCTATAGACATCTTTCGAAAATAATCAATCTGTTTCCAAATTCCAAGATATGTTTGATAACGCCCAAAGAAGATTTAGAGAAACTCTTTGCCGTTAAAGCAAAAAAGAAATTCAGATTTCAAAACAGTGGTATTTGGACATGGTGTTATATCTTTGAGTGAAAAAAGAAGGGGCTAAAGCCCCTTCCTTTATGCCATTTTTTCTGCCTCTGCTGCTCTTGGAGTCTCTTCTATCTGAATATTTGCAAAGGTCTCCAAGCCAGTACCAGCAGGTATTAATTGACCAACGATCACGTTCTCTTTGAGACCTTCCAAGAAATCCACGCTTCCTTCAACTGCAGCTTCGGTCAAAACCTGCGGTGTCTGTTGGAATGATGCTGCACTGAGCCATCCTTTTTGTTCCAAAGAAGCCTTCGTTATTCTCAGGAGTCTTCTTCTATACCTCATAGGTTCCTTTGGTGCTATCTGATAGAACGTTGGTTTGCCTTCTTCGTAAATACAGACTTCTTTAACCCCTGCTTGAATGGCTTTTTCAATTGCTTCCTCTACCAATTCTGTTCCTTCAGCCGCTATTTCCTCGATTTGATCGCCAATCTTTGCAACTATTTTCCTTGCAAGAATCTTGCCGATTACGAAATTCTTATTACTCTGAACGTTCGCATTTGCCTTAAGTATTTCTTCGTTTATTCTTTCAGCTTCAGATATAGTCAAGAGTTGACCAGGTAAGTAATCTGTATCACCAGGATCAATTACTTCAACTCTTCCAAGCATTTGTTTTATAATGATCTCAAAATGCTTGTTGTGTATCTCAACACCTTGCTCTACATAAACTTTTTGTGTTTCCTTGAGTAAATACATTGCCGTTGACTCAACTCCAAGTGTGTCCATCAACTTTCTCAATCTTATAGTTCCTGTTGTTAACATCATACCTGGCAACACTTTTTGTCCAACCTTGACCTTGACCTTTGTTTTGTCATGAACTTCATATTCATGTATACCGCCAAGGTAATCTTCAATATAGATCTTCTGTTTACCTTCCACATCTTTTATGTCTTTTACAAAACCAGCCTCTAAAGCGAAAACACCTTCTGGTTCCTTGAGTTTTTTCCTTGCCTCAAACAATTCCTCTGCCCTTGGTAGACCCTGTGTTATATCTGCTGTTGTCGCTATACCACCTGTATGGAATGTTCTCATCGTAAGCTGTGTCCCAGGTTCACCTATAGATTGTGCTGCGATTATACCTACAGCCTCACCTACCTGCACAACCCTGTGGTTAGACAGATCCATACCATAGCACATTGCACAGACACCTTTTTCAGATTCACAGGTTAATACAGAACGTACGTATATGTTTGGTCTCACTTGAATATGGCTGATGCCATTTTCTTCAAGTAATTTTGCAGTCGTTTCGTCTATCTCTTCTTGGAACACAACTAACTGTCTTTCTCCTTTTTTGTCATTCAGATCTTGCAGTGAAATAGTTCCCACTACTGGGTACATTTTTACCTTCAGCGATTTCTTACCAGCAGTTCTTGCCATTCTAACAACATCCCATGTTAATTCTGTTCCAACTTCCAGGTAAGTACCATCGACTCTCACTTCTTCTGCGATTTCGGTATAACAACGAGGTATGTGCAGGCTCTGTAAGTCTAATGTTTGTTCAACACAAACTGGCACTGACACAGAATAATTTGCAAGGAATTCAGCATCATCGTCAGAGAGCATAGTATTTCTAACATACTCTTTCATGGTCTTTGGGTTTTTCACGACTTCTCCAGTTAATGGATTAAGGACATCCTTTGCCAAAACTCTTCCAAAGAGGAAATCTTTCAATTTCTGCACAGGCAGATCATCACTTACAAGTTGAAGGGCTTTTATACCATTTTCTGTACCACAATCAGTTGTCGTTATTACAATACTTTGAGAGACATCAACCAATCTACGTGTTAGATAACCTGCCGATGATGTCCTTAGAGCTGTATCTGCAGCACCTTTTCTCGCACCATGTGTCGAAATGAAGAACTCCATACTACTTAAACCTTCACGGAAGTTTGAAATAATTGGTATTTCGATTGTTCTACCTGATGGATCTGCCATTAAACCACGCATTCCAGCAAGTTGCTTAACTTGGTCGGTATTACCTCTCGCACCTGAATTGACCATCATGTATACAGGATTGAAAGGATTTTCACCAAGAGCATCATAAGTTGCAACTTGGACATCTGCCGTGGCTTTGTTCCAAGCTTTTATTATCTCTCTGTACCTTTCTTCAAAGTTGAGAAAACCTTCGTTGTATTGGCTTTCAATATATTCCACCCTTTGTCTGGTTTGATTAATTATTTCATTCTTCTTCGGTGATATTGTTAAATCTTTTAGAGAAATCGTAAGTCCAGACAGCGTGGCATAGTGGAAACCAAGGTCTTTCATATTATCAAGTAAATCAGCAGTGGCATCGATGCCGTGTCGTTTAAAGGTATCGTAGATAACATCTTTAATTTCTTTCTTACCGAAAACGCGTTCATAATCTCTAAGGTCTGGTGGAATGATTTCATTGAGAATAATTCTGCCAATCGTTGTCTTGATCACCTTTTCTCCATCGGCAGTTCTTACCTTAGCCAATACTGGAGTGTGAAGTTTAACATAACCAAGAGAATAAGCAAGCACAGCTTCCTCGGTTGATCCAAAACGATACTTTATTTCCTTGGGTTTTACATCTTTGTAGTCATTTCCTACAGCTGTTAAATAATATACTCCAACGATAATATCTTTTCCGGGCATCGATATAGGCTTCCCATGTGCCGGTGATATTATGTTGTACCTTGAAAGCATCAGGTATTTTGCTTCAGCTTGTGCTGCCGCAGAGAGTGGTACATGTACCGCCATCTGGTCACCATCAAAATCAGCATTGAACGGTGGACAAACAAGAGGATGTAATTGAATGGCGTTACCTTCTATTAATTTAGGTTCAAAGGCTTGAATAGACATTCTGTGAAGTGTAGGTGCCCTATTAAGTAAAACCGGATGGCCTTTTATAACCTCTTCAAGTATATCCCATGCCTCTGGCATCTCTTTTTCTATGATTGCTTTTTTCATCTTACGAGCTGCCTTGCTTGACTCTCCACCTTCTTCGAGGAGTTTTGACAAAACGAATGGTCTGAACAACTCCATAGCCATCTTTTTTGGAAGACCACATTGATGTATTTTCAGTTCAGGTCCAACGACTATGACAGCTCTACCCGAATAATCTACGCGCTTTCCTAAGAGATTTCGCCTAAATCTTCCTTTTTTGCCTTTAACAAGATCTGTCAATGATTTTAGTGCTCTACCATTTCTATCCGCAACAGCCTTGCCAATTCTTCCGTTGTATATGAGACTATCAACGGCTTCTTGGAGCATTCTCTTTTCATTTCTTATGATGATATCTGGTGCATTCAGTTCTAATAACCTCTTGAGCCTGTTATTCCGGTTTATAACCCTTCGATAAAGATCGTTCAAATCTGTGGTGGCGAATCTACCACCATCTATTTGAATCATTGGTCTGAGCTCAGGTGGAATAACAGGTACAGCTTCCAAAACCATCCATTCTGGTCTTACGTTGGATTTGATCAAATCTTTCACAATTTTCAATCTCTTTAATAATTTCAACGCCCTTCCGCTACTTTTTGGAAGCTGAGATAATTCCGACTCGATATGTGCTCTTAGTTTTTCCAGATCAATCTTTTCGAGCAACTTTTTTACAGCTGTTGCACCATAATGGGCTTCTATTTTGCCAGGGTACAGTTCTCGATAAGCTTCATATTCACTCTCAGTGATTATCGAACCAATAGTCAAACCAGTTTTCTCTGAGAGCTCTTCATCGATCTCTGTAATGGCCACTATGGGTCTGTCGTTTTCGACTTCCGCTTCAACTGTGAATTGATCGGGATAATGTTCTTCAAAGATTTTGTATTCGTGGGCAGACAAAACTTCATCTTCAAACAAGAATCTATCTGCCAAATAATCTCCGGCTTTAACTGTATCGCCATCGTTAACATATGGGAGTGCACCTTCAAAGATCGGGTATTGCTTTTCTTGAATGACTTGTTCAATGTATAATGTACCAGCCGACAGGACTTCGTAAGTACCGTCTTCCATTGGCCTAACATTTAATTCCTTACCGAAAACTACTTTACCAGAGCTTGGACTCTGAATAGGTTGAATTGTACCAGCACTCAAAAGTTCATCAGCAGCCTTTACTTTGCTACCATCTTTTACAAGCACTTTGACACAATATGGAATAGTTATAGTGACAGGTTGCTCCTTACTCGTCGCGAGTGGTTTTATCGTCATTGTAGAAGCCAGCTCATCTATTTCAACAGTTCCATCAAAGGGTGCATAAAATGGTGAAATCTGCTTTTGAGCAACCAAAGGAGTGTCCTTTTCTACTAATTGATCGTTCTTCACCAGCAAAATCATCCCTGGTTGAAGCTGAACAGGAACGCGTTGGTTGTTTCGAACGATTATCCATGTGATTTCTCTTCCAGTGTTACTTTTTTCGGTTTTGATCTTTACCTCACCATCGATATCTGATATAACTGGAGATTTTGGGTTCTTAACGACAACTGCTATCTCTGCCTCGAAATCCAAGGCTTTCCTGTAAATCTCGTACTCTGTTTCATACAGTGAGTCTGCGGCAGCAAACTGAGTCTTTTTGGGATCCACAATGATATAGGTTCGCTCGATGATCCTTCTACTGCCATGGTATATGATATTTTCAAGGTCTCGCGCGGGTATATTCAACAAAGTAGAAAGTACACTTGGGCTGCTTTTTAAATACCAAACATGAACCACAGGAGCCGCTAATTCTATGTGTCCCATCCTTTTTCTGCGAGCTTCCTTGGATTCCACCCTCACACCGCATCTCTCACAAACAGTTCCCTCGTATTTTTTACCTTTGTACTTTCCACAAACACATTCATAATCTTTGGTCGGTCCAAAGATTTTTTCACAAAATAGTCCGTCGCGCTCTGGTTTGAATGACCTGTAGTTAATCGTCTCGGGTTTCTTGACCTCTCCGCTTGACCAACTTCTAATCGTTTCCGGAGAAGCTACGCCAACTCTTACCGATGCAATCTTTCTCTTAAAAGTAGATATCGCCATTCATCTTTCCCTCCTCGGCAACCTTTTTAAACCCGGTCAATATCGACTTCATTGCCGCTTTCATCATAGACTCTCACATCTAATGCAAGGCCTCTCAGTTCTTTGATCAACACACGAAAACTTTCAGGTATACCGGGTTCAGGTATGTTTTTGCCTTTGAGGATTGCCTTGTAAACTTCATTTCTACCCTTGATGTCGTCTGATTTGATCGTTAACATTTCATTCAAAGTGTGTGCAGCTCCATGAGCTTCCAGTGCCCAAACTTCCATTTCACCAAATCTCTGACCACCAAATTGAGCCTTACCACCAAGAGGTTGCTGATGTATCAAAGAATAAGGTCCGGTGGAACGAGCATGTATTTTGTCTTTTGCAATATGGATGAGTTTCATCATGTAGATACATCCAACGACTACGGGCTCTGCAAATGGTTCTCCCGTTCTTCCATCTCTGAGTACGACTTTACCAGAACTCTCTTGATCGTTGTCTCCTTCGTCAAGACCGAGAACTCGTCTCTCTTCATAAAGCCAAGGCAATATTTCATTTTCCTTAGCTCCATCGAAAACTGGTGTTGCGAACCAGTTGTTCGTTAATTTTGCCAACCACCCAAGGTGGGTCTCAAGAATCTGTCCCACATTCATTCTCGATGGAACGCCAAGCGGGCTGAGAACTATCTGAACGGGTGTACCATCTGGCAAAAATGGCATATCTTCTTTCGGCAAAATCTTTGAGACTACACCTTTATTTCCATGCCTTCCTGCAAGTTTGTCTCCAACTTCAAGTGTTTTTCTGCACGCAACATAAACTTTTACAAGTTTATTGACACCGGCTCCAAGATCCGATACATCTTCTTTGTCAAAGATTTTTACATCTATAACCCTTCCATCGGTTCCGTGAGGTAGTCTAAGTGATGTATCCTTGACATCTTTACCACGCTCGCCAAAGACCGATCTTATGATTTTTTCTTCCGGTGTTGTTTCACCTTCGCCCTTAGGTGTCACCTTACCCACAAGAATGTCTTGTGGACCCACATAAGCACCTATTCTGACAATTCCATTTTCATCAAGATTTCTCAAGGCTTCTTTGCTGACATTTGGAATATCCACTGTTATTTCTTCGGGACCGAGCCTTGTATCACGCGCTTGGGTTTCGTAAACTTCGATGTGCACCGATGTGAATGCGTCTTCCTCCAGTAACTCTTCACTAACGAGAATGGCATCTTCGAAATTGTAACCTTCCCATGGCATGAAAGCAACCAGTACGTTCTTTCCCAAGGCAAGCTCTCCCATGTCTGTCGCAGGACCATCGGCAATAACATCGCCAGCTTTGACCAAATCTCCAGCATTGACTATTGGGCGCTGATTCACCGTTGTATCTTGATTGGTACGTATGAATTTCATCAAGTAATACTCATCCAAAACCGGTTTACCATCTCTAACAATGGGCTTGCCATCTTTATTGATTCTTTCGATAACTATCTTTCTTGCATCTACCTTTCTGACTATTCCATCGTGTTTTGCCAATATGACATAACCAGAATACAAAGCTGCGTCATACTCGATGCCAGTGGCGACAAACGGTGCTTCTGGCTTCACAAGAGGTACAGCCTGCCTCTGCATGTTAGAACCCATCAAAGCCCTGTTGGCATCGTCGTGTTCAAGAAATGGTATGAGTGCTGTAGAAACACTGATAATTTGCTTTGTCGAGACATCCATGAACTGAACCTTTTCTCTATCAACATACTGGACTCTTTCCATGAACCTTACAGGTACTTTTTCATCGACGATATTCCCGTCCTTGTCAATCTTTACAGTACAAGGAGCAATATTGTAGTGTTCTTCTTCGTCTGCTGTGAGATAAACTATCTCATCTGTAACACGACCATTGACAACCTTCCTATAAGGTGTTGTCAAAAAGCCAAATTTGTCAAGATCTGCATATACTGCCAGAGATGTTATGAGACCTATATTCGCACCTTCAGGTGTCTCGATTGGACACATTCTTCCATAGTGAGAATGGTGAACGTCTCTTACCTCAAATCTTGCACGTTCGCGCTTCAATCCACCTGGTCCCACGGCAGTCAAACGTCGTTTGTGTGTTAGTTCTGCCAATGGATTTACTTGTTCCATGAACTGCGATAGCGGGCTGGTGGCAAAAAATTGGTTGATACTTGCAATTATGGTTTTGACATTTATCAAACTCTGGACGGATATTTTATCCAGCGAGTTGTAAAGAGTCAGGCGTTCCTGTATCAATCTCTGAGCACGAGAAAAAGCTCTTTCAAACTCGATTTTTATCAACTCACCGACAGTTCTCACCCTTTTATTTCCAAGATGATCCTTGGTATCCATTATCTCTGGGTTTCTGCTCACATCAAGCAGATATCTCGTAGCAAGAACAATGTCAAGTGTTGTTAGAACGGGATCTTGTGATTCATAATCTCTCTTCCCGGCTTCTTCTTCTGAAAGTCCTTCTATCTGTACAAGATACTTCTTGTATGCTTGGTTCAATCTTCTGTTTATCTTATAACGTCCCACATCTGATAGTTCAAATCTTTCAGTGCTAAAATACAATCCTGCCAGATAAGCCCTTGCCGCATTAACCCTTGGAATTTCCCCGGGTTTTAGTTTTCTGAATATTTCCATATGCGCTTTATCAGAATCAACTTCACCATAAGCATCTATCATTTTTTCCAGGGTCTTCTGAGCTGCTGGATGAGCCCTCACTATGGTCGACAATTTTGACTCCAAGATGGTCTTAGCAGCTGACTTAGTCAGAATGCCACCTTTTTCAACGACCTTTTCTCCATCAATAACAACATCATGGAGAATAATGGACCCAACGGCTTTCTCCATGGTATATTCGTCGTCAGCATCTATCGAATCAGGGAAAAGTTCCAAGATCTTCAAATCATCCTCATAACCAAGTGCTTTGAAAAGTAAGAAAAGATTTATTCGCCTTTTGCGGTCAATTCTTGCATAAAACATGTTTTCCGCAGTATGATAGAGTATCTCCAGCCAAGCACCTCTAACTGGTAAGAAATGTGCAACATATATGGGTGCCACTACTTGAGTCTTTGGTATTTCGTCCACGAAATAAACACCCGGCGCTCTCACCAACTGGCTTACTACAACTCTCTCAGCACCATTGATGATGAAAGTACCATTCTGAGTCATGTATGGTATAGAACCCAAAAATGCTTCATCTTGACGCATTTCACCGCTGTTAACGTCCGTAATTCTTACCGTTGTGTAAACAGGAACAGTGTGGGTCAATCCTTTTTGCTTGCATTCCTCAACTGGCGCATTCGGTTCTCCAATTTTGGTTGAGATGAACTCCAAAAGAAGTCCTTTTTCACCTCTTTTCAAGTCACCTTTATGTGGTTGAGAGCTAATCGGAGAGAATTTCTTGAGAACTTCCATTATACCATTCTCCAAGAAATCTCTGTAGGAATCGATTTGCATCGATATGAGGTTAGGCACCTTTACTGCATCTTGTATGCGACCGAAGGTGAGTCGTTCTCTTCTTCCATATCGTACGGTTCGCATCAAATCACCCCATTTTGTGGTAGAATCTTCTTAGGAGCAAAAAGACAAGAAAATTACAGAGTAGCAGAGACACCAAAATATGTTAACACAAAACAACCTATACCAGCATAGCTGGTATAGGTTTGATACATATTTTTTTCCATCAAGAAAAGCTATTCACATTACTTCAAAGTAACCTCTGCTCCAGCCTCTTCAAGTTTCTTTTTCATATCTTCTGCTTCATTCTTTGGCACGCCACTCTTAACGATTGCATCTGGGCTTCCTGCTTTTTCAACTAAATCTTTCGCTTCTTTCAAACCGAGTCCAGTTATTTCTCTTATTACCTTGATAACTCCTATTTTGTTTGCGCCGAAACTCTTCAATATGACATCAAATTCTGTCTTTTCTTCAGCTTGAGCTTGTGGTGCACCAGCAGCAGCTGGGGCAGCAACAGCAGCGACAGCAACGGGAGCAGCCGCTGTAACACCAAATTTTTCTTCAAGAGCCTTAACAAGTTGAGCAAGTTCAGCAACTGTTAACTTTTCAATCGCCTCAACAATTTGTTCCACATTCATTTTACCACACCTCCGTCATTGTGATTTCTTTTCTTGTACGGCACTCAAAACATACAAAAGTTTCCTAATAGTTCCGTTCAGCACGTAGACCAAGTTAGTAATAGGTGCTTGCAATCTTCCAAGTACCATCGCGTAGAGCTCTTGTTTTGTTGGGAGATTCGCCAGATTGTTAACTTGATCGCCATCAAACCATTTTCTTTCAAGGTAAACTCCTTTGAAAATACCTTCTAATTTTCTTTCCTTGGCAAATGAGTTGATGATTTTTATCGCATCAACTGGATCTCCAGAGCGAACATATAAAACTGCTGTTGGACCAGACAAAACTTTTTCGAACTCACTCGAATTGTAACCAACCTCCGACAAGGCTTTGCCGATCAAGGTGTTTTTGGCTACAGTGAAATGAGCAGCTCTTTGGTATTTAGAATAAATTCTGCGCCTAATTTCTCTCATCGTTGCCACGTTGAAACCTGTGTAGTTCACAAACAATATCAGTGAAGAATCACTGAATTCCTCTTTGAGTCTTTCCAATATCTGTTGCTTTTGCTCTTTTGTTATCAACTTCGCACCTCCTTTCACAATAAAAAAGGTCTCTTAATCAAGAAGAGACCCCACGCCAAAAAGCGTAATCCACAATCTTGCCTCGGTAGGCGGGGAGTACCTCTTCTGAAAACCTACTTTCTTCGGCTATTCACTTTATCTTTACTGTGCCGATTCAAGATCTGCCTGATCGACCTTTATTCCAACTCCCATCGTAGAAGTTACAACAACCTTTTTTATGAACTGTCCTTTGACCCCTGCTGGTCTCAATGCCATTATCTGTTTATAAGCGGAAATCAAATTTTCCTTCAATTTTGAAACATCGAAAGACCGCTTTCCAATTGGAACATGCAAACAACCTGTCTTATCACTTCGAACTTCTACTCTACCCATCTTGAACTCTCTGACTGCTGACTCAACATCATCAGTCACCGTACCTGATTTTGGGGATGGCATCAAACCACGGGGACCGAGAATTTTTCCAAGTTTACCTATTGATTTCATCATATCCGGTGTCGCTATTGCAATATCAAAATCGGTGAAATTCTCATTAGTTATCTTTTCAACCAACTCATCGCCACCGACGAAATCCGCTCCTGCTTTTTTTGCTTCCTCTGCCTTATCGCCTTTTGCGAAAACTAATACCCTAACAGTTTTACCTGTTCCATGTGGAAGAACGACAGTACTACGAACTTGCTGTTCAGGTCTCTTTGTGTCTATGTTAGTTGACATGTGTAATTCTATAGTTTCATCGAATTTCGCTGTAGCAGTTTGTTTCACCAAATCAAGAGCCTCGTCAATCTTATAAAATCGTGCTCTATCGATCTTCTTCCTTATTTCCTCATATCTTTTGGAGTGCTTCGGCATACGCCTCCTCCTTTCTTAAGTCAGTCTACAACTTCTATTCCCATACTTCTGGCTGTACCTTCAACTATCTTAATTGCCGCTTCAAGATCATTAGCTGTTAGATCAGGCATCTTTATCTTTGCGATTTCCTCTACTTGCTTTCTGGTAACCTTTCCTACACTTTTTCGTTTTGCTTCTCCAGAGCCTTTTTCAAGACCTGCTGCCTTTTTCAACAAAAACGACGCTGGTGGTGTTTTGACGATAAAGCTGAAGGATCTGTCTTCGTAAACTGTTATAATAACTGGCAAAACCATACCAGCTTTGTCAGCGGTTTCGGCATTGAATCTCTTGCAGAACTCCATTATGTTTACTCCTCGCTGACCCAGAGCAGGTCCTACAGGAGGAGCAGGAGTTGCCTTACCAGCAGGAAGCTGCAACTTGACTTCTGCAACAACCTTCTTCGCCATTCAGTTTCCCTCCTTTGGTGGTCTGGGAATATTCCCTCCCACTCATTGAATCTTTTCAACCTCCGATGTCTTAACGGTCACAGGAGTTTCTCTTCCAAATATAGTAACCGCAACACGTAATTCTTGTTTCTCTGGGTCTATTTCCTTAACTACCCCGGCAAAGTCCTCAAATGGTCCTGATGTTATTTTTACAACATCACCAACACGGAAACCAAACTCAACTTTGACAGGTCTTACCTTTTCTTCATATGTTTCTAATCCTGCAAGTCTCAAGATAGCACGGGCTTCTTTCGCTTTAAGTTCTAAAGGTTGTCCACCGGACGATACGAAATCTATTATATTTGGAACGGTTCTCGCAAATTGCCATGTTTCATCGTTCATCATCATTTCAACAAAGATGTAACCGGGGAACAATCTTCTCTTATGAGTTTTGGCTATTCTGATCTCTTTTCTTGTTCCCAGATCGACTATTTCAACACGACCATTTGTATCAGATTGAATCTTCCTGCCTTCTGCGAGAAGTTCTCCATTCTTTACTTTTTTACCCTTACTGACCCTTTGCGAGTCAAAAACTTCAAGAGGAATATGGTACACATCTATTTCTCCATCTTCTCTCTGAATTTCTACACGCTTAACTCTTTCATTTTCGACTATCTTCCCGTCCAATTCACATAAGTATTCAAAATCCTTCGTTAGAGGCATACCTTGCTTTATTCGAGCACCTATTTTTATACCAGTTTCGAGTTTTGATCCCTCTGGTAGAAAATAGGTCTTGGAATACTTTCTGTCTATCGTTTCAACGACAACTTTTCTATAGTTTCTGATATTAGTTATAGTGCCACTGTGTCGGACATGAATCGCCGGTTCTTCAGCGAGCAAATCACCTTTTTCGACATCGGTACCACTTTTCACAGTTATCTTTGCATTCAAAGACACAACGTAGCGTTTTACTGATTTTGCAGTTGCATCCAAGATCGTTTCCTCTGGAACCAGTATTCTGCCAAAGAAACGACTCGACCCCGTTGATTTTATCTTCGCCTCCAAGTTTTCTTTCGCTGTTTGTTCAAAACCTGCCATGGTTCTAAGGATGAACCATTTTTTCTTCACATTTATCACCCTATGCCCAAGGCCTTCAGTAACGCTCTGATACTCCCTGAGAAAAACATATCAAGTAGAAAGAAATAAACTCCCATTACTAAGAGTATCAAAACAACTACGGAAGTGGAGGTCAAAAGCTCATTTCTATTGGGCCAATGAGTCTTTTTTGCCTCACTGAGGATTTCTTTGAAAAACTTTTTAATCTTCTCCATTCGTATCCCTCCAGGATACAAAAAATTGGCAGGGCCGGCAGGAGTCGAACCCGCAACCCCCGATTTTGGAGACCGGTGCTCTACCCAATTGAGCTACGGCCCTGCGTCTCACTTAGCCTCATTATGAACTGTGTGCTTGTCACACTTTGGACAGTATTTTTTCAGACTCAACTTGTCCTTGTCGTTCTTACTCTTGTCTGTATAGTAGTTCTTTGTACCACAGACTGAACACTTAAGGGATATCTTATTTCTCATTTTCTCACACCTCTTATTCGTAAGAAATGGTGGTGAGGGGAGGATTTGAACCTCCGAAGGCGTTCCGCCAGCGGATTTACAGTCCGCCCCCTTTGGCCGCTCGGGCACCTCACCACCCATTTTGGAGCCAGCGAAGGGACTCGAACCCCCAACCTGCTGATTACAAATCAGCCGCTCTGCCGGTTGAGCTACGCTGGCACCACATCCTTGTCAATTATATTCTCTGATACTTTGCTTGTCAAGGAACTGCATATTTGAAGATACAACATTTGTCTCTAAATAAGATTAAGCGTTTGTATCGTGTTGGAAAAATTTAACTGAGAATACCTCTTAGGTCATCGAGAACAAAGTCAAGTCTTTGTTTTTTCAGTGTTTCAACCGTAGGTATACCTCTTTCATCCCAACCTCTCAATTTGTAATACTCACTGAGCAGTTGATCGTATTTATCTCTTTCAAGCTTCATTCCATCTATTTCTTGGTCAAACCATCTCTTTGGAGGATAATCCATATACCTGTTCCAATTTCCTTTGAATTCTCTCACCCAATAGCATCTTATCAGAGAATAAACCCTGTCTGCAGCTTCAAAGATCTTTTGCAAAGTCCAGTCTTTTCCAGTTATTGCACTCAAGATCTTTGCATACCACTCAAGATCCAATCCAAGTTCTACCCACGGCAAGCGGCATGCAGTTAAAATCTCAAACATGCCACCTCTTATACGTTGTTGCTCGATTACCTTAGAGGCTTTTTCCGGTGAATAAGTCATTACGTACTTAGATGCAGCACCTTCCTCCAGAGGTGAAGAACCTATTTCCCAGGCGATGATCCAGGCTTCTTTATGGTGTGCACCGATAGCACTTGTTCCGTAAGCAAGAGCCATAGCTGGGTATATATAACAATTGTAAGCGGAAACCTCAAGGCCTTTAACATGCATTGCAATATCTTCAAGATTCATCTTTTCCGCAGCTACTTTGACACCTTCAGCGAGTAAATTGGCAAGCTCGCCATCGCGATAAGCAATTTTTTTCGTCAATTCAACGGCTTTTTCGTATTCTCCAAAACCTGGTGCATCTTTTATTATTCCCTTTTCATGTGCTTCCATCGCAAAGCTCAGCACCACGCCGAGTGAAATAGTATCCATACCAAATTCATCGGCCAATCTGTTCAAGACTGCTACCCGATTCAGTGAAGGCATACCAGTGTTTGGACCGAGCATACCAACATTTTCGTAATCGAGTTCACTTTCCTTGCCTTCCATGTCAAGAACGACATTTCCACATATCATATTGCAATTGGGACATCCTCGCTTACTGACTTTCATGGCTTCCATGGAATATCCATCAACCGATCGAGCATATTCGAATTTCACTTGGGAGAAATTCCTCGTGGGAAGTGCACGATTCTTGTTAGCCCATTCGAGTGTGGCGAGTGTTCCCTGTCTCATCCAAAAATCATAGGCAGGTAACTTGGGAATGATTTTATAGACTTCTTTTGTGTATTCTTCAAAAGCCTTTTTATCTTTTACCTCAACATCTTTTGTTCCCTTTACAACAATGGCTTTAAGTTTCTTACTTCCCATAACCGCACCCATACCAGGTCTTCCGCCAGAACGCCCCTCCTGAGATATGACCACGGCGAATTTCACCAAATTCTCACCAGCAGGACCTATACTCAGAACTCCAATGTGATCTCCATGAACTTGTTTTAATTTTCTTTCAGTTTCAAAAGTACTCAGTCCCCAAATACCTTCTGCGCTCAATATACTCACGTGATCATCTTCAACATAAAGATAAACAGGCTTGTCGGATACCCCTTCTATAACAATTGCCATGTAACCAGCTTTTCTCACGTGAACAGACGCCATTGTTCCTATATTTCCATCACCATATCCACCTGTTAATGGACTTTTGGATGCTATGACGAGTTTCCCTCCACTTGGTGTTCTCAATCCATTGAATGGACCTGCAGCCACTACGAGTTTGTTTTCACTGGATAGTGGATCAACATTTTTTACCTCATCCCAGATAATTTTACTTGCGAGACCTCTTGCGCCTATAAAGTCATCCAGAATTTTTTCGTCGATCTCTTGTTTTGTGACACTTTTTGTCGAAAGATTCACTCTTAGGATCATAGATATTTCCCCCTTTAATAGATATTCACAACTTGAGTATAGCAAAATTAATCAATTAAACCAAAGGTACAAACTCTTGAAAGGTGTTATACAAAGTCGTATAATGAGCATGAAACGGAGGTGTTTTGATGTACTTGCAAGAGGTAATAGAGAGACTCAACAATTACTGGGCAGCTGTAGGATGTATGATAGATCAACCATACGATATGGAAGTTGGCGCTGGTACTTTTCATCCTGCCACTTTTTTTGGATCACTGAGAGAAGGAGAATGGAAAGTTGCATTCGTTCAACCAAGCCGCAGACCAGCAGACGGTAGGTACGGTGAAAATCCAAATCGTCTTCAAAGATATTTTCAGTATCAAGTCATCATAAAACCATCACCAGAGGATTCCCAAAATTTGTACCTGGATTCTTTACGCGCCTTAAACATAAATCTGAATGAACACGATGTCAGATTCATAGAAGATAACTGGGAATCACCGACTCTTGGAGCGTGGGGTGTCGGTTGGGAAGTTTGGCTTGATGGTATGGAAATAACGCAGTTTACTTATTTCCAACAAATCGGCGGCATTCCTCTGAAATCTATTCCACTCGAGATAACCTATGGTGTTGAGAGAATAGCTATGTATCTCCAAGGAAAGAATAATATCTTCGATGTGATGTGGAACGAGAAGATCTCATATGGTCAGATCTACCTGGAAAACGAAAGACAATTTTCCAAATACAATTTTGAGCTTTCAAATGCACAAAGTCTTTTCCAGTTATACGATATCTATTCTTCTGAATTTGAGAACCAGATCAACAATGGTAATTATCTTGTGGCATATGACTATATGATAAAATGTTCTCACACCTTCAATTTACTCGATGCAAGAAATGCCATAAGTGTCGCTCAGAGACAACAGTATATAAGATCTATCAGGTCTATGGCTAAACGCTGTGCGGAAGCCTTTTTGGGAGGTCAATCAAAATGACAAAAAGTGCACTATTTGAAATAGGTGTCGAAGAATTGCCAGCAAGTGAAATCGATCAGATAAAACAACAGATCAAAGAGTTATCGGAGAATTCTCTACGTGAATCAAAAATCGATTATGAGAAATTATTTTGTTTTGTGACAAATCGCAGAATCTGTATATTAATACAAAATCTCTCTGAAAAACAGCAAGACATGATTGTTGTGAAAAAAGGGCCATCTCAGCAAGTAGCCTTCTCTAATGGTGAACCCACAAGAGCCCTGATGGGTTTCTTATCGGCTAATCAAGCGTCTGAAAATGATATCTTCGTTCAGGAAGGTTATATCTATCTGAAAAAGAAGATCGAAGGAAGAAAATCAGAAGAAGTTTTACCAGAAATTTTCAAAAATATAGTTTTATCACTTAAGTTCACTAAACCAATGAAATGGGCAAATGGAGAATATGAGTTCATAAGGCCTGTGAAATGGATTTTATGTATATACAACGGTCGTGTTCTTCCACTCGAGTTGTTTGGAATAAAATCATCGAATAAGACTCATTCACATCCATATATTGGAAAGAAAATAGAAATTGAGAAGCCTGAGAACTATATAGATATCCTCAGAGAACATTTTGTAATCGTTGATGAGGAAGAAAGAAGAGAAAAGATAAGAAGACAACTCGATGAACTTGAGAAACAAAATGAATTCAAATGTGAGAAAGAAGAAAAGATGATCGACAAGATTTCAAAGATAACAGAATGGCCAATTGCAATAGTCAGTGATTTTAAGCAAGATTATCTGAATTTGCCACCCGAACTCATAACCGTTACCATAAAACATCACCTGAGTGCATTCACAACATCAAAAAATGGCAAAATGACAACCTCTTTCATTGCTTTCGTAGACAGACCAGAAGGGGATTTTTCCAAAATCATTCAAGGATATCAAAATGTCGTTAATGCACGTCTCGAAGATGCTCATTATTATCTCGAGATAGACAAAAGATATAAACTCGAGGATTTCAACAAGAAGTTACAAGAGATGGTCTTTCAAAAAGAACTTGGCACACTATTTGACAAGGTCAAACGAATTGAAGAAATTTCAGTGTATATCGTTGAGAAACTTGGTCTGAAAACTTTACTTGAGAAGGTTCGGAGAGCGGCTATACTGTCGAAGGCCGATATTGCTTCTCACGTTGTATATGAATTTCCAGAACTGCAAGGAGTTATGGGAAGAATCTACGCTACCTTGAATGGAGAAGACAGCGAGGTTGCCTACGCGATAGAAGAACAATACGCAGAGCAATTACAAACAAAGATTGGTGCCATCATAGGTATTTCTGACAGAATCGACACAATCGTTGGAAATCTTGCAGTTGGTAATATACCAAGTGGCTCGAAAGATCCTTTTGGTTTGAGAAATAAGTTGGATACGATTTTGCGCGCAATTGTACTCCAAAGGTGGGATATAGATCTCGAAGATTTACTGTATACAGCACTGAAGCTTTTAAACATGAAATGTAGTAATCAAACGATCGAGGATTTCATGAGTGGAAGGTATTACGCATTTTTAATCAACGAAGGATTTACATATGATGTAGCCAGAGCCGTTGTCCACTTATGGAAAAGACCACTCAGAGGATTTCTCTCGGCTAAAGCAGTGTCGAAAATGATGGATACCGAAGACTTCAATAAATTGTGTATCGGATTTGAGAGAGTTCATAACATTACAAAGAATTACACTGACACGAATTTCGACGGTGCTTTGTTTGAAAAAGAGGCTGAGAGATCTCTGTTGAATCAATTCATTCATGCAAAATCTATTGTCTCAGAGAGCCTGAAGGAACTTGATTACGAAAAGGCAGTGAGTTCGTTAATCTCGTTAAAGCCACACATAGATAATTATTTCAACGAAGTTTTTGTTATGTCTGACCGAGAAGATATAAGAAAAAACAGACTTGGTTTTCTCAAGAATATCGATAAATTGTTCATGGAAATAGGCGATCTAACTCAATTAGTAAAAAGAGAATAAGGGCGCCATGCGCCCTTTTTCATTGGTTAGAAGGCGACCAGTAATTCGATGGCTCTCTTGTGATGATTATGTCATGTGGATGACTTTCACGAACACCTGCTTGAGTTACTCTCATGAACACTGCTTTATCTCTTAATTCCTGCAAATTTCTCGCACCGATATAACCCATCCCCGCTCTCAAACCTCCAACAAGTTGATGGACTACATCTTTTACGGCACCTTTGTAAGGTACCATCCCTTCAACCCCTTCAGGAACAAATTTGAAGTTTTCATTTTGAAAATATCTGTCTGCACTGCCCTTTTTCATAGCAGCCTCACTGCCCATTCCTCTGTATGCCTTATATTTCCTTCCCTGGTACAAAATCGCATCACCTGGCGCTTCCTCCGTCCCTGCGAAGATACTACCTATCATCACTGAATCAGCACCAGCTGCAAGTGCTTTGACGATATCTCCAGAATATCTTATACCGCCATCTGCAATGGAGGTCACTCCGTAATTTCTACAGACCGCTGCACATCTCATGACTGCCGTCAACTGTGGAACACCTATACCTGCAACAACCCGTGTAGTGCAGATCGAGCCCGGTCCTATTCCAACTTTCACAGAATCAGCTCCTGCTTTGATCAAAGCTATTGCACCATCCTCTGTTGCAACATTTCCAGCTATGATAGGAAGATCTGGAAAATCTGCCTTTATTTTTCTGACTGTCTCCAAGACCTTCTTAGAATGGCCATGTGCCGTATCAACTACGATAAAATCTACTTGGGCATCTCTCAATGCCTGTACCCTTTTCAGTGTATCTTCACCAGTACCAACCGCCGCACCAACGATTAACCTTCCCTTCGAGTCGCGAGCTGCAAAAGGATGTTCGATGACACTCATAATGTCTTTAATGGTTATCAAACCAACTAATCTCTTTTGCGAATCAACTAAGGGTAATTTTTCGATTTTATGCGCATGCAGGATTTGCTTAGCTTCATCAAGACTGATTGATGGTTCCGCAACTATGAGTTTTGACATCGGTGTCATCAATTCTTTAACGGGTTTGGTATAATCCTTCTCAAATCTGATATCTCTATTAGTTATCAAACCAAGTAGATGTCTGTCTTCATCAACAACTGGTAAACCACCTATGCGATAAGTTGACATGAGTTCTAAGGCCTTCTCTATAGTATCATCAGAATTAATAGTCACTGGATCATAGATGACTCCGTTTTCAGTTCTTTTTACAATCGAGACTTGATGAGCTTGTTCTTCAATGGACATATTCTTGTGGATAACTCCAACTCCACCTTCTCGGGCGAGTGCTTTTGCGAGTTCCGCTTCTGTGACTGTGTCCATAGCGGCACTGACAAGTGGTATATTCAACCAGATATCCTTTACCAACCTCGTTTTCACATCAGTCTGAGACGGCAGTATTTCACTATATTGGGGTATTAAAAGAACATCATCAAAAGTAAGCCCTTCTTGAAAATTCAAGGTTCCACCTCCTATACATTTTGCATTTTTCGATGTATTATGTTTTGCAGAAATTATATCATCGAGGTGGTTAACTTATGTCGGCATTTTTCATAAAAATCTACGGTCGTGTACAAGGTGTTGGATTTAGGTATTTCGCTTACAAAATTGCAAAGAAAATGGGTGTAAATGGTTATGTGAGAAATGCTGACGATGGCTCTGTGGAAATTCACGCACAAGCAAGTGAAAATGTATTAAGAGAATTTATAAACCAAGTGAGTAGAGGTCCAATCTCGGCAATAGTCACAAATGTAGAATACAAGGAGGTCAGCGAGGAAGATTTTCAGACCTTTGAAATTCTCGATTGAAAAAGGAGGGAAATAATGTTCGTATCGTTTGAGGGGATCGATGGTAGTGGCAAGGGCACACAAGCAAGACTCTTTTTGGAATATCTTAAAGAAAAAAATATCCCTTTTATTTACGTTAGAGAACCTGGGGACACAGAAATCGGTGAGGCAATAAGGAAATTACTTTTAGAAAATCGTGATATGCCGATCTCTCCAAGAGCAGAACTTCTGCTGTTTTTGGCAAGTAGGGCTCAATTGGTATCGCAAGTAATATCACCTGCTCTGATCGAAAACAAAATAGTTGTGGCAGATCGATTCATAGACTCGAGTGTTGCTTACCAGGGTGCAGGAAGGAATATAGGATTAGAAGAAGTCGAAAAATTGAATGATTTTGCAACAAGTGGTTTGAAGCCAGACTTGACGTTTTATATAGATATCACGGTAGAAACTTCAATGAAAAGGAAGAAAGTCTTTGATAGAATTGAATCTGAAGGATATGAATTTCTCAAAACGGTCAGAGACGCATATCTATATCTGGCAAGAAAATTTTCTGACAGGATAGTAATAATAGATGGAGAAAAAACTGTCGAGGAAATTCACAAGCAAATCATTGGGATTTTTGAGAAACGAGGTGGACAGAGTAGATGATGCAAATTTCAAGATTAATTTTAACTGATTTAAAGCGCATCTTTAAGAATCGCCTGTCTCTTTTCACAATTATTACCGTGCCACTACTTGTGATACTATTAACTACTATCTTGTTCAACAGTTACAGTTTGTTTCATGCTCGAATTGGCATAGTCAACCAAGACACTGACCCACTCTCAAGATTCACAGTGGGTATAGTCATGTCTCTTTTCAGGGGAGGTACCATATCATATGCTGGACCTGATTACGAAAAGAGACTGTTGAATGGTGAATACAACGCAATTGTGGTGATACCAAGAGATTTTTCAAAGGATCTGTATGCTGCAAGACAAACAACTATGACTTTCATACCAAGTCCAATAGATCTCCAGGTATCATCGATCATGTATCAACTTTTTAGATCCATGTTCGAAGATCTTCAAGGTAGCCCATTCTTCGACCCACAAGTGATCAGATATTTATTTGCTTCTCCTGGTTATCCTGCACCGAAATTGATAATGAGCGAGAAAGAAGAGTTACTCAGCTTCAAATCCCTGCTTACCCCCATTGCTATTTTTTTATCGGCAGCCTTTGTGGTACTTGCGTTATCTTGTGGATCGATAGTTAACGAAAAGGAAAACGGCTTAACAGATATATACCTTTCAAGCAATTTGAATCACATGTCATACACCATATCGAAGATTTTTTCTTATACCATATTGGGTATCATAGAATCTTTCATTGCTTTTGTCTTATTTATTTTTCTGAAGGTTCATCTTCCCGTTGGATTACTTATTTTACTGATCTTTTTGAATTCCTTTTTTCACGCCTGTGTTGGTGTTCTTCTCTCTTACTCAGCTGGGAGCACACAAACAGCAAGCCTTTTTGGTTTGAGCGTGGTCGTCGTCTCCTTCTTTTTGAGTGGAATGATAGTACCGATAAGTTCAATGCCCCAATCGGTCCAGACAATTGCAAAGTATTTCCCGCTATTTTTGGTGAATTACACTTTGAGAAAAACCCAAATATATGGCTTGGTTGGAACAAACGAATTGATCACCATGGTTGTGGTTTCAACGATAATCGTTTCTTTGACAACAGTTGTAGGGATTTTTTACTTCAAAAGAAGGTGAAAGATTTGTCCAAAGTATTGATTGTTTCAGACACACATGGTTCACTCGCAAGTTGGAATAAGATTGAAAAATCATTTCAATCGATTGACGAAATCTTTCATCTCGGAGATATTCTTTATCACGGTCCGAGAAATCCTCTACCCAATGGTTATAACCCAGCCGAACTTGCCAGTATCTTAAAGGCAAAGACAAATATATCGTACGTAAGGGGAAACTGCGATGCAGACGTCGATCTTTTAGTTCTTGAGAACGAAGATATGCCCAAGATAATGTCTTTAACCTTTAGAGGATTCAAAATGGTTCTGTTGCATGGTGAGAATATTCAAAATGACGATGAAATTACGCAATTACTTGACAAATACAGTGCTGATATACTGGTTTACGGGCATTTTCATATCCCAAGACTTGAAACAGTAAAATCAAAAATCGTCCTCAATCCAGGCAGTCCTTCCCTTCCAAAGATGAATTACCCACCGACATGTGCTTTGCTTGAATTTTCACAGAATCTGAGAATATCTATCTATACCATCGAAGGAGAATTGTACAAGGAGATGTTCTTATGATAGATCTTTCGACATTGATCGAGGGGCTAAATCCAAGAATCGAAATCGTTAAAAATGAAGGCACCATGTTACCGTCAGATATCGATTATGCTGAATCGGCATCGATTCTCGAAGAAGATGTTGTGAAAAGTGAATCACCTTGTGAAACAATAGTATTTATAGACAGCAGAAGAAGAACATTTGAATCAATAAATATCCTTGGATATGTTGTTTTGCTGAGTCAGATCGTTACAGGTGCTGTTATTTTCAAGAATGGGAAGTGTACAGTGCTTTTTTCACCAGATAAGGGTCCAGAATCAAAGTTGGTTCTTGCAATGCCAAGAGCATTATCAGAGATACTTGAACTGGGTGAAAAAAGTGTAAGAATAGGCAAATTACTCTGTGATGTTGCCATTGGTAACGATGCCAAATCCGCATTGGATTCCTATATGCAACAAATTGAACGAAATGAGGTATGTAAATATGTCGGTGATTTCTTAACGATAAAAGATGGAAGCATTGATTTTACAACGCCTTCTTTCGGTGTGGCACGTGGTCCTGTTGGATTAGTAAAAAACGTGCAAAAAGCCTTCGTGAGTCTGGAAGTCTTCAAAACATATGGCTCTATGAAAAAAGCACAGAGATCTAAGTGCATTGTTACGAAACTGGTTGGCAGTGATTCTCTTTTGAGAATAATGTCATATATCAAGTTGGTTAATATTCCTGGTCTGAAGGGTCTTGTGCGCATGGAAACAGTCATCGAAGAAGATAGATTTGAACAGACAAAATACGACATTTTCGAGACTTTCAATCAACTTGCTTCAACTTTACCTTCATTAGTAGATGAACATTCACTTATTCCACGAACACCTGAAGATACACTACCGGTTATCTTTTTAGAGCGTTACTTAGATCGATATTTCTACAATCAATCTTATATACACTGTAGTCTCACTGAAGCCCTACATGGAAAGGAAGTGATATTTTGAAGGGATTTTCCACAAGATCGATCCATATAGGGGAACTCCATCAGCTCGATTCAGTTACCACTCCTATCTATCAAACCGCCAATTTTCTAATGAGCCCATCTAAGTACAGAGTAAATTACCGTGACAATTATATCTATTCGAGAATGTCAAATCCAACAGTAAGGGCTGTGGAACAAAAATTGGCAAATTTGTGCGGAGCAAAGGAAGGTATTCTATTCTCATCTGGTATGGGAGCGATTACTTGTTCACTTTTATCGGTTCTTTCAGAAAAAGACAAGGCAATCTTTCTAACCGAGCTCTATGGTGGCACACACAGCTTAATTCAAAAAATTTTACCTGCATTGGGTATTAAGTGTGATTTTTTCTCAGTGGATGATATATCAACTCTCTCAATCAATGATGCAAAAGTCATCTATGTTGAATCCTTGACGAACCCACTTTTGAAACTCACAGATGTAGAATACTTATCAAAAATCGCGCATGAAAATGGTGCTCTACTCTTTGTAGATAATACTTTTTTATCACCGTATAATTTCAGACCACTTGAATTCGGTGCAGATTTGGAGATACACAGTGTCACAAAGTATATCAACGGTCATTCAGACGTAATCTTAGGATTTGTGACAAGCAAAAGAGAAGATCTCATCGATATGATTTGGCAGAAGATGTATACGTTGGGGCTCAATCCCAATCCTTTTGAAGCATATTTAGTGGGAAGATCTGTTAAGACTCTCGCATTGAGAATGGAAAAACACAATCACAACGCAGAACAAATTGCGCAGTTTTTGTCAAACCATGAAAAAGTGACCAATGTCAGATACCCAACATTTTATACACGAATTCCCAAGTGTTATGAAAATTGCCCAGGTTTTGGAGCAGTTGTCTATTGCGATCTTTCAACACAAGAAAGAGCCTTACACTTTGTCGAAAACCTAAAAATATTCAAACAAGCAACTTCACTTGCAGGCGTAGAGTCCTTAGTTACAATCCCATCTTTGACCTCACATGCCTCACTGAGTGATGAAGAACTCAAAAGAGCTCAAATTTCAAAAGGTGGAGTGAGAATTTCTGTGGGAATAGAGGATTTGGAGGACTTGGTTGAAGATCTAAAACAAGCACTGGAAAAAATTTAAGGCGCCTTAAGGCGCCTTTTTTATTCTGCTCCAACCTGCATTCTCACAAATCTGGTAACTCTGATGTTCTCTCTTATCTTACCTATGAGTTCATCAATTATTTGTTTCACTGTTTTTGTATCATCAAAAATATATTTTTGATCATAGAGACATACCTCTTCATAGAACTTCTCAAGCTTTCCCTGTACTATTTTCTCAAGAACAGCTTGTGGTTTATTTGAATCCTTTAGTTGTGCCAAATAAATCTCTTTCTCCTTCTCAATGACATCCGCGGGAACGTCTTCTCTTGTTACATAAGTGGGATTCATCGCAGCAACATGTTTTGCAAGGTTATATGCCAATTCTTTGAATTCTGGCATCCTTGCAACAAAATCCGTTTCACAACCAAGTTCAAGTAGAACTCCTATCTTATCATTGAAATGAATATAAGAAGTCACTACTCCTTCTTTAGTTGCTCTTCCAGCTTTCTTCTGAGCGACGGCAGCTCCACGTTTTCTGAGTATTTCAATTGCTTTTTCAAAATCGCCTTGGGCTTCATTCAAAGCCGATTTACATTCCATGACTCCTGCACCTGTCATATCTCTGAGTTTTTTTACCATCTCTGCACTTATCTCCATACAAAAACCTCCTTTTAGTCTTGGGCAAAATTAGCCGAGCCATATTATATCACAGCATTCAGTTTCATTTTCTTTAAAGCTTCTACTACATTTGGTGGAACCCACATACTCACATCTCCACCCATCGCTGCAACCTCTCTCACAAGACCTGAGGACAAAAAGGAATATCTTTCATCCGTCATGAGAAAAACCGTCTCGAGTTCATGACAAAGGTGTTTGTTCGCTATAGCCATCTCAAGCTCATATTGAAAATCCGTCAGAGCCCTCAACCCTCTGATCACAACTTTTATACCCTGTTTTCTAAGATAATCTACCAAGAGACCCTCATGATAATCCACATGAACGTTCTTCTTATCGCCAACCAACTGTGATATCATTTCCATCCTCTCTTGTGCTGTAAAAATTGGTTTCTTACGTGGATTTACCATTATTACTACCCATAACTCATCAAAGATTTTCAATGCTCGATTGATTATATCCAAATGCCCATAAGTTATCGGATCAAAAGATCCAGGGTATACCGCCTTCATTTTAATCACCACCACAGCTGGTCTGGAAGACCTTACCATCGTCAATCCTAAGTGCCGTTAATTTCCCACCGTATACACAACCAGTATCAATCCCTATCTTATCATGCAAGACAAGCACATCATTAAAAGGTGTATGTCCAAAGACCACCTTATATCCTTTCAATGGATTTTCACTGTATATAAACTCCTCTCTTATCCACAACAAATCAAAAGTGTCTTGTCTTTCTAAAGGGATATGCGGCCTAACACCTGCATGTACAAAAAAATACCCATCTTCGATGTGATAATAAACGGTGTTTTTGAAAAACTCAAGATGCTCTAAGGGTATCTTTCTCACATCTTTATAACTTCTAATTGTCGCACCTGCTCCGTTCATCATCCAAAGTTCAAAATCTTTACCATCAAGTAAATAATTCAACATCATCCACTCATGATTGCCTCTGAGAAAAACACAATCGTAGGTTTGACTCAAAATCATCAGTCTATCAACAACTGCTTTGCTATCTGGACCACGATCCACATAATCACCAAGAAATATCAATTTATCTCCTGTACGAAGGGGTAATCTATCCATCAAATTGTTCAGTGACTCTACACAACCGTGAATATCACCTATTGCGTAAATCAACTCAAGTCCCTCCGTCTGTACAAAAACAGACCAAAACCTATCAGTATCATCAAAGCACTGAACAATTGTGCCGTTCGCAGATTACCCAAATAAAGACTGTCAAGCCTCAGTTTTTCAATGCAGATTCTGCCAAGTGAATAAAGACACAAATAGAGCGAAAAAACCTCACCAAAATTCTTTCGATATTTCTTCATGAATTGAGTCAAAATAAAAAAGACAAAAAGATCCCAAAGACACTCATATAAAAAAGTCGGATGAAAATACTCAAATTGAGAATAACCAAATGGTCGAAACTTAGCTGGCACATACATCTTCCATGGCAGATTTGTTGGTGCTCCAAAGGCTTCATAATTGAAAAGATTTCCCCATCTACCTATCGCTTGACCTAATGGAAGGTATGCAGCACCAAGATCAAGAATTTGAAATGTACTAAAGCTGATCTTTTTTTTCAATTTGGTGTAGAAAGCAAAAGTAACTATGGCAAAAACAACTGCTCCTTGTATTGCCAATCCCCCATGCCACAACATCAAGATTTCAATGGGATTTCTTTGATAATACCTCCAATTGAAGATGACGTAAAAAAGCCTTGCTCCTAATATTCCAAAGATCACGGCATAAAAGATGAGTTCATCAAGTTGATCTAAAATGATATTCTCTCTTTTTGCACTTTTTCTTGCAAGATAATAAGAAATGGCTATTCCGAAGAGAATTAAAACAGAGTAATAACGAAGTTCGAATCTTCCGAATTTTAATATAGCACTTGATAAAATGAGTTCCCCACGGAACACTTGTATGAGAAAGATCGAGCACAGAATTGAAATTACGATAAAAATCAATAACTTCAACATGAGTTATTTCTCCAAGATATGTTCTCTTATTTCGTTTATCTGTTTTTTGATCTTGTTAGCAGTTCTATAATCTTCTTGCTTTAAGGCTTTTTCCAAGCGGTACTGTAAAACATATATTCTACGCCTTGCAACCTCTTGCAAATCTTCCTGGGATACCTCACTCTTACCAAAAAGGATTTTCATAATAGCCACAGGAGCAACAGAAAAAACTAACTCATGCGACAAAGAAATGTCCAAAGATATCTCACCTAAATCGGTATCTTGAACAAGCTCGATATGCCCTGCGAGATATTTCAAACCTTCCTTTGACAAATTCAAAGCTTCACTCAACTGGTTTCTCATGCATCGTTCACAAAAGGCTATTTCTTTCACCATACCATCAGCTATAAACCTATAGGTTTTCGCATCTGAACTTCCACAAAAATCACATTTCACAAAATCACCTCATAGGAGTTGAAAACAGACATTGCCTTACCAACACCTTCATTTATAATCATCTCAACCGCATTGACTGTAACATCAAAAACGCGGTCTAATACAATCAACTGCTCATCTTCAAAGTCTTGAAGAACAAAATCTACCAAATCAACGTTTTTGGGTTTTGGTCCTATACCAATCCTCACTCTGATGAAATCAGTGGTGTTTACATT
Source organism: Thermotoga profunda AZM34c06 (assembly GCF_000828675.1). Taxonomy (NCBI): domain Bacteria; kingdom Thermotogati; phylum Thermotogota; class Thermotogae; order Thermotogales; family Thermotogaceae; genus Pseudothermotoga; species Pseudothermotoga profunda. The sequence continues at coordinate 378,032 of NZ_AP014510.1, read as the reverse complement.
GTCAATTATAGATTGCAGCCCCTTATGGCCACCTGAGCTTCCACTGGGTCTTATCCGAATTCTTCCAATCGCCAGATCTACATCATCGTATACAACAATTATATCATTGATCGTGCAATCAAAATCACTCAGTGCTTGCTTCACAGCCCTTCCGCTTAGATTCATATAAGTCAGTGGCTTTATTAGGGATAATTGGTCACAAAGGCTGAAGCTGTATAAAGAATTTCTCTGCCACTGTAAACATTTTTTCAAGTGACAGTACTTATCAACAAACATAAAGCCCACGTTATGCCTATTAAGAGCATAACGTGGACCAGGATTGCCTAAGCCAAAAACCAATTTCACTTCTCTTCTTCAGCTTCCTCTTCTTCTTTCTTGCCTTTCTTTATGACTTCTGGTTCAGCTGTTGTTTCTGCTGGTTTGACCTCTTCCTCTGCAGCGAGACCGCGAGGTACAACAATCGTTACTACTGCTTCCTGTGGATTCAACAAAGCCTTCATACCTTCTGGTAATTTCAGATCTTTTACATGAATAGATTGTCCAAGTCCGAGTTTTGTCACATCTATCTCTATGTACTCAACCACAGCTGAAGGCAAGGTTTCAACAGGTAATTCGCTGTGTAACACTTCCATGATCCCGCCTTTTTCAACTCCTTCGGCTTTACCAACAACACGGACCGGAATACTTATCTTCATTGTGTGACCTTTGGCAGGTTTGTAAAAATCAATGTGAACTATCTCATCTGTAACCTTGTCGACCTGTACATTTTTGATGAAAACTTCTAATGTCTCAACGCGATCGCCTGTGTTTAACTCAAGTTTCAAAGGCAGGGCTTCAGAAATCTTGTGAAATATCTTTTCTACCTCAAATTTGTTCAAGGTGATGCTTATCGGTTTTGTCTCTGGTCCATAAATCACAGCAGGTATATTGCCTTTTGCTCTAAATCTTCTGACAGCCCTTTTTCCTTGCTTGGTCCTTAAATTTGCTGTAAGTTGCATAACCTTTTGTCCCTCCTCATCTGAACAATATACTCACCGAAAGATTTTTTCTTATTCTTATGATTGCCTCTCCCAACAAAGAAGCCATGCTGAACACACAGAATTTCTCTGGTAACTCTTTGTGATACACGGTATCAGTTATATAGACTTTATCGATGCCACTTTTTTGAATCCTTTCGACAGCGTTACCCGAAAGAACACCATGAGTTGCACATGCAAGTATACGCCTTGCACCAGATTTTTTCAAGATCTCTGCACCTTGGACGAGTGTTCCACCTGTATCAATTATATCGTCAAACATAAGCGTTATTTTATCTTTAACATCACCTATGACATGAACAACCTCAGCCACATTATCAGCAGGTCTTCGTTTATCAAGTATCGCCAAAGGGACTCCAAGTTTTTCTGCAAACTTACTTGCCCTACGAACAGCACCTACATCTGGTGCGACAACAACTAAATCACCTTTCTCTTCCTTGTAGATCTTCGATATTTCCTCGCTAAAAACCGGAAAACTGTACAGGTTATCCAGCGGAATGTCAAAAAACCCCTGGATCTGTTCTGCATGAAGATCAACTGTGAGTACTCTCGTTGCGCCGGCAACAGTGATGAGATTTGCCAGTAATTTAGCTGTTATTGGGTCTCTACCTTTGGCTTTCCTATCTTGGCGTGCATAACCATAATAAGGTATCACAACTGCTATACTATTTGCCGATGCACGTTTGAATGCGTCGATCATGATCAAAAGTTCCATGACATTTTCATTCACCGGTGGTGAAAAAGACTGTAAAACAAAAACATCATGTCCTCTAACCGTTTCATTTATCTTGACATTGATCTCTCCGTCTGAAAAGCGAGAAACCTGACAATCTCCAAGTCTTAGTCCCAGATAGTCGGCAACACGTTTGGCGAGCTCGGGGTTTGAATTACCTGAGAAAAACTTCAGATCGTTCCGCTGAAATGGCATCAGCCTTCCTCCTTTTGTTTTTTCTTCAGAACCCAATCTGGTTTGTTTTCCTGTCTTGCTCTTGCTATTGCCAAACTCCATTCTGGTACATCCTGAGTTATCGTTGAGCCTGCTGCAACGAATGCTCCCTTCTTAATCCGCACAGGTGCAACTAATGCCGTGTTACTTCCAATGAAAACCTGATCTTCTATTACTGTTTGATTTTTCTTCTTACCATCGAAATTGCATGTTATCGTACCAGCTCCTACATTCACATTTTCACCTATTTGCGAATCTCCAAGATACGTTAAATGCTGTGCCTTCGTATTTGGCCCTATCTTTGAATTTTTCACTTCCACAAAATTCCCAATCTTGACTTTTGGATACAAGACTGTACCTTCTCTCAACCTACTAAATGGTCCAACCGAAACATCACACATAATGTGAGCACCTACACATTCCGATCTTGTCACGGTAACTCGATCTTCTATCACACAGTTTACGATACGAGTCATTGGACCTATCACGCAATCTTCACCAACTGAAGTTTCACCTTCCAAGAAACTCATCGGATATATGACAGTGTCCCTACCAATCTTAACATTAGCATCTATGTATGTAGACAGTGGATCAATAATTGTTACACCTTCAAGCATGAGTTTTTCAAGTATGCGCCGTCTTAGTATTCTCTCAACTTCCGCAAGCTGAATTCGATTGTTTACACCAGAGAAATCCTCGGCATTACTATCTTTGTACACATTAACTTTTTCAAGCAAACCGACCGCATCTGTTAGATAATATTCATTCTTACGGTTTTCGTGCTTTACCTTTGGAAGTACTTCTAACAATTTCTCACCTTTGAAAACATAAACACCTGTATTTATTTCTCTAATCTTTTTTTCCTCTTCTGAAGCATCGAATTCCTCTACTATCTTTACAAATTCACCGGCATCATCCTTGATAATCCTCCCATAACCTGTCGGATCAGCCATATCCACTGATACAATTGTCACGTCATAATCACCAGAATGGTGTGCTCTAATGATTTTCTGTAGTGTTTCTTGCCTTATCAATGGCATATCACCGTATAGAATTAACACATCATCTGTTGGGTTTATAAAGTTTTTTGCACTCATAACTGCGTGTGCTGTACCAAGCTGCTCTGCTTGATACGCCACATCTACATTATCAGGAAGAACTTGTTTCACCATCTCTGCTTGATGACCAACAACTACACATACTTTGTCTGCCACTCCAAAAACAGCATCGAGGACCCACTGAATCATGGGCTTGCCGCACAGACGATGAGTAACTTTTGGGTATTTTGATTTCATCCTACTGCTCATTCCCGCCGCAAGTATGAGGCTCACCATATCCTCAGCCCCCTCACCATAGACGTGGAGGATTCACTAAAACCCTCCAACCTTTCTTTCCAAGTTTTGTGAATACCTCATCCAACTTCTGCAAAGTTCTCATGAGAGCATCTGTTTTGACCAAAAAATGAAATCTGTACTTACCCTTCAGTTTGAAAACAGGGTGTTCAACAGGTCCAAGGATCTTTTCATCACTCAGTGAGTTTGCACAAGAACTCACTATCTCCCATCCTATCGATGGATCCTCACTTTCAAGAACTACCTGAACTAAATCACCAAAGGGAGGATAATCCAAGTCCTTTCTTTTTTGTAACTCTTTGAAGTAAAATTTTTCTGTATCAAAAGTAAACAGATGTTTTATAACTTCATTCTCAACCTCCGAAGTCTGAACGATCATTTTTCCATTTCTCACCATTTCGCTCCCTTGGCAAAGCTGTTGAAAAATATGCACTCTGGAGTTATAGTCTGGCTGAAACAACAATCCATCAAGATCTAAAAAGGCTATCAATCCAACTCTTTCAAGTCTAAAACCATGCAAAACCAATCTTGTGCCTATGAGAATATCTATCTCTCCTCGTTCGAACTCAACAAATCGATTAAACATCGTTGAATAACTCATTTCATCACTATCGATTCTCACTATTCTCGCTGATGGAAAATGGTATCTGATAATCTTCTCTATTCTCTCTGTTCCATATCCCTTTGGATATAAAGCGCGAGTTCCACATTTCGGACACAGATCATCAACAGGTTCGGTATGACCGCATTGATGACATTTATACAAATTCGCAGATTTGTGAAAAGACATCGCCACATCACATTTTGGACATATGACTGTATATCCACAAATCGCACAAGTGACGAAAGGTGCATAACCTTTCCTTCTAACGGTTATAATAATTCCCCTGTTATTTTCAAGTGTATCTCTCATCTGCTCGAGCAACTTGTCTGAAAGAAAACTGGTTTGCTTTCTTGTATCAATAACAAGGATATTCTTTGAGTCATCTGGCAGGTTGAAAATCCTGGATTTATCCAAACGGTGGTAATCATCTATCCGACCAGTTGTTGAAGAGAGGATGATCGGTATATTCATCATTAGAGCCTTTCTTCTCGCCATTTCAACGGCATCATAAACCGGTTCATCGAATTGATAATAACTCTCGTCTTCATTACTCTCTACAACAACAAGCCCCAAGTTTTTTATCGGCAAAAAAACGCCTATTCGTGTACCAACGAAGATCTTTGGCTCTCCTTTGATTGCATTGAACCACGTCATAGCTTTTTGAGACTTTGATATTCCGCCATGATAGACACAGATTTCTACACCAAGATACTTTTGCAGCATCCCTGTTAAATACGGTATCTGTGATGAAAGAGGAATAAGGTAAAGTACCGATTTACCTTCTTCAAGTGTTTTTCTTAAAACATCAGAGATTACTTTGAACCTTCTTTCGATCGATCCTTTAACCACTAACCATTCTTTACATTCAAGTCCAGATGGTAAAGACAGATCGTTTTTCTCCCAAACAAGATTGTGCAAAATAGGAGTTTGTGTGAATCTTATCAAACCCTTTTTTTCCATTCTCCTGAGTTTTTCTATACCCACTCCAGTCGCTTCGATCACCTGACCGACTGTGGCTCCTTCTCCTGAAAAAAGATAGTTGATGACATCATACTCATCAGGTGTTTTCGCAATACGAAGTGATTCTCCAAGTGATGAATTCAAAATTACAAAAAGTTCTCTCAACCTTGGCTTTGGAGTTTTCATCGCAGGGACTTTTCGTAATTTCACAAAACCTTTTTTTAAATAATTGTCGAGGACTTTTTCTCCATGAACAGAGAGAAAATCTTTCAACCTCAATCTTTCTAAACCTATCAAATCAGATATCGGTTCGACGAAAACTTCGGCATACTCATCAACAAATGTCGGTATCATCAGATCAAATAACTGTCCAATGGGAGAATAAAAACGTTCAGAAGCCCACTTGATCATCTTAACGTCATGAACAGATAAGAAACTTGCACCATCTATCCTTTCTGTTATCGTCTTAATACCAGGTTTAGATTCTACCGATCCTACAATATATCCGATGGTGACTCTGTTATTGAAATCAACAAGCACACGTTCTCCCAACTCGAGATTATCCCCAAAGGAGTATAAAAAAGTCTTTCTCAACGGGATTTTTGAGATGGCAACTTCGTACACCATCAACAATCAACTGTCTTTGCGTTTCCAAAGGATTTTATCACCCAAGGTTATTGAATGAAGTGTTTCGGGCAGTTGTAAGGGAATTTTCTCGATGATCTCAATTATCAGGTCTTGAGGGATAGAGGTTTCGATCCAAATTTCACTGATATCCACATCATAATGTTCTCTTTGAACGATGCCACCAAGAACCTTCTCGATAGCTTTGGCATATCTTTCGTATACCACAGTTATTCCTCCATATGAACTATATAAACAGCATCCTCGCCGTCTATCTCGTTCAAAGTGACATTAACCCTTTCCCGGTTCTTAGAGGTAGGAAGATTTTTCCCCACAAAGTCTGGTCTTATTGGCAATTCCCTGTGTCCCCTATCTACAAGCACAGCTAATTGAACACAGCGAGGTCTCCCGCGATCTGAAAGCGCATCAAGTGCAGCTCGAACCGTACGACCGGTGAAAAGTACATCGTCAATCAACACGACTGTCTTATTGTCTATTGAAAAATCCATCTTTGTTTTATCTTCACTTGTGCGCTTTTCGTCATCTCTATACGGTCCAACATCAAGCTCACCAATTGGTAACTCTTTTCCCTCTATCGATTTCACAAAGCCAGCAAGTCTTCGTGCCAAGAATACACCTCGTGTCATGATACCAATAAAGACCAATTGGTCAACACCGTGGTTTTTTTCAACAATCTCATGGGCTATTCTCATCAAAGACCTTTTTATATCTTCGGCATTCAATACTTTGATCTTGTTCACCATTTTATACCAACACGAAAATCTATATGCCAGTCATAATTAAGCTCGTTGAACAAATCAGAGCCTGTTTGCTTCGAAAACGGATAATACACAGAAACACCGATATTGAAATCACCAATTTGCACGTTTCCACCGAAATCGAGCGATAAACTACTCTTGGAGTTCTCAGGTTTATAAAAAAACGGCACTGCAAAATACAAATTCACAGGCAAGAGATTCAACTGAGCGCCAGGAGCCAAATTCCAAAACTCATTCGATACATACATTGCATCAAAAGAAAATTTCATTTGGTCAAATTCCAATGAGATTCCAGCTCCAAGATCTGCCGTGTTTATCAAATCAGAATCCGACGACCAAACCCTGAACTTCTTCACCACTATGCTGTAATAAGCATAACCATCTTCCACAAATTTTCCTCTCACACCAACATCTACGAAGACAGAATAATTCTCCGAAGAATCTTCCTTAATCCGCTCTAATCCTATATTCATTCCAAGATCAACATTTCCCGACCTACCCGCTACTCCATACAGAAAACTAAGTCTTTCTTTGTTGAAATCACTGAAATCACTTGAGAGACTGAGAACACCCGCTAAAGAATCTTTTGCCGGTTGGATTAAAGAAACCGAGAAACTGCGAACATTACTCGCGCCTAATCTCAAAGTGTTGGATATCAAAAGTTGACGCAATTCGTTTTCAACTATACCCGCAGGATTCACCCTGAAAGCCCAAGGTCCCGTCGCACCCACATAACGCCCATCGCCTGCAAAATCGATAATGTCACCCAAACACAGTATTGTCAACAGAATCATAACAAAGCTTATCACCCTCACCCTTGACATATGAATTGATCACCTCCTTCTTCAGATCGACAAAGGTTCCATCGTAAATTGAACGTCTCAATCGCTCCATAAATCTCATCATGAAACGCAAATTATGATTTGTAAGCAATATTCCACCAAGAGCTTCGCCTCGGTCGAACAAATGATGTATATATGATCTTGTATAGTTTTTGCAGGCTATGCAATCACAACCTTCTTCTATCGGATCCAAGTCGTCCTTGAACCTTGCAGACTTTATGTTCAATCTTCCCTTGAAAGTCAACGCCGTACCGTGTCTTGCAAGCCTTGTTGGAAAGACGCTATCAAACATATCAACGCCGATTTCTACAAGGTGAACTATTAATTCCGGTGACCCACCACCCATAAAATACCTTGGCTTTTCTATGGGTAAAGATTCTACTGTAACACCGGTTAAGTGTAAAGTCTTCTCAAATTCCTCTCCAAGGCTCAGTCCACCTACTGCAAAACCATCAAAAGGCATTTTGGCGAGCTCTTGAGCGCTTAACCGTCGAAGATCTTCGTACATCCCACCCTGCGCTATTGCAAACAACATCTGCCCTTCATTAACACCGTATTTCAAACACCTATCTGCCCATTGATGGGTTCTTCTCAAAGATTTGAGCGCTTCTTCATAACTGTCCATGGGTCCTGGACAGTGATCAAGGACCATAACAATGTCAGAACCCAGCACCCTTTGTATCTCAATTGAAAGTTCTGGTGTCAGGAACAATTTAGAGCCATCGACTGGCGACCTTATCAACACGCCATCATCATTTATCTGGCGCAAATCCCGTAGACTGAAAACCTGAAATCCACCACTATCAGTAAGTATACCACCATTCCAGTTCATAAAGCTATGTAAACCACCATGGATTTTTATCACATCTAATCCAGGTTTAACAGCTAAATGATAGGAATTTCCCAAAAGAATTCCAACTCCTATACTTTTCAAATCATCAGCGCGCATCAATTTAACATTTGCATTTGTTCCAACGGGCATAAAGATAGGAGTGTCAAAGACACCATGTGATGTATGAAGTTTCCCAACGCGCGCTTTCCCGTTACAAACTTTTATCTCAAACCCTAATGTCTGCCCTTTGAGCTGTGATTTCTCTGACACTCTTCAACGCTCCTTCCACTTCACCTGTGAAAGTTTTCAATTCGTGCAGAAGATTCTCTTTGAATTTCTCATCTTTGAGTGACTTTAAATTTATCAAGACATTTGCCTTGGCAGAATTAAAAGCACCTTCCGCAAGTTCAGCCGCACTTACAACATCAGAAATTGCATTTATATTACCCCATTGCGCAACAGCTACCGCCTGCTTCAAAATTTCTTTCAAATGGCGACAAGTCTCATAAGGTACACGTGCGGCTTGTTTTAGTGACTCTTGAATTGCCTGACTTCTCTTTTCTTTCTCTTCTACAGTGTTTTTTGGCAACCTGTACGCACTCATAACTTGATCAAAGGCTTTTACATCAAGATCTATGCAATCAAGTAAGATCGTTCGTTTTTCCTGCATTGTACTCACAATTCTCTCCATCTCTGCATGCCAGTCAGAATAATCTGACCTTGAAAGAGTGAGATTGGCAACCATTTCAATTAATGAAGCAGCCAAAGCACCAACCAGCGCACTAACGGCGCCACCACCTGGTGTTGGACTTTTATCAGAGACTTTCTCAACAAATTCCCTTATTGAGAGCTTGGCAAAATTCATCCCTCCACCCCCTCTGAGAGTATTTTAACTGAGGAACTTGTACCTATTCTACTCGCTCCGGCTTTTATTAACTCAATCGCCTGCGAGAAACTCCTGATGCCACCAGATGCTTTAACCGAGAGTTTTTCAGAGCACCATTTCATGAGATGAACATCTTGAACTGTCGCTCCAGCGGTTCCAAAACCCGTTGAAGTCTTGACAAAGTTAGCCCTTGCCAATTCACTCAATACGCAAGCGGCTATCTTTTCTTCATCGCTGAGATAACATGTCTCAATTATAACCTTCACTGGTCTACCATTGGCAGCTTCAACTACTGAACAAATATCTTCATAGACATAGGTCCATTCTTTCGATTTAAGCATACCCACATGAATCACCATATCGATCTCATCAGCACCAAGTTGAACCAATTCTGCAGTTTCTCTTGCCTTGACAAATTGAGTCACGGCACCAAGCGGAAACCCAACTACGCTCACTACCTTTACCTTAGATCCACTCAGTCTGTCGACTGCATACTTCACAAAAGAAGGATTTACGCAAACACCATAGAATCCGTATTTTATGGCTTCATCACATAAATTCGAGATCTCTTCTAATGTCGCAGTTGGTTTGAGTAGAGTGTGTTCAATAGATTGCTTAAGTTCATCGATAGTAACTTTTCTATCTTCAATCTGGAATGAATATTCTTTTTTGTATTTCACTATTCTCTCTTCAATAGCATATTCTATATTGTTCACAAAAAACCACCTCACAACCCTAACTCTTTGTTGATCGTTCTCATAGCATCCAAAGACAATGTCAAAAATTCCTCAAGAGACAATCCAAACTCTTCACAACTCTTCATCTGCTCTCTGCTTGCACCCTTAGCAAAAAGTTTTTCCTTGAATCTGCGAACCAAGAAATCTGTGTCAATAACCGAAAGTGATTTTTCGGGCGTTATCAATGCAGCTGCAACAATAAATCCTGTTACAGGATCGGCCGCATAAATGGCCTTCTCCATAGTTGTTACAATCTCCTTTTTTTCACAATGAGCCAATATCGCATCAAGAACAGGTTTTGGAAGTTCATAACTTTTTAGTAATTCAACGGTTTTAAACCCATGATTTTGAGGATCGTCCTTTGTGTAGTCATAATCAAGATCATGCAATAGACCGGCAAGACCCCAGAGTTCTTCATCTTCACCAAGTCTTCGTGCAAGCGCTCTCATTACAACTTCAACTGCGAGACAGTGTTTGATGAGATTTTTCGATTTCACATGATTCTTTAAAAGCTCAAGAGCATCTTCTCTTTTCAACATATCACGCCCTCCTATAGAGATTTCTGCAATGCCGTTCACCATAATAAAGTCTGAGAAATTCCATATCTTTAAACACAATCTGAACATCACCAAACTGAACAATTAACTCTATGAGTTTTTTCGCACCTTCTTCAGGATCGTTTATAGATATAAAATTCTTGCTTGGCGCATATCTTCCAAAAATTCCCCTTGTACAAATAGGCAAGTTGGTTTTGTTCGCCGTGGCAAATGTAACAGACTCCGATGAATTGATCAGTTTAGATAGGTATTCTTTTATACCTTCGTAATCTTTCTTAGCAGCGGCTTCACTTAGAAGAAGCACCAATGCTTGAGGATCGAAGTTCGAGAGAGCTTCAACCAAATTCTTGTCGAAAGATCCTTTGTTAGCATAATCGATTGCCTGGTTAAGTATGACAATCCTTGGACAAAAAGTATATTCATCGTTCTTCGACATCTTTGCCCTGCAAGCAGCGTATTTGGCACACGCATAAGATTTCTTGTCCAAAACATCTGCGATCTTAATGGCTCTTTCCTCATCTTCTGTTAATGCAGAGATCAACAAAACCAAAAGCTTATAGCCACCTTGCGATATACAGTTTGCGAATAAAGCGGCGTTTATCTGACCAGTGTCATATGCCTCGAGCAAAAGCCCAATATAAGGATCCTTCAAAATACTGAAGGCAGACCTGAAAAGTTTTGCGGCGTCGCGGAATTTACCGGCGAAGAGTAAAACTTCAGCAACCGATAGTAATGCAACAGGTGATGATGAATATTCTCTAAGCAAATTCTTTAAAGCTTCTATGGGTGATCTACTAGTCGCATACAAATCCTTTGTCAAATTCAGTGAATCAAAATAGACGCTTTTTTCTCCAACAGAGCCCTGTCTGGCAAAGTCACCTTCCAAAAATAATTTTAATTGTTCCAAAAAGATTCTATGAATTCTATCCTCAACTTGCCCTATTCTTTTATGGATTGAACGTTGTATGAGAAGATCACTTTCACCGTAAGTGAAATAATTCAAGTCATAGATAGACCATATATCCTGAACAGGTATATTCAGTTCTTCCTCAAGCGTTATCTTAGGCTTTGATGGGGTGACATCTTTCTTGGGTTGTTCCTTATGTTTCACCCCTTTTTTTCCAAGATCTTTTTCTAATTCCATTTTTAACCTCAACAGATTCAGAATCCTTTCGTCCTTCTCTTCTTCCATTTGAACTGTCCTCCAATAAACCATGTGCTCTGAAACTGTAATAACTTTCTCTACCTATTATTAAATGATCTATCAACCTGATACCAAGTATATTACCAGCATTGGCTATCATTTCGGTTGCTCTTTTGTCATCTTCGCTCGGTGTTGGATCTCCAGATGGATGGTTGTGAACAATGATCAACGCATTTGCGTTTGATCTAACTGCGATCCTGAAAATCTCAGTAGGATGAAATAGAGTTTGATTATTCGTTCCTTGCGTTATATCCCTGTGAAAAACTACAAATAGTTTACTATCAACAATAATAACACGTAATACCTCTTTTTCAAACAACCTCATATCATGACAGTACTCAAAAACCGATTCCGGTTTACCCAAAGCAATGCGTACATCTGAAAGTTCTTGGTATAATCTCTTTCCAAGTTCAAGTGCAGCCTTCAAAGAAGTTGCCTTTGCAAGTCCAATTCCATTGACAGAGGCAATTTCTTCTAATCCAGCATTTGACAAGGTTCTGAGCGATCTGTCGAATTTATCATACAGTTCTTCGGAAAGTTGATACACATCCTTCCCCTTAGTACCTGTTCTCAGAAGTATGGCAATGAGTTCTTGCTCAGATAATCCCTCAGAACCAACCTTCATCATCCGTTCTCTTGGTTTCAGAACTCCACCATCCTTTCCTATAGAAATACTCCCACAAATCAGCTATGGGTAAACCTATGACAACATATGGATCCCCAACTATTGATTCGACAAATACTCCACCAAAATCCTGTAAACCATAAGACCCAGCTTTACCCAGAGAATAGTTTTGTGCGTAATATTTCACAACTTCTTTTGGTACTTTTCTAAATTTCACTCTCGCAGTTTGTGTTTTCAACCACATCTCACCCCAACTGACAACCGCAACACACGTATGGACCGAATGCCATTTTCCAAGTAATTTACAAAGTTGCGATTCAGCATCACAGAGGTCTTTTGGTTTTCCAAGAATGGTTCCATCTATCTCTACAACTGTATCAGCACCAATAACCACAGCATCCTTGACTTTATCAAAAACATTCAAAGCCTTCAGAAGTGCGAGCTTTTCCACAGTATGTATCGCGTCGTCGTCGTGTATTTCTTCAATCTGAGGAATTACTATTTCAAAGTTTTCGAACAGTGTCTTTAGAATCTTCTGTCTGCGTGGAGATGAAGATGCCAATATAATTCTTTTGAACACGAGGTATCACCTTTCCGGCTATATATGCGTTTGCAAAAGCACCAGGCAAACCAAGTATTATCATATAAGGCAAAATCCAAAAAAGCGCTTTACTACCAACAAAAACCGATCCAACGAGAGTCTGTACAACGTTGTTGGTAACACTGCCCAAAATGCTCACACCTATCAACCCAAAAATCCTCACCTTGAATGCTGCCGATTCGATGAATGCCGCTGAAATCGATCCAAAAACACTCATAAAAAAAGCTACATCCAAAAAATGACCTGTAACCAATGATCCAACAAAACTCTTTCCGATTGCAACGATCAAACCATCCTTTGCACCGAAAAGAACTATTGACAAAAGTACAACGAAGTTTGAAAAACCCCACTTCCCATTTGGAAATGGAAAGGGTACAAAACTTTCAAGAACGTATATCGCTATACCCAAGGAAATGAAAAGAGAATTCAAAGCTATCTTTTTACTCCTCACCAAGTCATCACATCCACATCACTTTTACCAATAAATTTCACGACAACTTTGTTCGGAATACACACTATCACACCATTTGGCCCAACTTTACCGGTCTTTTCACAGATCTTCAAAGGACAATCGCTGTTCTCTACATGAACTCTCTTACCATCAAAAACAATGTCCATGATGTGTTTTCCATCGTTTTTTAACTCATATCTGATATCTTGTTTCAACACAGCAATCAATCGTCCATCTTTGTAGACTTCAACATATCCTGTAAGACTACTTTGATGTGTCAAAAACCAAAACGCCAGGAAAACAACAATTATGGCGACAACAATAAAAAGATCAGATATCCTAAAAATCTTACTTTGCCCGTTCATAAACTGAAAATGATGGTGATTTATGAATTGCACCATCTTCACCGATTAGTAAAACACTCCCGCCAAATCGTGGATATTCTAAAACAACATATTCCCATTCCTGCGCCATTACAAAACCCGATGTGGACAAAACATCAGCCGTTGTCGCATCCTTTGCGATGACAGTCACCGATTGTGCACCGTGGGCAGGATAACCAGTCTTTGGGTCAAAAATGTGGTGATATCTCACTCCATCAACGATGAAGTATCTTTCATAGTCTCCAGACGTTGCCACCGCCCCATCTGTTAAATAGATATAATCAATTGCTGACTCTGATTTTCGGGGATCTCTCACACCAATTACCCAAGGTCTGGAGCCGAATTTTGGTCCCAAAATCCTAATATCTCCGCCGGCTTCTACAAACCCTGTACACTTCGCATCTATTTCTTTGGCTATCTGGTAAGCTCTGTCCAATGCATAACCTTTCGCAATTCCACCAAGATCCAGTTTCACACCATCGTTCAATCTCACTCTCCTTGTTCTGCCATCCAATTCAACCTTTTCCACTCCACAATGCCTTAGAATCTCATCGATCTCTGACTGAGATGGTATTTTTGTGGGTACACGCTCAGCTATTCTGTCAAAACCCCAGAGTTTTATCAAGTTACCTAAGGCTGGATCGAACGCGCCTTCAGTGATCTGTGAAAATTTCAATGCTGCATCAATCAACACGAAACTCTCTTCATCAAGATCAACCCAATCTTTTGATGAATTTATCTTGCTAATAGTGCTATCTGGATTATTTGGATCAAATTTTTTGTAAACTCGGTCCAATTCATTGAAGATAATCTCTGATAGGTTCTTCGAACCCTTTTTGGAAGATACCACAATCCTGCAATACGTGCCTAAGGTAAAACCTGTATATTCATAATAACTCGGTGGTATACGCACAAAAACCATCACTAAAATAGCCACAGTGATAGCAATTCCAATCAAAAAAATCACAAGAACGAAATTGCTTATTCTCAGAATATTTTTGCTATCTTTTTTCCGCACTCTTTGCACCTACCTTCTGAATCTAATGCTTTGATCTGAACATTGTAGCCTTCTCTCTGGATAACCATTGTCCCACAATCTGGACATACCGTGCTCTCATATCGTGGATCCCAGAGATTGCCAATATAGACAAAATCAAGATACTCATGTGCAAGATCATAAAAATCTATTAATTTTTCTGAAGGAGTTGGCGGATTGGTCATTTTATAGTTTGGAAAATAACGAGACAGATGAAGTGGTAAGGATCGATCTAAACTCGACAACCACTTGAATTCATTCTCAAGTTGTTCTCTATCGTCATTCACACCAGGTACAATTAGAGTGGTTATCTCTACATGAATCCCATAGGCTAAGGATCTCTCAATAGTCCGTTTCACAGTGTCTAAGTCTCCACCTAAAAGGTGATAGATCTTCTCATCAAAGGCTTTGAGATCGATATTCATAGCATGAATAGACTGAAGTAACAAATTAAGTGGTTCTTTTTCCACAAGACCATTTGTCACCAAGACATTATATAAACCTTCCTTAGCCGCTATCCTCGAGGTGTCAAGAACAAATTCAAACCAAGTGAAGGGTTCATTATAAGTATATGCAATCCCTTTTGAGCCCCGTTCAATTGCAATAGATACTATCTGCTGTGGAAGGACTCGCCTTGTTGGAGTCATCTGCTGAGATATCTCCCAGTTTTGGCAGAAAGCACATTTCATATTGCACCCAAAGGTTCCAACCGAGAGTATTTTATCAGAAGGGTTGAAATGGAACAAAGGCTTCTTTTCTATGGGATCAATGGCAATCGAGGTGATCTGCCCGTAGTTCATCAATTCCATCACACCGTCCTGATTCTTTCTGGTAAGACACAACCCTATTTGCCCTTCTGATAAAACACAGTGATGTGGACAGAGCTCACACCTTACTTTTCCATCACCAAGACCAGTGAAATAGAGCGCCATTTTTTGCACTCAATCACCCCTCAGTGATACCTTTCAACAGTGAATCTGTATATGGTGATTTTTTCACCGGAAAAGATACCAGCCTTTCTCTTTGCAATATTAATCTGCTGTTCGACAGTATCAACACCCGGTAAATCTGGTAGTAGGAGTCCTCTTTTAAAGCCACTAACAACTATTACCCCATATTTTCTTGGATCGAGTTGATCCACATCTGATATTCTCTCTGGTTCACTCAAAATATCCACACTGACTTCGATTTCGTCAAGTTCTCTCTGTGTGAGTGGTGTAAATCTCGGATCCTCTGTAGCAGCTGCGATTGCGTTATCTCTTATCTCCTCGGCTAAATTTGCCTTGGTTGGAAGATAGGTACCTATACACCCTCTCAATTCGCCATTCAGCTTGTGCAAGCTCACAAAGGCTCCAGATTTTCTTTTCAAAAGTTCTTGTGGTGCTTCGTCCTTAAGCGGATCGATCATTATATGTTCTTTTATCCAGGCTTCGATACTCCTGATAGCCCATTTTACATATGGATGTTCACCTTTCATGTTATTACTTCCCCCCTCTTTATTACCCCTGTATTTCGAAAACTCTGAAGCGTGAGAAACTCAAAATCCTCATCATAAACGAGCATACTTCCTCCCCTTAAAGATGAACGTGACAAAAGTACTTTTGCAAGATCTTCAGCAAAAGAGAGATCCTTCTTGAGTGGCTTACTTGCACTCAAAATCCCATCGATTTTCACTGTACAATCATAATGTCCATCCCACGAGATAAAGATTTGGTCAGAAACCTCATTCATGAAAAAATTGTGCACATTTTTCATTTGAATCACGAAGTCTCTAAACCTTTGAGATAAACAAAGTACAGTTTTTCTACCTGATGTTTTCGAGAAATTCTTGAAATAATACATACATTCACTGAGCTTGTTCAAAATGGTATTCAAACCCATTTTGTACGATCCGATGTTTAGTCCAAAATCTGCTGATGGAATTAATATCACTCTTACTCCAGCTGAAAAAAGTTCATTGAGAAGATCAAGAGAATATTCATTACCAACGACAAGTAGCAGGTCTATTTTGTACTTGAGGAGGTTCTGCATTATTTTGTATTTCCAGCCCTTTGGTATATCTTTTAAAAATAAACTTGGTAGAATTGATCCACCAAGGTTCTCAAATCCAGCTGTCATTCGTACGTCTATAAAATGTGATTCATCACGATAAAGCCCTCCCCAGCCATTCGAAAAACCTACAATAACATTTTCAGATTTCTGGACGAGCGTATGAATAAACTTGTTGAAACCGGGGCATACACCTTCAACCAAAAGGCCTATCCTCACCAAAAGCCTCCCAAATAGATTATACCCTTTGAAGGCTGTCAGCGGTCTTTTGCAAAGGTATTGTAAAACCACGAAGAATGAATTTTGAAAAATAACTTTTGCAGAGATTTGCTATATCTTGGATATATTTGTAATCAACCTGTGGTAGTTCATTGAAGGAAGGATCGAGGTTATTGCCAACTCTACAATTCTGAATGACATAAATATCGATACCTTTTAGCCACTCACAAATTCGATGGAAATCTTCGATTGAAAGTAGTGAAGGGTGAAAAGTTGTCCGAAATTCATAATTTGGTGCATATATTCTTATTAATTCAACTGATTTTTGTATACTGAAAATATCAACATTGGATCTACAAATCTGGGTGTATTTATCCAGCGGAGCCTTTATATCCATCGCTACAAAATCTATCAGATGCAGATCAAGCAATTTTTTCAATACAAGTGGGTTTGTGCCATTCGTATCAAGTTTCACCATCATATTTAATCTCTTGACATCGTAGATCATCGACTCTAAATCCGAACAGAGAGTCGGTTCACCTCCTGTGAAACATACACCATCTATCATTTGATGGTTTTTCGATAGCCAATTTACGACTTCTTCCCATACGATCTGATAGTGTGATCCGTTTTTGTTAATCAAATTTTTATTATGGCAATAAGGACACCTGAGATTACATCCAGCTGTAAACACCACAGAGCATAGGTAACCCGGGTAATCCAAAAGACTGACTTTGGTCCAGCCTTGAATCAAACGCATAGATACTCACTCATGGTGAATTTTATAAACATCTCTGAATTTGAATTCTTCTTGCTTTCCTGGATTCCAATTCTGAACAGGTCTATAAAAACCAACTACCCTACTCCAAACTTCTGTCGCCCGACCACACACCGGACAGTTGTAATGTTCTCCCGATAAGTACCCATGGTCCTGGCATATACTGAAAGTCGGAGTAATTGTGATATAAGGCAACCGATAATTCTCAAAGATTCTTTTGATAAGAAGTCCGATTACCATCGGATCTTCTACTTGTTCACCTAAATAAATATGGAAAACCGTTCCGCCGGTATATCTGATTTGCAATTCCTCTTGCATTTGAAGTGCTTCGAAAAGGTCTTCAATTTGGCCTACGGGGAGTTGAGTTGAATTTGTATAAAATGGTTCGATATCACCGTTTGTGAATATATCACCAAAACGCTGTTTATCGATCTTTGCAAGCCTATAAGAAGTACCTTCAGCAGGAGTTGCTTCAAGATTAAATAGATTCCCTGTCTCCTTTTGGTAATCGATCAATCGTGTTCTCATGAAATCGAGAACCTTTATGGCAAAATCTCTGCCTTCTTCAGTATCTATACCTTTTCCAAACAAATTCATAAGAGCTTCGTGCATACCGATTAAACCAATTGTACTAAAATGGTTGTGCCAATATTGTCCAAAAAATTCTTTGATATTTTTTAGACAAACCCTTGAATATGGATACAACCCAATCTCAGTTAATCTTTCAATGAATCCACGTTTGATTATGAGACTCTCCTTTGCCAGATCCATTACATCTGACAATCTTTCAAAAAACTCTTCAACTGAATTTGAAAGATATCCAAGCCGAGGCATGTTGATGGTTACAACACCAACAGAACCCGTCATCGGGTTTGCACCAAATAGTCCTCCCCCTCTTTTGCGCAATTCACGATTATCAAGTCTCAATCTACAACACATACTTCTCACGTCTTCTGGCGCCAAGCCAGAACTTATAAAGTTGGCAAAATATGGTACACCATACTTTGAGGTCATTCTCAAAATCATCTCTGCAACTTCACTATCCCAAGGAAAGTCATGAGAGATGTTATAAGTCGGTATAGGAAAACTAAAAATCCTTCCTTTAGCATCACCTTGAAGCATTATTTCGCAAAATGCCTTGTTAAGCATATCCATTTCCTTCTGAAAATCTCCATAACATTTATCTTGAAACTCTCCCCCTATGATAACCGGCTCACGAGCAAGATATTTTGGTACTACTACGTCCATTGTTATGTTCACAAAAGGAGTTTGAAAACCAACCCTTGTTGGGACATTTAAATTGAAGATAAATTCTTGCATACATTGCACCACATCTGAATAAGATAGTCTATCATAAGCTATAAAAGGAGCAAGAAATGTGTCAAAATTAGAAAATGCTTGAGCACCTGCCGCTTCACCTTGTAAAGTATAAAAAAAGTTAACTACTTGCATTAATGCTACTCTAAAATGTTTTGCGGGTTTGCTTTCAACCTTTTGTTCAACACCCCCAAAACCTCTTATTAAAAGATCTCTCAAGTCCCATCCACAGCAGTAAGGGGCGAGAAGATTCAAATCATGAATGTGAAAATCACCATTTAAATGAGCTTGACTGATTTTCTCTGGATAGACCTTCTCCAACCAATATTTTGTAGTCAATGCCGAGACTATATAGTTATTCATTCCTTGAAGTGAATAATTCATATTGCTGTTTTCCTTCACTTGCCAGTCTTGCAAAGAGAGGTATCTTTCAATTAAATCAACAGTATCAAAAGACATCGTCACACCCCCGCATCTACTATATAATGTGTACATGATCAATAATATACTATATATAGTATAAAGTCAAGAAGACAGGGTATTATCAATTGATAATATGGAGAAACACAAGAAAGTTGGCAGCGCATAAGCGCTGCCATTCACTTCTTGAGGGAGGTGTATAAACAGGTATACAGGCCGGCTGTTAGCTGAATCTGAACCAATTTTTTAATTGGAATCACGTTGAATTTCGTCTTTTTCTCTAATAATCCGATACGCGAATCGATAATTTCTCTGACTTTTTCTGATGTTTCTGAAAGTACCCGATCTTTACTCTTCTGGGACTTTATGAGTCGGTAGAACATTCCCCATTTGAACAAAGAGTAGGATTTAGCACTTATCTGATTGTCGAATTTTTCAGCAACAGTTGCATTTCTGTTGAGCTCCTCAGCAGTCTGAGCCCAACGAAGTCTTGCCTGATAAGATCTCTTGAACGATTCCATGAAATATTCAAGTGCATCCTGAAACTTGGTGTGAGTATCGATCTTGTTCTTTATCTTTTCATACAACGATATGAGATGTTCCATATCGTTCTTATCTGATTCAAGGTCTTCAAGAACTAATTTTCTCCTACTTATCTTTGTTGGTTTAGTATTCTCGATTCGTTCATCGTAGTAATATGGTACCTCACATACAAGTTCAAAGACGTTTTTGTTGAAACGCTTTGCATATCCAATGCTACTTTCTCCACTCATTATAATCGTTGCAGGATCGACATTTGCGTATTTCTCATAGTAATCGTAAGCATCAACTGTCGTAGGCATCAAAAAAACAGCTTGATGAAATTGCCTTGCATATGGTATCTCCGGCTCACCAAGTGAAAGTGGCACATTTTGATCATTGGCAGCCTTTTCAAAAATGGGATACAACAAAGGAGCATCCTCGCTTATGTAATAGTAAACACCACCAAAACCTGCATTGTGCAAACTGTATATGAACGAAGGTGGCGTCTGATTTATTATATTCATGAGTGCCTGTGTTTCTGGTGTTGGTTTATCAAATTTGAGAGTTTTGTACTCTATGGGGAAAGACCATTCTACCTGTTCATTACCTGCAGGTCTGTAATAGTTATACACATAATGCTTGAAGGAATAAGGTTTTTTGAACCACCCTTCATTGAGTTTTGCACCATCCACGTCGGCAACCTTCACAATATACCAAGTGAAATCAAAGATATCTCTGAATTCTTTATTCTCAGCCAGCTTCCAGGACAGATAATCTAACATCACACTCCCAATAGGTTCATTTGGGTGAGGAAAACCATAAAGCAATGCAGATTTACTTCCGTTACCAATTTTCAAACACAAAATCGGTTCGCCACTTGTTGATTTCCCAGCTTCAAAAAGATCGACAATCTGTGGAAATTGAGCTTTTAACTTCTTCGAGGACTCATTCAGTTCATTGACAGTCATGAATTTCCTGTAATCTGGGACTTGCTTGATAACTTGTTCAACAATGCTCATCCTTTTCCCTCCCTATACCTTCAGGCACGAAACATAGTGACCTGGTTCTATTTGTCTAAGCTGCGGAGTCTGTTTTTCGCACTCAATATCTGCATATGGACACCTGTTTGCAAAATTACATCCAATCTCTGGTTGAAAGATTCCTATCAATTCCTTGGGTTTAATCTTTTGCTTCTTCTCAAAAATCGATGGCGAGTAGCTCACCAGAACCTTTGTATATGGATGCAGCGATCTTTCTACAACCTGCGAAGATGTCCCAAGTTCTACAATTTTGCCAAGATACAAAACTGCTATTCGGTCACTCACGTACTTAGCCAAGGATATATCGTGTGTTATAAACATCACAGTGGTCTTCTGTGTTTTGACAAGATCAAGCATGAGATTTATGACACTGGCTCTTACGGACAGATCAAGCATCGAAACACATTCGTCTGCTATCAAAAAAGATGGATTCAACATCATTGCCCGCAACAATGAGATTCTTTGCAACTGCCCTCCAGATAATTCATGTGGATATCTAACCAAGAAAGATTGAGCGGGCTCAAGACCAGCACGATGCATAAAATGTCTTATTATCTCTTTTCTTTGATGGTCATTTTCCCCAATCTTGTTTATTCTCAGTGGTATCATAAGAGAATCTTCTATAGTCAATCTTTGATCAAAAGATTCATATGGATTTTGAAATATTATCTGGATCTCTCTTCTTGTATCTGGATCCAATTTAGTTGAACCATCTACTCTTTTTCCCTTGAACAAAATCTCGCCATCTGTTTCTCTTTCTATCCTACTCAATACCAAGCCAAGTGTTGATTTACCACAACCACTTTCCCCCAATACACCGAATATCTCACTTTGGTCTATATCAAAACTCACATTATCGAGTGCCTTTATGATGTACTTTCTCAACAAGCCCACTGTGAAATATTTTTTCAAACCATTCACTTGCAATATTCGCATGATCTATTCCCCACTTTCAAACAAGCTACATGGCGTTCTCCAAATTCAACGATTTTGGGGATCATTGTAAAACATTCATTTGAAACTAAATTGCACCTATTTGCAAAAACACATCCATTTATTTCTTTTGAGAGATCAGGAAGATTTCCCGGTATGCTGTGTAATTTTCCGCCCTTTTCAGCAAAATCTGGCAGTGAAGTAACAAGAGCCTTTGTATATGGATGCAATGGTCTGTGAATTACATCGTCCTTTCTCCCATATTCCATGAGTCTTCCGGCGTACATTACGGCGATATCATCACAGAGTTCTGCCACAACACCTAAATCATGACTTATCACCATACCCGTTAGAGAAAATCTTTCAATCAAATCTTTCAATTCTTCTATTATTTGTCCCTGTGTGACCACATCGAGGGCAGTGGTAGCTTCATCCAAGATCACAAATTTTGGCGAATTGACAAGAGCGAGCGCTATCATAACTCTTTGCATCATACCACCTGAGAGTTGGTGCGGGTAACAATCCAGAACTCTAACTGGCAAATTAACTGTATTCAAAAGAAATTCAAGTCTTTCTTTGATTTTTTCCTCAGTTATCTGTGGGTTGTGTATCACCAGCGCTTCTGACATTTGGACTCCAATCTTATGAACAGGGCTCAGGGCATTCATCGATCGTTGAAAAACCATCGAAAATTCTTTCCATCTTATTTTTGTAAGCTCATCTTCACTCATTGAAGTTATTTCATGACCGAGCAACTCTATCCTTCCCTTTACTACATATGCGTTTTTTGGAAGAAGTCGCATTATTGTATGTGCAAGAGTACTTTTGCCTGAACCCGATTCACCAACAACACCAAGAAATCTTCCCTTTTGGACAGAAATATCTAAATCTTCAACGGCATGTATTTCTTTTTTTCCAACGATGTATCTAACAGTTAGGTCTTTCACATTGAGCGCATTCATTCTTCGGTCACCTCACCAAGAGATGGATAAAGTGCCTTTTGCAATCCATCTCCAATGAAGGAAAATCCAATAACAGTAAGAATCGTGAAAATCCCAGGGAAAACTATGATCCACCAAGCAAAGGTCATATATGACTTTCCTTCACTTATCATCTTGCCCCAACTTGTTACATTGGGGTCACCAAGTCCAAGAAAACTCAATGCCGCTTCCGTCAAGATAGCCCCACCAATTTGAAGTGCACTATTTGCCACAACTGGGTACATCCCGTTTGGAATTATATGAGAAAACATTATTCTAAGAGTACTTTCGCCATTCGTGCGCGCTATCTTCACAAAAGCCCTTTCTTTTATGCTCAAGGTCTGTGCTCTCATAATCCTTGCGTTTGAAGGCCATGTTGTCAAACCTATAACGAGCATTATATAAAAAAGATTTCTACCAAATATGGCAACTATGATGAGTATCAAAAAGAATACCGGAATCATCAGAAAAGAATCTATGATCTTACTCACTATCTCGTCAACTATACCACCGTAATAACCAGACAAAGTGCCAATGAAAATACCTATCAGTGCTGAAAGACCAGCGGCAACAAAACCAACAAGAAGTGAAGTTCTACTACCAAACACGACTCGGCTGAATACATCTCTTCCAAGATGATCTGTGCCAAAAAGATGTTTCAACCCAGGTCTTTCAAGGACATCACCTGTCATCTCACCGGCTCTGTAGGGAGCTATTCGAAAAGCAAATATTGCTAGAAAAACCATCGTCAAGAAAATGAATAAACCTGCTACTCCATATTTGTTTGATAGGTATCTTTTCAAAAAAGATTTGAATCTGCTCACATAATCACCTCTAAGTCAGTCTAATCCTTGGATCGACAAAGGCGATCACCAAATCTGTTATAATCATAGCCACACTTATGAAGACGGCCATTAAAAAATAAATACCAAGTATCAATTGATAATCTCTTCTATATATTGCATCCAGCAGCAATCTACCCATCCCAGGCCATGAGAAAACTGTCTCAATAATCGTTGCACCAGTCACAGAAAATCCCATGGTTATGCCAAAAACAGTTAAAGAAGGTATAATGGCATTTCTTATCACGTATTTCTTGAAAAGTCTCTTTCTTGGTAAGCCTATAGCAGTCAAGGTTATTACATAATCTTGTTTATAATTTTGAATTATACTTGCTCTTGTCACTCTGTAAAAAACCGGCATTTGGATCAAAATAAGTGTTATAGCAGGCAAAGTCAAGTGATGTAGTAAATCAGCAAATTTACGTATTCCCTCATAAGATTCCCTTAGATTGAACATACCCGAAGTTGGAAACCATCGAAGTTTTGCTGAAAATACAAGGATCATTATCAAACCAAGCCAAAAAGATGGCATTGCATACAATATGTAGGAAATAATCGATACAATCGTATCACTGTGTGTCTTTTGTGTTCTACTCACAAGTATCGCAAGATAGGTGCCTATGAAGAAAGCAATAAGACTACTTGTGATTGTTAAAATGAGAGTTGGAACGATTCTTTGTTTTATCAGAGTCCAGCTTGGCTGATCATATACATAAGAATAACCAAAATCTCCTTTTAATAGATTTCCAATGTATTTGAAATACTGCATAACAACCGGTTGATCAAGTCCATATCTTTTTCTGAGTGCTTCTATCATCTGCTTTGATGGATTTTCAAGCCCCGCCATTATAGTGACAGGATCACCCGGCGCAAAATGTATAATGAAAAAATTCAAAGTCAGAACTAAAAACACCAATATGGCAGCAGAGATAATCCTTCTTGTTAAATAACGAGCAAAATGATCCATGTAAAAGCACACTCTCCTTTAAAGGCAAGCCACCCACAGTAGTGGGTGGCAACTGATTATTTATCCAACCAAGTCTTTGCGTAGTTATTGAGAGCTATCTTTCCAATCAACTGATATGGCATATCCTTTACATATTTCTTGTGTACATAATTGATCGCAACTTCGCCAATTGGATAAAATGGGAGATCTTGTGCGAGTATTTCTTGAATTTTGAAATAATATTCCTTTCTCTTGTTTTGATCTACAGCAGTTGCACCTTCATCAAGCAACTCATCAACTTCCTTAGAAGAATAACCCATCACATTTATATCTCCACCTGTACCTACTCTGAGCTTAAGATTATCTGGATCGGGCCCTTGGAAACCATTGAGAACTGTTAGGTCAAAATCTCCTGCCTTTAAACACTTTTCTATGTAGGCAGCTATTTCATATTCTTCCAACTTTACCTTGATACCAACCTTGTCCAATTGCTCTTTTATAATTGTAGCCATATCCCTCCAAACCTGTCCTTGGAAATAAACCAAAGTAACCTCAAATCTATAACCATCTTTTCCTCTTGGATATCCTGCTTCGTCTAACAATTTTTCAGCCATTTTCAAATCTTGACTTGGTGCCTTTGTGTTTGGGTTGTAAGCCCAGGGGATACCTATCGTATAAAATCCATCACTTACAGATCCGTATTTAATTGCTTTGTCGAAAATTTCTTGCCTATTGAGAGCATAAGCAGCTGCAAAACGCACCTTTGGGTTATTAAAAGGTGATGAGCGCCTTGCGACATTGAATCCCATATAATATCTACTTGGAGCCGGTTTTTGAAAAACAACTAAATCTGGCATCTTTTGATAGATTGGAATGTGTACGACGCTAACGTTGCTATTTACATCAACTTCGCCACTCAGCAAAGCTTGTTGAGCGGTGTCTTGATCTGGTATGATCTTAAAAATAATCCTATCAAGATAAGGTTCACCCATAAAGTAATCAGGATTCTTCTGTAAAGTAACGTGACTGCCTTTTACCCATTCAACAAATTTAAAAGGTCCTGTCCCAACAGGTTTCTGCGTGGCTGGATTATCCATCCAATCGACAGGAGACCCATCTTTGGTTATATCGTATATGTGTTTTGGCATCACCCACGTTCCATACCAAGCCAAAAATCCCAGGAAAGCTGCTTGTGGTTGACTCATTTTGAAAACTACTGTGTAATCATCCTTTGCCTCGATTGATACAACCTTTTCAAAGTACTTTGAAGCCGTTGCCTCTGGGCGAGATTTGATCTGGCTGTACGTCCAGACTGCATCTTCAGCTGTACATGGTACACCATCGTGCCACTTTACACCTTTTCTAAGATGAAAAGTATAAGTGAGTCCATCAGAAGAGACTTCCCAGCTTTCAGCAAGGTCTGGTATCACATTGTAATCAGCATCTAAAGCTACGAGTTTGCTGAAAATACATCCGTAAATCCCATTTCCAGCATCGTCAGTCTTTGCATTTGGGTTGAAAGAGATAGGATCACCCCAATAGGCAATAACCAAAGTTCCACCTTTTTTAGGTGTTTGGGCGGCGATGAGTAACAACGTGCAGGCTACCAAAAATACCAGAACAAGCAGTTTCTTTCCCATGATAACACCTCCTTAAACAGTTTAATTAAGAACAACTGTAAACAATCTTTCCATCTACAATTACGGTTTCAATCTTTGCATCTGGTTTTAGGGGATGATCGTTTGATACAACCAGATCTGCATCTTTCCCAACACAGATACTTCCAACTCTATCGTCAATTCTAAGCATTTTTGCTGGATTGATAGTGATCATCTTTAAGGCATCATCGTAAGAAAGTCCATTCCTAACAACCACACTACCAAGCAATCTCAAATGTTTTTGTGAAATAACTGGATGGTCTGTCATTAAAGCAGTACATATACCTGCTTTTAACAACTTCACGGGTATCTTGTCATTGACATACCTGAAAGCCGAATAGAGTTTTGAAAACATCACAGGACCGTACACAACTGGAACACCAGATTGCTTTATTTCATTTACAAGTAAATCTCCCGCAAAAACATGATCAATCGTTGCATAAAGACCGAATTCTTTTATGATATTCAAAACTGCAATGATCTCATCAGGAGAAGTTGAAAGGTGAATTTTTGCCATCATTTCCTTTCTCAGTACTTTCGATATATAGCGATACTGAAATTCTTTCACATTATCAACATTCTGTGGGTTTTCTATCCATCTTTTCACATCATGCAGAGTATTTCTCAAAAGAGCGACCGTTCCCATCCGAGTGGATGGATATGGCTCCTTGGATTTGTATTCTCTGATTCCTTTGGGACCCAGTGCCATCTTCAGAGCTGCCTCTTCTAACAATACTCTGCCTGTGGTTTTTGTTACTAACCCTACTCCTCCAATTACATTGGCGCTGCCTGGTCCAGTGTAGACTGTGGTCACTCCACCAGATATAGCATCATAAAAAGCTTTATCGAAGAAATCAATTGCATCTATTGCCCTCATCTGTGGAGTTATAGGTCCTGAAAAATCATTGACATCACTGTATTCCCAATCCAATCCTTCTGGGATCAAACCAATGTGACTGTGCGCATCGATAAAACCTGGGGTGATGAACTTTCCCGCTGCATCTATCTTTCTGTATTCAGAGTCAAAACCAACCATTTTACCAACATAATCTATCTTTCCGTTTCTGACCAGCACCAACCCGTTTTCGATAGTTTCAAATCCAGTCCAGATAGTGCCTCCAATAATTGCGATCATCTTTCATTCCCCCAGTAGACTTGACCATCGACGATTGTGCATACCACTTTCGTATCTGGTTGAAAAGGCTTACCTGAGAGAATCACAAGATCTGCGGACTTCCCGATTTCTATCGATCCTGTCTCGTCATCTATACCAAGAATTCTTGCGGCATTGATGGTGATAAGAGATAATGCTTCACAAATGGAGAAACCTTCAGATATAGATAAACCAGCGAGTAAATCAAGATACTGAATAGGAATCGTAGGATGATCCGTTGTGAGGCAGAAATCCATACCCTTCATTTTCGAGAGATTTGAACTGTCTAAATTTTTCAACTCGACTCCTCTTTTGGAGAAAACCACAGGACCATAAACAACAGGTATATCTCTTAGATCATCTTTTAACATGTAAGCTTCGGTTCCATGGTCAAGTATGATTTTTATATCGAATTCCTCGGCAAGTCTTTTTGCAGCAACAATGTCTCTAACAGTATGAACATGAATTCTCAATGGAATTTTTTTCTCAAATAAAGGGATCAAAGCTTCCAACTTTGGATTTGTTTTTTCATGGGTGTCTTTCATATATTGCTGTGTCTGCGTGAGAATTGATCTTATCTCAGACACTATTCCCATCCTCGTGGTAGGTGTCATCTTACGTTCTGTGAGAAATCTCTTTGGGTGTTCTCCAAGCGCAGCTTTGATGCATGCTGATTTTTTGATCAATCTTCGATTCGTCTTATAAATCGCACCCTGCCCTGGTATAATGGTGATTTTTTCCACGCTACTGCCAAAAGACATATATGAACCTGGAAGTATGCCAATTGTCGTTACACCAGCCCTTATTGCATCTTCGAAAGCAGGATCAAATGGGTCAACTCCATCCACTACATTCAAATGAGGGGTCAAAGGGTCTGAACCCTCAAATCCATGATCACCATTTTCACCCTCAAGGCGGTATATTCCTACGTGTGTATGTGGATCGATAAAACCAGGTACGACGTAATAATTGCTGGCATCGATACAATCTTCAACACCATGAAAGCCATATTCTCTCGTGATTTGTCTGATCTTTCCATCTTCGACGAGAATGGTAACATCATTCATCTGCTCAAATGGTGTGAGCAGAACCCCGCATTTGATTTTCAAGATAGACCCTCCCAAAGGAATATATAGATCTACAAAAATGTCTTGAAAAATCCCTTAACTGTTTTTATTGTCGCTAATCATACCACCGAATTTACGTATTTAAATTGAATTTGATGTTACGCAACAAGCAATTAAAGTTCGTATAACAAACATTTTCATCGTTGTGGTTTTAAAATCTTTTTCTGATATCTTCAAAATGCCGAACTTGAAATGAACCATCCAATCGATTAACATTGACTATGGGGGTGAATGTCACATGCAAAAAAGAATTATCATGACAAGGAAAAAAAGAATAGCTCTAATTGCCCATGACAGAAGAAAAAAAGACTTGATTGAATGGGTAGAATTCAACAAGGGTACCTTGTCGGAACATGAACTCTTTGCAACGGGGACCACAGGCTCTTTGATTGAACAAAAGACAGGTCTTAAAGTGACAAAATTCAAAAGCGGACCCTTAGGAGGAGATCAGGAAATAGGGGCAAAGATATCAAACGGTGAGATAGATATATTGATCTTCTTCTGGGATCCCCTTGAACCTCTCGCACATGACGTTGATATAAAAGCACTCATAAGAATTGCCACGGTATACAATATACCAGTCGCGATTACAAGATCAACGGCGGACTTTTTAATATCTTCACCGCTTTTTAAATCTGAATATGAACGAATACAACCAGATTATGAATCAGAACTTAAAGAAAAGATCATGAAGATCGTTCAGCAAAAGTCAGAGCAGAGCTAATTTTTTTCAGATAACCATTGTCTTCAAACCATTGCAGAGCATCTCTCAAAGAATCACAAAGAGGTCTTGGACTATAGCCGAGTTTTTCTGTGGCTTTTTGATGTGAATAAACATAGTTTCTTGTCAAGGTGTGGACACTGTATGGCGTCAGCAAAGGTTTCTTCTTTCTTATGAGATAGTAAACCGATGTAATTAAGGAAACAGGATAGGCTACATAACTCGGCAAGAAGATGTTCACAGATCTTGAAGACCTAATCTTTTGAAGAGTCTGAATAAAAGCTCTTATTGTTGTGTAATGACCACTTGCAATGAACAAATCTCCTTTTTCAGCCTCACTACAAGTCTTGATCAAAAGATTTGCTACATCTCGTACATCGACAAAATCAAAGGAACCTGAAACACCAACTTTGAGAAGGTTTTTCGAATACAAAAGCAACAGATTTCCCATTTCAGATACTCGCCAATCGTATGGCCCAACAATCCCTGTAGGGCAGACAATAACTGCATTCAAGCCTTCTTTTGCTGATTCGAGAACTTTCAATGTAGCCATTGCTTTTGATTTTGCGTAGTCCCCCGATGTCTTTTGGGGATCTATAGGAACCGATTCATCTATGAGTGAGCCTGGTTTTGGCTCAGAAAATGCGTGTATAGAGCTTACATAGACAAGTCTTTGAACTCTGTTTTCTTTACATGCTTTTATGATATTTTCAGTACCACCTACATTCACTTCATAAACCATTCTTTTCTTTCCCAGAATCGATATCATTGCAGCAAGATGATAAACCACCTCAACGTCTTTGCTCGCATCACGAACAAAATCATAGTCTCTTATATCTCCTTTAACAATTTGTATTGGTAAACCTTCAAGTGGTAGAGTATCTTCAAAAGGTACTACCATCGCTCTGACATTTTGTTTTGATGCAACAAGTAATCTAACAAGGACATTCCCTAAATGACCCGTTGCTCCCGTCACCAAAATCATCGTTTTTCACCCATTCCAAAAAGCTTTGAAAGTCTTTCAAAGCCATCAGCCATCACCGCCAGATCCTGGGAAGGTATCTGGGAGGTGACCTTGTCTATCAGTTTTGAAAAATCTGAAAGAATCTGTTTGTATATTTGCTGACCCTTTTGAGTTAACTCAATCATTACGACGCGTCTGTCTTCATTTGATCTTGATCGCATGACAAAACCCTTTTGCTCAAGTGAATCAACAAGAAAAGTTATGTTGCTCTTTGTCATGGAAAATGCCTGAGCAAGTTCACTCATCTTTTGTGATCCTCTTTGAGCAACATATAAAAGTACATACAGTTCAATAGCTCTTAAATTCTCAATTTCATTGTTAAAGTTGAGCATCCTCGAAAATGTTAAGACCAAATCGAAAATAGATTTCATAATCTGCTCTGCGTCAATTTTCATGTACCCACCCCAAGTGAATTATATAGTTAATTTTATAAACTGTCAAGAATTTTAATTATAGGATTTTAAAAATACCACATTGAGCGGGTGTAAAAACAAGGCAAAATAAAAGGTGCCACGAACCTATCTTCGACTGACCCAGACCAGGACGGTACTGTATTTCCAGCTCCAGTCAGGCTTCCCTGCGGCACACGACGGAAACTGCTTATGGCTGCTTCCTTCCGGACCTGACCAGGTTCACAGCCCATCGTTGCACAGGACCCAACCTTCAACGCTTTCCATACAGCCCATTTCCTAACCTGAGTAGCCTCAGATAGGCCTTCAGCCCCGCTATGGCGGATTTCGGGTTACAGGGGACCGCCAACCCCCCGCCTATCGTGGCACCATGTTCAATTATACTATGAACTCAAAGATTATCGAACCTCATAAAAAATCACTGGCAAAACATTAAACAAAAAACCGCAGCTGATAGCTGCGGAAAAATGTGAAAATATTGACTTTTTAGAAATCCGCACAAGATTTATGATAATAATTATTTTGGTGATCGAATGAGATTGTGGTCGATAGATTTTAGTTATTTAGACAGAAAAGGATTACTCGCTGTATGGAGAGAGGCACTCCTTGCAAAAGCCGTTTTATCTTTTAAAACCAAGGGGTATAAAAATCATCCTCAGTTGGAGAGATTCAAGAGTCATTCTAATCCTCTGAAGGCAATAAACACGTATCTTTTCTATATCTATGAAGAATCAAAATCAAGAAATTATAACTTTGATCTTTCAAAAATCGATCTTTCACAAGTAGATAGTTCCATAAAAATAAAAGTCACAAAAGGTCAACTTCGGTATGAATTTGAACATCTACTCAGAAAACTTCAAAAGAGAGATCATCAAAAATATTTGGAGTTGCTCAACAGAGAACATGTTAACCCAATTGACCTACTCCCAATCCCCTGAAGGGGATAGGATTCTTTGAGTCAGTACGTAGCTATCGCTACTCTGACTGGGCGAGTCA
This sequence comes from Thermotoga profunda AZM34c06, assembly GCF_000828675.1. Classification (NCBI taxonomy): domain Bacteria; kingdom Thermotogati; phylum Thermotogota; class Thermotogae; order Thermotogales; family Thermotogaceae; genus Pseudothermotoga; species Pseudothermotoga profunda. The sequence goes on along the minus strand of NZ_AP014510.1, from coordinate 346,441 downwards.
AGTGCCTTCTACTCCTATCCAGCATTAACTGGATTCAGAGATACCCTTACGTTGCTATTTCCTTTACTCCATTGAGCGATAGACTGTTCATGAAGCCTATCCATAGGTTGTTGGACTCAATGGAGTGTTTGACATGTCTCTCAGTATACTTTAAGAGTGTGTATTCATTCCCTTTTATGTACATTATAATACATCATTGTTTATGATTTGTCAAAGCCATTCATCACAATCCCATAAATGGAATGTGTCTTCTGGCCATTTTTCTATAAGCTTTTCTATGTCGTTGATGGAGATGTTGAAAGCTTTGAAAAGATCAAAAGATAAATATAAGGTGTCTAATTTCCAAAAGAGTAGACTTATGCCAATATACGAAATGAGATTTTCCAGGATCCTGGTTGGCGCCTTCCATTATATATTATACGAAACGTATAAAACTAACAATTGAAGGAAATTATTCTGTAGAGCGAATATTCAATCAAATTTCAAACTTTACTTGTCAAATAGCTATGTACAGAACTTATACAAAACTAACTCTCAAATTAATAAAAAATAAGGAGGGCATCCGCCCTCCTTGCCATTTTTCTTTAGTATTAATATTCAGGTGGCATTGCGGGAGGTGTTTCTTTCTTTTCTTCTGGCTTTTCAACAACAAGCACTTCTGTTGTCAAAAGCATCCCAGCAATGGAAGCAGCATTCTGCAGTGCACTTCTTGTGACCTTTGCTGGATCGATAATTCCAGCTTTGAACATATCCGTGTATTCACCTTTGAGTGCGTCGAATCCATAGGCGTCGTCTTTTGAAGAGAGTATCTTTTCAACGATAACTGCACCGTCATATCCAGCATTTTCTGCGATCTGTCTGATAGGATACTCAAGCGACTTGTAAACTATTGTGGCACCAACCTTTTCATCTCCATCGAGTTCTTTGAGAAGACCTTCCAGAACTTTTCTACTTCTGAGAAGTGTTACTCCACCACCAGGAACTATTCCTTCTTCGACAGCTGCCCTTGTTGCGCTCAAAGCGTCTTCAATCCTGTGTTTCTTTTCTTTAAGCTCTGTTTCAGTCGCAGCACCGACCTTTATGACTGCAACTCCACCAGCGAGCTTTGCCATTCTTTCTTGCAGAGTTTCTTTCTCATATTCGGATGTTGTTTGCTCAATCTGGGATTTTATCTGAGCGATTCTCTTTTTGATCTCTTCTGGATTTCCCTTTCCACCAATGATGATCGTGTCATCTTTCTTAACTCTCACAAGATCTGCTCTTCCAAGATCTTCAAGTGTTACATCCTCGAGGTTTATTCCAAGTTCATCGCTAATAACTGTCCCACCTGTGAGGATTGCGATGTCCTGAAGCATGGCTTTTCTTCTGTCACCAAAACCAGGAGCTTTCACTGCACAGGCAGAGAGTGTGCCCTTCAGTTTGTTGAGAACAAGTGTGGTCAATGCCTCTCCCTCAACATCTTCCGCGATAACAAGGATTGGCCTACCAGTCTGAGCAACTTTCTCAAGAATGGGTATCAAAGGTTTAATTGCACTCAGCTTTTTATCTGTGATGAGAATGAAAGGTTCTTTAAGCTCAACTTCCATTTTCTCTGCATCGGTTACAAAATACGGAGAAATGTATCCTCTATCAAACTGCATACCTTCTGTGAATTCAACATAGGTTTCCAGGGTCTTTGAATCTTCAACCGTGATGACTCCATCTTCACCAACTTTGTCCATTGCCTCGGCTATGAGTTCACCAATCTCTGTATTGTTTGCACTGATTGCAGCAACGTGTGCGATATCTTCTCTACCAGAGAGTTTCTTAGATTTTTCTTTGATGTACTTTGCTACTTTTTCTGATGCTTTATCAATACCGCGTTTGAGAAGTATTGGATTTGAACCTGCAGCAACGTTCTTTAAACCTTCTCTGATCATTGCCTGTGCAAGCACTGTAGCCGTTGTTGTTCCGTCACCAGCTACGTCATTGGTCTTTGAAGCAACTTCTTTTACAAGTTGCGCACCGAGATTTTCAAATTTGTCCTCAAGGTCGATCTCTTTTGCTATAGAAACACCGTCATTGGTGATAGTTGGAGATCCCCAGCTTTTCTCGATAACAACATTTCTACCTTTTGGTCCAAGTGTAATTCTCACTGCATCAGCGACTTTGTTTACGCCTCTTTCCAAGGATCTGCGAGCTTCTTCATCAAATCTCAAAAGTTTCGGCATTACTCATTCCTCCCTTCACTCTTCGATCTTTGCAAGAATATCATTCGCATCAATGATGATGTAATCAACCTCATCAATTTTGATTTCAGTACCAGCATACTTTGAGAAGATAACTTTGTCTCCGGCTTTTACGTCGATGTTTTCAACTTTTTCCCCAACAGCAATTACCTCGGCTCTCATTGGTTTTTCCTTTGCCGAATCTGGTAAAACTATACCTCCCTCGGTTCTTTTTTCCTCTTTCAAGGGTTTGATCAACAGCCTCTCGCCAAGTGGCGTAACTTTCATAAAATCAGACCTCCTTTCATTTTTATAAAATCTTATCACTCTACCTATTTGAGTGCTAATTATAGAATACACCACTCATGATAAGTAATCAAGTGTCATTTTTGGCAATCGCAAGAAATTACGCCCAAATAACGGTGATTATATACGATAAAATCATAAAATAGAGGTATTATCTAATCAAATCACACTTTCTCATTTGTGAAACTCACAAATGGTTGTGAAGTTGTGATTTTCTCCATGGTAAAATCTTGCTAATTAGGAGGGGTGAGCGAATGAATAAGAGCTTAGTCATCAGAGAATACATACTTGCGAGCGTTGGTGTGTTGATAACAGCTATAGGTCTTGTGGTTTTTCTAATACCAAACAACATAGCCGCTGGTGGTGCAAGTGGACTTGCCATGGTTCTCAATGGTGTGATCAAATTGCCGGTTGGTGTCTGGATGTATATAATAAATGGTTTGTTATTTTTAATCGCCTTTCTCACGGTCGGTTTTGACTTCAGCATAAAAACGATATACTGCACCTTTTTAATAACTTTTCTTGTGGACCTTTTCGATAGATTCATAAAGTTACCAAGGTACATCGCTGGAGATATGATGCTTGCAGTATTCTTTGGAGATGTTCTCACTGCGATCGGAATGGCTATCACCTTCACTCAAAATGCTTCCACGGGTGGGACAGATATAGTAGCGAGGATATTAAACAGATATTACGCTGCACCGATGGGAACAACCTTGTTAATCGTCGATTTTATTATCGGTGTTCTCGCAGGTTTGACATTTGGTGTGAGAACGGGTATGTATGCAATTCTGGCCATTATAATAAATGGCATGACGATCGATTTTGTGATGAAAGGCATCGAAACATCTACACAAGTTATAGTAATATCAGAAAAGAATGAACAAATAGCAGATTTTGTTTTGAACAAATTGAAAAGAGGTGCAACGTATCTGGACGGATATGGCGCATACACCAAAAAATACAGAAAGATATTGTTAATAGTTTTGAGAAGAAGAGAGCTCGGTGAGTTGATATCTTTCATCCGAAAAACCGACAAGAGTTCTTTCATAATCGTCAACGAGGCACGTTATACTTTCGGTGAGGGATTTCAAAATATCAGAAACGTTTTCTAATGAAACACAAAAGATAAGGTATATCGCGAGGTGATAACTTGAAGGTTGTTTCAAATATCTTGTTCTTTGTGGGATCTGGTATATTGTTATTCGCCATCTTGAGCTTCGAATTAGGTTTGAGAGCCATGAAGAATGACGAAAAGGAAAAGATGAAGGGTCACAACAAAAGAGGTTGGAAAGCTCTGATGTTATGCGGAGCTATGTACGCATTGTCTTTCATTACGGCTTTGTTTGTTTGAAGGTCAAAAGCATTTTTGACAGCAGCAAAGTCCCAAGAGCAATCATTGTATAATACGTGATCAAGCGCCATGTTATGACAGTTGCAACAACAATATCGCGTGAAATCAAATTTTTAAACATTATGTAGAAGGCACCTTCAACACCGCCAGAAGAGCCAGGTGTTGGTAAGAAGTACACAACCATAGTCATCGCAAGTATTGCCGCCAAGAACTCAAGGTAATTCACCTTGCAAAAACCAAAACTCAATACTAATATATACGGAACACTCATTGTCAATAATATCTCTAAACCAGTCAAAAACACATTGACCAACAGGAGTATCTTTGAAGAGGTCCACAGATTCTTGAGCAATTCAAAATAATTTGATAGGGAATCAACTGTTTTCTTAAGAACTAATTGTATATCTTTCTTAGTCAAACGGGATATCACCTTTGTTAAAAATTTCGAGGTGAAAATTCTATATGTGAAATTCTTTGAAAGAATGAGAAGTAGAAAAAATACATAAATGGCACTTGTGAGTATAAGACCAGCATAAACCATAAAAGCCGAACTGTTATCAGATATGAGTTTCTTACCCCGAAACAAAATCAGAAAAAATGAAGTTGTAATCATCAGAGTCAGTGATGTGATGAATTTCACACCAATTGCCATCGATGATCTTTCTATTGAAATGTTGTTCTTGACCAGATGATATATCTGAAAAGGTTGACCACCTGCTGAAAAAGGGGTTATAGCACTCGTATAAAGACCAAGCACAGTGTTTTGAAAACACAATAAATAGCTAACTTTTAATCCATTATGCGACAATAAAATCTTTGTTCTAAGTGCATCAATCAGCATAAAAATAAAGTAAGCACAGCATGCAATCGAGAATATCCGAAGATCAATGGACTTGAACGCTGCCAAAAGACTCTCTTTTGCACCGAAAAGTGATATTAACGCAGTCATTCCCAAACTCAGAATGACACCTATCAGGATTTTTGTTCGCACAACGCATCACCTTTTTGCTCTATTACTTTACCACGATCTGTTATTTTTTCAACCTTCATGATAAAATGTATCTGAGTCGTATCAATGGAGGATGATGTTGTGAACATGAGACGTGACCTTGGTATAGATCTTGGAACGGCAAATACACTTGTGTACGTGAGGGGTAAGGGAATCGTTATAAACGAGCCATCTGTTGTGGCAATCAACGCAGATACAGGTGAAGTCCTCAAGGTTGGTATGGAAGCAAAGATGATGCTTGGAAAAACTCCCGCATCGATAATAGCCTTACGACCACTGAGAGATGGTGTCATTGCAGACTACGATGTGGCTCTCTCAATGCTCAAATACTTCATTGGTAAAACTAAACCAGCTATGTCCTTTCTCAAACCAAGGGTTGTCATAGGTGTACCCATAGGAATAACTGATGTTGAAAGGCGTGCAATACTCGAAGCTGGGCTCGAAGCAGGCGCTTCAAGGGTTTTTTTGATAGAAGAACCCATGGCGAGTGCAATAGGTATAGATCTCGATGTTGAAGAACCAAATGGGAATATGATCGTTGACATAGGAGGAGGAACAACAGAGGTTGCTGTGATATCCTTGGGGAGCATCGTTGTATGGGATTCAATAAGGATTGCAGGAGATGAGATGGACGAAGCAATAGTTCAATATGTCAGAGAAACATATCGAATAGCAATAGGTGAAAGAACTGGTGAGAAGATAAAAATAGACATCGGAAATGTCTTTCAAAACCAAGAATACGACGCATTAGAAACAGTGGTAACCGGCATCGATCTTTCAACTGGGTTACCACGAAGAACCATTCTAAAAGGTGCAGAGATTCGTGAAGCATTGATGATACCAATCGCAGCCATAATCGACAGTATAAAATCCACTTTAGAGAGAACTCCTCCAGAACTGGCAACGGATATCGTAGAACGTGGAATAGTGGCAACAGGTGGTGGTTCTTTACTACGAGGCATAGACAAACTCATTGAAAGAGAAACAGGAATAAAAGTCGTTAGGGCTGAAGATCCAATGTCGTGTGTTGCTAAAGGCGCTGGCAAGGTACTTGACAAAGTAGAAATACTGAAAAAACTCCAGCAGGTGGACTGAATGCCAATCAGAAAAGTTAATCAGGTTGTCGCACTTTTTTTTATCTTCATCTTGATCTTCGTGCTCGATATATTATCCTTACATCGCATAAGTTTTGCTTTACAATCATTTTTTCATCCCTTGACCGTTTTACCTCTCAAAAGTAGGATATTCGCGTTACATATCTTAGAAGGAATAAAGATCTCTCTAAATCAAAACAATGATACAGTCATGGAACGGCAAATTCAATCTCCTTCAGAAGGTTCTCCTGTTTTAGGATTGAGAGAACAATACATCATCATTGCTGGAGATTCAAAACCAGGCGATATAGCTGTAGATCCCGATAGAAAATGTTTGGTTGGGATCGTCAGAAGCTCTGACAAACAAATCAGCTGGGTAGAATCTATATTTTCCCCACAAATGGCTATACAGGTCACAGTCGAATCCTCAACGGTAAAAACAGATGGAGAACTTTTTTTCGGCAACAGGCTCAGGATTTATGAAAATATAGAAATCATGGGTTTTGAGGTGAAAATATCTGATGTATTTCCATGTGGAACGCTTTTGAAAAATCTCGGATTTGGAAAATTGGGTACAGTTATCGATAGAGATGGACCGTACTATGTCATTGATAACCAGTTCAGTGTTCCGTCTCGCCTTGTGATTTTCCCTGGGTATTGATGATCTTGTTCATCAAATCTGATAAAACCTTTGCGTCTTCTTCATCATAAGCGGTCTTTTCTTCAAGTTTCTTTAGAATCTCAAAAGGATCATCTTGACTGCTCAATCGAGTTTCTTCTTTGGGTTTTTCCTTCGACAAAATCTCCTGAACTATTGAATCAAGCTGTGCCTCTATTTCTTTGAACTTCTCATCAGACTCGACAACAGGTGTTTGTGTTGAAGTAGATATCTCCTGAACGAGTTTTTCAACCTCACTTATACTACTTTCAACTTGAGTTTCAACATCGATTTTTTGCTCGGTAGATTCTTTTGATACTTCCACCCGCACTTTCTTTTCTTTCCGTTTTTTCAACAAATACATTGCAAGAAAACTCACAGAGAAACTAACAACAAATACACCTATGATGAGAAGTAAAGAAACACCCTTCTTCTGAGGCAATTCTGTAGGAGTTGGAGTGGTTTGTGGAATTCTTGCTCTTATCCATGTCATCCATTCTTCGGTTGGTTGAGTACCCTGTTTGATCAAAGCCAAGATCTGTTTAGAGATTGGATTGGTGTTCTGATACTGTTCTAAATATGTCTTTGCCTTTTGCAGATCTCCTATGGCAAAGGCACAGATACCCATTTTCAATTTGAGTAAACTATCATAAGATTCCAATGAAGGCTCTATCTGCACAGCCTTTTCAAACCATTGTAGAGCCTGTTCGTAATTTCCAGAAATATAAGCATTCAGTGCCGATGTGTAATACTCATTTGATGCGAAAACCAATGCGACAGATATAACCAACCAAACAACAAGAGGTTTCACATTTTTAAGGTAACTCATAGATCTCTATCCTCCTGTCTACAAGTGCGTAGACCTCCTTTCCAACTGGTACAATCTTCTTGATCTTCCCATCAAATTTGTGTATTTCTTCTCTAAGCGCCATATTCTTCAGATCAAAGAAAAGAACAGAAGAACTTCCACTAATTAATAAATATCTCTCACCTTGCCCAATATAAATTGGATCTATCCATCCTTCAGCCACGATAACACGTGACTTTGTTGAGAGGTTGAACAAAATTATCGAATAACTTCTCAAACCCAAAATCAGCAGATCATCTTTCTCAATACAAGTTGTGAAATCGACCGACTTTCCTTTTATGTTTATGTCAGAAGAGCTCACGAGTTTTTTCAAAACACTCGAATTACTCGACAAACTGTACACAGCTTCATTTGTCAACAAAAGCGGACTGTTTCCATCGATAAATCTCGCATATTCTCCAGATAGGTCAGTTACTTTTTTCCATTCTCTTTCCCACTTATAAAGAGATAGTCCTTTGCTCTTCACTACTGAAAATATCCCTATATCACTGACCAAGAAATCCACGCAATTCTCCAAAAGATTCACACCAGAAGTCTGAGATATACCACTGCCATCATATATTATCGCATTTTTGTTGCTGTAAAATCCGAGTTTACCTGAAACAACATGTGCAAATTGAAGATCTCCTTGGTATAAAACTTTCCCATTCAAGTCATATAAACCACTACTACGTTGAATTAGAATCTTTGAACCAACTTGAAAAATATCGATCGCTTGCTGGTCAAGTGTCTTTATTTTTTTCATCAATTGAGCAATTTTGAAAGAACTCGGTGTTTTGACCTGTAAGGTCTGTATAGGTTTTGGAACAGTTTCTGTTTCTTTTACACCTGGCACTCTTTCAGAATAAGTTTCCACTTTGTACTCGGGAACCTTTGGGAGTTGATAATCCAGAATCTTCTTTAGCTTCTCGTGAAACTTTGGTGAAAGGTAACAATCGAAAAATGACCCATCTGACTCAAAAAGCTCAACTCCATCTATCGTTGCACTCTGTTTTGTAACAACACCATCTCCAGAACCAGTTACCAACTCCGGATAGAAACTCTCAAGTGGTGTACCTTTCAAGTCTATGGACATCGGAGGTTTATTTCCAACCACACAGAGATATTTAATATCTTTGCGTGGAGAACCTATCAAACTCAGCAATTTAGAGGATGCAGATATCTCTCTATACAGCGGACCAACTGACTCAAGATAAGATAACAAATGTGATTTCATGGAATCTACAGTGGATTTGTCCGTGCCAAAATTGTTTGCGATCAGCTCTGAAGGTTTGCCAAAAAGTAAGGTTCCAAAGTAAATTGGGTTCACTATATTTGTACCTTTGTTCGGGGTGCTCACCAAAACAACGGTCCTGATGTTCTTTATCTCTGGATGTCTTTCCAATGCCAAACGAGCTATCAAACCACCCATTCCATGGGCAAGGATATCAAAGTCAAGAGATTTTAACCTGAGAAGCTCTGCCGACAATTTTTCTGCCTCATAAAGCAAGAAGCTATTTATGTCGGAATTCTTAGAAAACTGTCTGAAGCCGTTCATGTAAGACTTTGACTTTGTATCGACTATTGGATATTCATAATACATGATCGTTCTACTTGGAAAGAGCTCACTCCAGATATTTATATCTTGCTTAAGAGTACTCGGAATGAAACCCAAAAAATTTCTGTCTATATCTGGTATGAGTAACAAAACAGGCTCCGCACTCTTTGAGTTTTCCTTGATCAGTTGCAAACCAAGTTTCTGTTTTTGTGGTACATTCGCAATTAATCCAATCGTTGATGTGTGAAAGGCCTCGGTTTCAATATACGGTCCCACTTCATCCATATCTATGTAAGCACCACCAAAGGTTCTGTAGATAGGCTCTGAAGTATTTGGAATATAGGCTAATCTCACATTTGCATAATCCTCGCCAAGATATAGATTCGCCGGTAAACGGTAACGAATCAAAATTGGTTTCATTGCAAATTCCTCGATTTTATCAACAGGAGTGACTTCATACACGTCAGAGACAAATATCGAAGCAAGTTGCAAAGGAAGGTTTGAAGAAGATATCTTTCTTATCTCAAAGGATTTGGGTCTACTATATGCACCTTCAGACACCGAGATCGTTAAAGCCTCGGTCATGACACTCGCACCTTTCTCGGGTTTGGTTGTAAAAGTTTTTCTAAAGATATTCAATCCTAAAAGGACAATCAAAACTACTATGATAGAACCAATAACGATGAGCAAAAGTAATTTCTTTTTCAGTATAGACCCAAGTAACTCAATAACCTTTTCCACAAATCTCACTCTCTCATTTGGCAAGAGATTTCAGAAAATCAACCGTCCCGTTCATTCCAAGTTCACTGAATCTTTTCACAACTCCTTTCAATAACTTATCGGCAAAATTCTCTGCCTTCTGAATCCCAACGATACTCACAACTGTTGGTTTTCCGAGTATTTTATCTCTCCCAACTGTCTTACCAACTGCTGTTTCATCAGACAAAGCATCCTTCAAATCGTCAACTACTTGAAACCACACACCAAGCAACGAGCCCAATTTAGAAAGTTTGTCTATTAAATGAAATTTCTCTGAAAGCATAGCGCCTGATGCAACACAAAACGAGAAAAGGCCACCGGTTTTCTTTGCATACATTTTAATAACTTTATCGAGCTCCTGGCGTTTACCAGTGTATTCGACATCAAGTGCCTCACCAATCAAAACATCATAAGTCGATCTTGAAAATTCTCTAAATAGAACGGCCTTTACATTTTCATTGGCAGGAGACTGGCTGAGTACACAAAAAGACTTCAACATCAACCCATCTCCTGCAAGTATCGCAAAATCATTTCCATAAACCACATGACAGGACGGTCTGCCTCGCCTGAGAGGTGAATCATCTATCTGTGGAAGATCATCATGAATTAAAGAGCCGGTGTGAAAAAGTTCGATTGCAAGTGCAGGGTGCCACACTAAATCGATATCTACCATCATGTCTTCACAGATGGTTTTTATCAGAATTGGTCTGATTCGTTTACCACCAGACAGAAGGCTATAGTTCATAGCCTCTTCGACTTTGCTGGATTTTGGGATCAAATTTTGCAGTTTTTTGTTGAATACTTCAAGAAAATCCTCATTCTTCATCTTCTTGATCCTGTGGCTCGTCTCTGAGCATCTGTCTAAATTTATCTATATCCAGATTTTCAACGAATTTTTTGAATTCCTCATCTGATGTATCTTCAGGTATCTGTAAATCAATTGCGTGTTCTTCTACTATTTCATTACTCACATAAAGTGGTATGCCCTTTTTCACGGCAAGGACTATGGAATCAGATGGTCTTGCGTCCATTTCGATCAAGGCGTGTTCATCTGAACCCTCGTCTTCTTCTCCTTCTACATACGTCAAATCACGTATCACAAGTGTCGCATAGTAAACGTTGTCTTTTACTGAGTGAATGATTGCCTTCTCAAGACGTGCATCGAGTGCCTCAAGAATATTCACGATTAAATCGTGTGTCAGAGGTCTTGGAAAGCCAAGACCCTCAAGGCTTATTGCAAGAGCGTTCGCTTCACATGCTCCTATCCAAATCGGCACCACCTTGTTAGTTCCTTCGATTCCCAATATCACAACCGGAGAATTGTGTACCTTGTCTAAAACCAATGCTTTAATCCAAGCCCTTCTCATTTCGAATCACCTCCAGTGGCTTTAAGTCTCTCAACCCCAAGTCTCACAGTCTCTTCCACTTTCTGAGCAAGCATTTCTTCACTGGGAAAGTCATTTGGACTAATTGGTGGGTGAATTATCATGGAAACTGGACCAGGGTTCAAAAAAAGACTGCGTTTTGGTACTAAAGATATTGTACCCCAAATTGAAATGGGTAACACTTTGACGTTGAGTTTCTTTGCTATCTTGAAAATAGCCGTCTTGAACCTACCAACCGTACCATCAACAGATCGAGTACCTTCTGGAAAGATCAACAGAGAATTCCCAGATGAAAGTGTCTTTATGATCTTTTTAATTACTTGAGCTCCCTCGGCTGGGTTATCTCTATCAAGAAAGAAGCCTCCCATGTATTTGACAAACCAATTCACACCAGGTACTCTCGAGAGCTCCTTCTTGGCAACCATAGGCATGGGACCAACATAACCGAGTATCAAAGGTATATCCATCAAACTCTGGTGATTTGCGACTACAAGACATCTTTCGCAAACATTTTCCTGCCCCATTACAATCACAGGTGAGAACATGAATCTAAAAGCATTCTTACCAAAGATCTTGATCTGACCGTCAATGAATTTTCTCGCCTTATTTTTATCTGCAAAAATACGAATGATCAACCCAATGAACAAGACAACAGTTCCATAAATCAAAATGTATAAAACAGCAGCCACAAGAAAATAAATTGTCACCAAGACTCTCTTCACCATATCACCACCAAATTAAATTATCTTCACAGTCTCAAAGTGGTTGCTTAGAAGGTCAACCATCAGAATTTTACCAGCTAATATCTCTTTCTTCTTGCAAATTAATTTAACCACTTCGGCTACCTGCATTGATGCCACCAAAACTACTAAAGGTGGAAAAATCTGCGAATCTTTTTGATCTTGAATCCCTCTGAACAATTGATTGAGTGTGGGTGTTTCACCATATAAGATAGTTGTGATTTGACCAACAAAACCCTGCACTCCTGCGTGTACAAGCGGTACTGAATTTTCTTGACAGAGTTTATCCAGTATCAATTTGGATCTGAAATTATCAAGGCAATCAACCACAACATCAACCTTTGGAAGACAAAAATTATCATCTATAGTTTCTTCGAATGTAACTACATTACACGATGGATTTACCTTTTTTAGCCTTTCTTTTGCCACAGTGGTTTTTGATCTTCCCAGACTTTCCCGATCGTACAAAATCTGCCTGTTTAAATCTGGTTCATCAACGATACCATGGTCAACTAAGTATATATTCTCAAAACCAAGTCTAACGAGCAACGACAAAACCGTACACCCAAGACCACCAGCACCGGCAACGAATACTTTTGCTGAAGTGATCCTATCCATGCATCCTTCAAGTAGTCGACAATGTCTTTCAAACATTTTATCCACCACTGACAGGGACAAAGATGGTCATTTCTGTACTCCTAAGATGGTTGGTATCACAATCAAGTATATTCACACCATCGCACAAAACGACAACCCAATTTCTGATGAGTTTACCATCCTTTTCAGTCAATAAATAAACACTCTCTTCTTTTTCATCGATAATGATCTCTACGCGCTTTTTCAATGCTTGAGAAATAGATTCAAAAATCTTTTTCAAATTACTCTCTTTCACCTCTATTTCTTTGATACCTACCATCGCATCTACGATATTTCCAAATCTGACCTTCACTTTTTCACCTCACTTCTATTATACTTTTCTATGGGTGATCTTCATAAAAATAGCTGTAGTCGGCGGAATTTTTTGGGATGTTTATATTTATGGTGACCAACCACACAGTGCAGAAATATTGGAGATGTGCGGTGGTTCTGGTCTAAACATCGCCTTTGGTCTCAAAATGATGGGTTTTGATGTTGCACTTTTTTCCAACATAGGTAACGATTACAAGGCAGATCTGATCATGGCAGAACTCACGCGATTGAATTTTAACACACAGTATATCAGAAGAATACAAGGAACAACAGGATACCACATCGCTCTGAATGAAAAACCCATAGCAGTGAATAGGGGTGTGAATAGACTACCAGTTCAAGTAGATCAAGAGCACATAAAATCTTTCGATTGTTTTGTGATCAACACCGAAGTGCCACCCGAGAGTGTTTATAAAGTTATCGAACTCTCAAAAGAAAAAAGAATTTTCCTGGACATTGGACCACTCGCGAATTTGAGAAAAGACGTAAAAAAGTTGTCTGATAACCTACTCGTGATTGGTAACGCCAAGGAATCTGAAAAAATCGATTGCGACGTGATTAAACTTGGACCAAAAGGTGCTAAGTGGGGAGATCTCATGATAGATGGAGATGGTATAGATCATCCTTATAAAATAGGTACTGGAGATGTCTTTGACGTAGTATTGATCTTTAATTTACTTTCTAAAGCAGATAAAGTCCATGCCTTAAAAGAAGCTGTAAAGAAAGCTCAGTATGCTGCCAAATCGATCAAAGGAGCCTTCAGTAAGATGAAAAGTCTTAGTGATGAAAAATAAAAGCCTTGATCTATGATGGACAAGATCTCAAACTTTCAGATGTTAACAAACCAATCATAAAGACAGATCATGCACTCATAAAAATTCTCCTTGCTGGTATATGTAACACCGATTTTGAGATATTGAAAGGATACATGAATTTCAAAGGTATCCTTGGTCATGAGTTCGTTGGAATCGTTGAACAAGGTCCACAGGAACTTGTTGGTAAAAGGGTTGTCGGAGAAATAAACATTCCATGTGAGCAGTGTGATTTGTGTATTCAAGGTCTTCACAGACACTGCCGGAACATGAAAGTACTCGGAATAAAAAATTACGATGGCGTGTTCGCTGAATATACGCTTTTGCCAGTGAAAAACCTTCATGTAGTACCAGAAGAAATAGAAAATGAAAGAGCTGTATTTATAGAACCACTCGCTGCTGCTTTTAGAATACTTGAGCAGATCAGTATATCAAATCCACAAAAAGTGGCGATACTTGGCGATGGAAAACTCGGTTTACTCATCTCCAAAGCCTTGAGTTTTTCAAAGATCGATCACTTACTCTTTGGAAAACACGAAGAAAAATTATCATTAGCCCGTACCTGGACATCTACTGAATCTTCACAGAACTTTCGAAGATATGATAGATATTTTGACGTTGTCATCGATGCAACGGGAAGAAAATCGGGTATAGAACAAGCACTTTCTCTTGTAAAACCCGAAGGTACTATTGTTTTAAAGACAACAATAGCAGATCGAATTGACCTGAACTTGAGTCTGGTAGCCGTTAACGAGATCAAAATGATTGGTTCAAGGTGTGGTCCATTCCCAATGGCAATCTCTGCTCTGAAAGAAGGACTTGAAGTTCGTGATTTAATTCAAGCCGTTTTTGATCTCTCAGATTATCAAAAGGCATTCGATGTGGCAAGAAACAATTCTCTGAAAGTAATCTTGAAGATTCATGATAAATAAAATTTGAGGCCAATTGAAGATATCTCAACGCCACTTTCTAAGATCAAAATATTTTTTTGATTCTATCGTGATAGAATATATTTGTGAAAAAGAGAACTAAGGGGGTTCCTGAATGAAAAAGATACCAAAACCCACCGTGAGAAGGCTGGCGATTTACTACAGATGTCTTGAGCGGTTAGAACAGCAAGGTGAAGAAAACATTTCGTCCAAACTGCTTGCTCAGATGGTGCATATCAAAGATTCTCAGGTGAGAAAAGATCTTTCATATTTTGGGAACTTTGGTCGTCGTGGCATTGGATACAATATCCAGAAGTTGTTGAATGAGATCCGAAAGATACTCGGGATTCACAAAAAGTGGAAGGTTGTGATAATCGGTGCTGGAAACATAGGCCAAGCTATAGCAAGATTCAGGCAAATAGAAAAGCACAATTTCCAGATCATTGGAATTTTTGACACAGACAAAAGAAAAGTGGGGAAGCAGATAACTCATGATCTTGTAATATCTGACATGAATTCGTTGGAAGAATTTATCGCCCAAAATCAGGCAGAAATTGCGGTTATTGCCACTCCGGCAGAGGCAGCTCAATCTGTCACACAGAGGTTGGAAAAGGCAGGAATTAGGGGTATAATATGTTTTGCACCTGTGACCTTGGACTGTAACATACCAGTTGAGTACGTGGACATAACCGTCTTTTTCAAAACACTCGTCCATTCTGTTGTTTCACAGGAATACAATATATAGTACTATCTTGCAATCAAATACAATCTATAGTATAATTACCCCCGGAAGGGGGTTTGAATTTTATGTATTCAGATCTTATTCAAAAGTACAAAAACATAACTCCTTCAGACAATGCGATGAAAATACTCAAAGAAAGGTATTTCATCAAAACGGCTGATGGAGAATTATTAGAAAACTCATGGGAAGATGTTGCACGCCGGGTTTCAAGAGTTGTGGCAGCAGCAGAATTAATCAACAACCCACAGTTGGAAAAATTGTCCGCCAACCAAAAACTCGAATTCGTGAAAGATCTCGAAGAGAAGTTTTTTGATCTAATGGCGAGTAGGATCTTTATCCCCAACAGCCCTACACTTTTCAACGCAGGAATGGGTGTAGATTACAAACTTCTGTACAAACCCATTGAACAAATGACTCTTGAAGATTATGAAAAGATACTAAATTCAAGAAACCATTTACACATGCTTTCCGCATGTTTTGTGGTACCTGTCGAAGACAGCATTGATGGTATTTTTACGGCTGTAAAAGAATACGCACTGATCACAAAAGCCGGTGGAGGAATAGGCAGCAATTTCAGTTCCCTTAGACCGAATGGGAGTTTCGTTGCAGGAACACATGGTAAAGCATCGGGACCGATAAGCTTCATGCATGTCTTCAACTCAGCAGTATCAGTTGTCGAGCAAGGTTATAGAAGACGCGGTGCTTTAATGGGAATCATGAATATCGATCATCCCGATATACTGGATTTCATCTCTGCTAAAAAGGGAAATGATGGTGAAAAAGTCCTTAGATTTTTCAACATATCCGTTGGAATACCAATGAGACGTGAAGAGTTACTGAGAATCTATGAAAACGACGGGATGATAAAACTAAGCCACCCAAAGTGGCATTCACAAAAAGAAGTAAAGCTAAGAGAGATTTTACAAAAAATGGCGCAAAATGCTTGGGAGACAGGCGATCCTGGTATGGTTTTTCTTGGAGAAATGAATAGGTATTATGCACTTTATCCTGAAAAAGAAATCATTTCAACAAATCCATGTGGAGAAATAGGACTTGGTGCTTACGAGGCTTGTAATCTTGGCTCAATAGATCTTGCAAAACTATGTGATGATTCAGGAAGGTTCGACTGGGACGCACTGAGCGAGATTGTCAGAATTTCAACCAGATTCTTAGACAATGTGATAGATGTCAACGTATTTCCCATAGACAAAATCACCAAAGCCGTTAAAGACTCAAGGCGCCTTGGTCTTGGAATCATGGGTTTTGCAGATCTACTTTACAAAATGGAGATACCATACGATTCAGAACAAGCAAGAAAATTGGCAAAAAATATAATGGCATTCATGTCGATAAATGCCCATGAAGAGTCTTCAAAACTCGGTGAACAAAAAGGTAATTTCCCATTGTTTGAAAAAAGTAGATACTTCTCACAAGAAGGCTTTATTCCTTTCTCTATGGACGAAAGCGATTATGACCAAGCAATCGCCGAGCACTTCAGAACACAGGCAAGAAAGTACAAAAGAAATGTTGCAGTACTTGCAATAGCACCTACTGGCTCGATTTCTAACATTGCCGACACTTCATCAGGTCTTGAACCAAATTTCTTGTTGGCTTACGTAAGATACGTAAACAAACAAAACAGCAATGAGAGAGAGGCATTGTTCTATGTCAACGAGGTTCTCAAGAAAAAAATACCCGCAGAATTACTGGAAAAGATAAAAGATAGATTGATCGAAGATGGTACAATGAAACACCTTGAAGTAGATGAGAAACTCAAAAAAATCTTTGTGGTGTCGCATGATATAAAACCGATAGACCATCTTTTAATGCAAGAGGCATTTCAATGTTATGTAGACAACAATATTTCAAAGACCATAAATATGCCCAACAGTGCGACGGTAGATGATGTACTTGAGATTTATGTTGAGGCATTAAAGCACAAGATCAGAGGTCTTACAATTTACCGCGATGGTTCATTACAGACACAGGTTCTGACGTCAACAAAGTCCGCAAAAACAAAAGATGCGCCAAAGATCAAATTTTTCATTCTCGACGATAAACACAGACTCAGGGCAAAACCCAGAAAAGAAACCCTTCGCAGTGTCACAAGAAAATATAAAAGTTCTTCAGGAACGACATACATAACCGTTTCTTTCGATGATACCGGTGAAGCAATAGAGATATTCCTCTCTAACGGTACCGAAACAGCTGAGGCAATAGGAAGACTCTCTTCAACGGCTTTGCGAGCAGGTGTATCAGTCGATGAGATAATCGAACAACTTGTAAAGGTCAAGGGAGATTATGTGAAAAACGTAGGATACGAGATCAAAAAGGCAATAGAAGATTTCAGTGAATTATGGAATCAGAAGGAAACTATGCAAGATGAATTTCTCAAGATAGATGGAACGGCAAAAACTCCAGAAGAAATAGAAAAATTCGTTGTAGCAAATGGCCTTGAGTGGAAACAAGGTTACTATGTAGATATCGATGGAAACACATATTGTCCATCATGTCTTTCCAAAAACTCCCTGATAATGCAAGAAGGATGTACAAGTTGCAAAGCATGCGGCTGGTCCAGATGTAGCTAAGAACGATGTTTATCGCAAAACTTGACAACAAACTCAGTTAATGGTAAACTGATTCTTGGTCGCCGGGGTGGCGGAATAGGCAGACGCTGCGGACTTAAAATCCGCTGGAGGGAGCCTCCGTGTCGGTTCGAGTCCGATCCCCGGCACCAGATGGAGATAAAAAATGATCTCTTGAAGATATATGCGTTGCGGGGTGGAGCAGTCTGGCAGCTCGTTGGGCTCATAACCCAAAGGTCGCAGGTTCAAATCCTGCCCCCGCTACCAGATATTGTAACGTTGGATAAGCACATAACAATAAAAGGGATATCAACGATATCCCTTTTATTTTTTGCTTTTCAACCAATGAAATTGCACACCCTCTTGCAATCAAATAGAACTATACCCTGTTTATTATCTTGAATAATTTTTCACTCAATTCATCGCTTTTTGGAAGATGTAATGTTTTAAAACCCAAATTCTGGGCAATCTGGATATTTTCAAATTTGTCATCTATGAAAAGACTCTGTTGTGGAACGATTTTGTATTTGTTGATCAATTCCAGATATATTTTCTCCTCTGGTTTGATAGAATGAACATAAGCTGAAACAACTATTCCATCGAAGATTTTGAAAAATTCAAAATCCCTATATATCATCTCAAAATTGTCCTTACCAAAATTCGACAAAACGAACAACCTGAAACCTTTATCTTTAAGTATGGGAAGTAGCCTCACGTTCTCTTGGATAGGTTTAAGCAGTCTTGGTACTTCTTTTTTGAGTGAAAGTATATATTGCTTATACTCAACGAGAATTTGCAATTTTCTTTCCCAAAATTCTTCTTGACTGATACTTCCTCTATCTATCTCTTGCCAATCTGGATGTTCAAATATCTCCGCGTTCAAATGGTCCGCAACCTCTTTGGGAAAATTTTTCAACATAAACTCATAAGGTCCCCAACTCACCAGAACTCTTCCAAGATCAAATACAATATTCTTCAGCACGGTCTTTCTCCTTTCATTGTTTTTCAAAACCATTGAATCATTAAAAGGTTGAAAAAACAAGAATTTGAGATTACCATTATTGATATGGCAGACAACCTCAGATGAACCGAATAGGGATTGATCTGTATTGTTTTCAAAGAAGAAGAACTCAGTATAATAAATGTGTTAAGTTTAAATCTCGTAAGTTTATCTACGAACTATTGCAAATCACTGCTCATCTGATAAAACAGGATAGAGACTCTGATCGGCGAGGAGGAAGCGAATGAAACCTGCTTATTCATTGATAATGGATTACGTGAAAAACAAGATACTATCGAAAGAACTAAAACCAGGAGATAAGGTCCCATCCGAGAATGAATTGGCGAAAATATTCAATGTCAGTAGATTAACCGCAAGAAAAGCTTTAGAGAATTTGGAATATGAAAGCATGGTGACCAGAATCCAAGGTTTAGGAACATTTGTAGCATCCGCTCAGGAACCTTTGAAGGGTAGAAGAATAGGAGTTTTGATAACAAATTACCAAGACACTCGTGCTTCGATGCTGTTTGGTATTGTAAGAACCCTTCAGAAATTCTCAATGGATGTTATTCCATTTAATTTAGACGCATTTCTTGCCAATCCATTTCATGAAGAAAAAATGCTAAGAGAACTTTTGAAACTCGGGATAAAGGGTTTGATAATAGAGCCACGTATAACCTCTCTTTCAGATACCTTGCTGTTGAATCTGATTAAAGAAAACTTCCCCGTTGTTTTTGTAGACAGAATGATAGAAGGATTTCCTCAAGTCCCTGTTGTCTTTTCTGACAATAGAAACGGGGGACAGTTGATAGGTAAGCACATGAAGAAGCATCATGTAAAGAATGTCCTTTTTGTCACAGAAGAATCTTTTGATGTCTCCAGTGTTAAGGAAAGATTTGAAGGAGTGAGAGATGAAATCACAGAAACTACATGGAAGATGATAGGTGATTTCGATAAAGATTTTGAAGTCGTTACTGAGATGGTCAAAAAAGAAGACATACAAGCTGTATTTTTCTGCAATGACTATCTTGCCATTCGGGGTATTACATATCTTAGAGAATATGGAAAAGGCATTCCTGAGGATATCGCTGTCTATGGTTTCGATAATCTAAGAGCAAGCATCTATGTCCATCCTCGTCTCACCACCGTTCATCAGGATTTTCAGGCAATGGGTGAATTAGCCGCGTTGCAATTAGTCAAAATTTTCTTGGGAGAATCTTTCAAATTTGAAGAGAGAATACCAGTGAGTTTGGTAGTTAGAGAATCTTGTGGTTGTAACAAGTAGTAGTACCGAGCATTTCTTTGTTTTTACTTGTATATACAAGTATAATCAGGTATAACTGGTAAAAATTAGTTGATATAGCATACAAGATAATTTGACATATCTTAAAAACCAATGTAGTATTTTGCCGTTGAAACTCAACTCTTGATGGAGGTGAAACCATGAAGCGGTTGTTTGTGGCTCTTCTTCTAAGTCTTGCAATTTGTCTTTTGGGGGAAGTAGTTGAAATCACTTTCTGGCACAATATGACCAACCCTGTAGAAAGAGAAAGTATAGCTGGAGCTGTAGCAGAGTTTAGCAAGACACATCCAAATATCAAAGTGAATATCGTTATTGTGCCAGGATCAGAAACTGAGATTACAAAACTCATGACAGCTGTTGCCGGTGGAACAGGTCCTGACGTCTACTATCTTGATCGTTTTACCGTTGCGCAAAGAGCTGCGTATGGGGTACTTGAACCATTAGAAGACTATCTTGTTCAACTTGGCTATGATGCTATTAAACTGAAAGGAGAGTTCTTCAACTTTGCAATCGAGGAATGTCAATGGAACAATAAAATATGGGCATTACCATGGGATACCGACAACAGAGCTCTGTATTACAACAAGAAACTCTTCAAAGAAGCCGGCTTGGATCCAGACAAACCTCCTGTAACACTGAAAGAATTAGAAACTTATGCCGAAAAACTCACCAAAAAAACTGCAGGAAGGTATACCCAAGTTGGTTTCATACCATGGGCATTTCAAGGATGGCATTATACATGGGGTTGGGCTTTTGGAGGAAATTTCTACGACACTCAAAGCCAGAAACTCATATTCGCTGATGATCCAAGAATTGTGAAAGCTTTCGAATGGCTTGGAGAATGGGCAAAGAAATACAATATAAAGGAATTAGAAGCCTTTGTCTCTTCATTTGGAATGAGTTTCTCAGGAGCAAGTATAGGTGGAGCTGAACCGATAAACCCATTCTTAGCCGGAAAGCTCGCAATGGTAGTTGATGGAAACTGGTTATTAGCTCAGATAAAACAATTGGCTCCGAAAGATTTCGAGTTTGGTATAGCTCCAATACCGGCTCCTGAGTATGGTGAGAAAAACAGTACTTGGGCTGGTGGATGGTCACTCGTCATACCAAAAGGAGCAAAACATCCAAAAGAAGCCGCAGAATTTATCTATTACATGGCAACTAAAGGACAGATAAAATACGCCGCTGATACTCAGCATCTTCCTACTTTGAGAGAGGCCGTTCCAGGACTTTTGAAAGTTTCTCCACCAGAACAGAAGATTTTCGCCGATCTTTTACCAACAGCTCATGTAAGACCCGTTATCCCTGTAGGAGCTTTACTTTGGGATGAACTTACGAATGCAATGCAGGCAGTTATCTATGGTGAAAAAAGTGCAACTGAAGCATTGAAAACCGCACAAGAAAAAGTGCAGAAAGAACTTGATAAATGGTTGACAAAATGAAAAAATAATTATCATCCACAGCCACTCTTTTGACAAGAGTGGCTGCTTTTGTTATACATTCAGGAGGGCAAATATCATGAAAAAGCATAAACAATTTTTCACAGCAATGTTTTTTGTTCTACCAGGGATAATTGGCCTTTTGGTTTTCAGAATATATCCAATTCTTGCTTCTTTCTTTTTCAGCTTCACTGAATATCATATAACCTTGCCACCAAAATGGGTGGGATTGGAAAATTTCAAAGAGCTGTTTCACGACCCTCTTTTCATAAAAAGTCTTCAGAATACGTTCGTGTATTTTATTGGCTTGGTACCGGTTGGTTTAGTAGTAGGGATCTTACTCGCTCTCTTGCTTGTGAAGGATTTCAAAGGAGTGAGTTTTTTTAGAGCAGTTATGTACATGCCATCTGTCGTCCCTATCTATGCATTTGCCGTGGTTGCTTTGAATTTCTTTAATCCATATCTGGGACTTGTAAATGGTTTTCTTGCAAAACTTGGTGTACCAGGTCCCCTATGGACTGCAGATGACAAACTTGTCAAACTCACAATAATTCTTATTGCGCAGTGGGGAGCAGGTCAACAAGCAATGATACTCATGGCAGCAATGAAAGATATTCCAAAGGAATTTTATGAAAGCGCATTAATAGATGGGGCAAACAAATGGCAAATTTTCAAAAAGATAACCTTGCCATTGATAACTCCAGCTATTCTCTATTATTTCATCACTTCGTCTATATTAGCACTTCAGTTCTTCGAATTACCCCAAATTATGTTTGGAGGAGGACCAAATAATGCCAGTTTATCAATAGCAATCTATTTGTATAGACATGCCTTTAGATATGGAAATATGGGATATGCATCTGCAATGGCGTGGTTTATATTCCTGATCTCTTTAGGGGTATGTATCCTTTATTTTAGAACCTCAAAGAAATGGGTCTTTTACAGTTGAGGAGGGAATTTTGGTGAACAAAAAATTCAGTATACAAGCACTCCTTCATGCAATATTTTTAATTCTAATCACCATAATCTATATGGCACCTTTTTTCTGGATGATTTCTACTTCTCTAAAACCAAATTACGAACTTTATGAATTTCCTCCAAAATTGATCCCATCAATTGCTGAGTTTACTAATTATTCAAAAGCTTTGCAGAGATTTCCTTTCTTTATATATTTCAGAAATAGTTTAATAATAGCAGGTGGTGCTGTTTTAGGTGTTTTGATCTCTTGTCCTCTTGTGGCATATGGCCTATCTATTTTGAGATGGAAGGGTAGGGAGATTGTCTTTTACGCAATCTTGGCAACTATCATGCTACCAAACGCTGTTACATTGATACCAACTTTTTTGATCTTCAGCAGATTGAACATGGTTAACACTTTCTGGCCTCTGATTTTGCCATCTTTTTTTGGACATCCATTTTATATCTTTCTCATTCGCCAGTTTTTTCTCACACTTCCACGCGATCTATTTGAAGCTGCTAAAATAGATGGAGCTTCAGAGTTTCAAACATATTTCAAGATAGCTCTTCCACTAATCAAACCCACCCTTGTAATAGTCGGACTTTTTCAGTTCATAGCCTCCTGGAATGACTATCTTGGACCTTTGATATATTTAACAAATGAGAAAAAATACCCCTTAGCCCTTGGATTACCACAATTTTTAGATAGATATGGTACCCTCTGGAATCAGATGATGGCAGCTGCAACCATAGCTGTTATTCCTACATTGATTTTCTTCATCTTTGCACAAAAACATCTTTTGGAAAGTATAAAATTCACAGGGTTAAAAGGTTGAAAGATTCAAAAACAAACAAGGAGGAATTGATTGTGAAGAAAAAGCAAAACTTCTACAGACTTCTTAAAAACGTTTCAGAGATTCTTCCTTACACAATTTTGGAACAAAGGTCTCTTAATATCTGGTATTTCACCAACGGTCCACTTGAAGAAAGACCAGCGGGTTATGAAAAGAACGTCACCTTCCCATTTAAATGGGATTTTGAAAAGGCACCAGTTTGGTTTATGAAAGATTTAGAACCCATTTCACATCAAGAAGGTCAGAGAATTTACCTGAGATTCTGGTTTGGTGGGGAAAGTCTCATATTAGTGGATGGAAAACCTTACGGTGAAATAAACGAATACCACAGATTGCTCAATATTACACCACTCTGTGATGGAAAAACTCACCGCGTGGAAGCACAGGTAATGCCAAGAGGCCTATTCGGTAAACCACAAGAACCAGTTTTTTCGGAAGCTTTCCTACTCATTATCGATGAAGAAATCTCAGAAATATTAAAAACAGTGGAAATTACCATAAGGACAGCAAATATCTTGGAAGAACCTGTATCAAAAAAACTTTTTGATATCTGCGATGAATTTCTCTCAAACGTATGGGTACCAAGAGATACAAAAACATATCTCGAAACTGTCCAACAAGACATAGGAGTTAAAGGAGATATTGAAAACATCTGGAACGCACCAAAATTCGAAGAATTCACGGGGATAAAATTGAAAAAAGAATTCAAAGAACAACTGATTAATAGATACACAATCTTCAAAAACAAACTTGAAAAACTCAAGAAAGAGCATCCTCCTGTTGGAACAGTTCATCTTGTTGGTCATTCACATATAGATTATGCCTGGTTGTGGCCGGTAGAGGAAACAAAGCGAAAAATTGCAAGAACATTTGCAAACGCAGTTATGCTATCAAAAATGTTCCCAGAATTTGTTTTCTCTCAATCTTCCGCTCAGATGTATCAAGATTTGAAGGAAAAATATCCTGAGCTATTTGAAACTGTGAAAGAACTTGTAAAACAAAACAGATGGGAACCAGCAGGCGGTATGTGGGTAGAGTCAGATTGCAATATCCCGACCGTTGAATCTCTGATAAGACAATTCTATTACGGTCAGAAATTCTTTGAAAAAGAATTTGGAAGGAAAAGCAAAGTTTGCTGGTTACCCGATGTATTTGGCTTTTCATGGGTATTACCACAGATTCTCAAGCAAGCTGGCATAGAGTACTTTGTCACAACAAAATTGAACTGGAATGATACCAACGAATTTCCTTATGATCTTTGCATCTGGCGTGGAATAGACGGCTCCAAGGTTTTGTATTGCAGTTTCAACAATCCCAATGAAGGTTACAATGGCAAGATAGACCCAGATACAATCTATGAGACATGGAAAAATTTCAGGCAGAAAGAGCTGACAGATAGAGTCCTCCTCTCATTTGGTTATGGTGATGGCGGCGGAGGTCCGACAGAAGAGATGTTGCAAAATTATCGTATTTTAAAAGAATTTCCAAATCTCCCAAAACTCGAAATTCAAAGCGTTGAAAGATATTTTGAATCATTGGAACTTCAGAAAAATCTCCCAGTCTGGGACAACGAGCTCTATCTTGAATGCCATAGAGGAACCTATACTTCCCAATCTCGTACAAAAAAACTTCACAAACAAGCCGAAGACGCACTTTATGCAACAGAGATTATTTCAATTTTTTCTAAACGAAATTATTCCAAGGAACTCGACGAACTCTGGAAGATAGTTTTGAGAAACGAATTTCACGATATTCTCCCAGGTTCTGCTATCAAAGAAGTATATGAAAAGACCGAGAAAGAGCTCTCACAAGTGGTAAACAAGGCAGAAGAGTTTCTAAGAGAAACATTAGATTCTGTTAGAAAAAATGATAATAACGTCATATCTATCATAAACCTATCATCTTTCCCGAAAAAGACTGTTTTCTTTCTAAATAAAGGTATCAATTTACATTTTAAAGGAAAGGAAATTGATTTTCAAAGAACACACGATGGAAGATATATCTACCTTTTGGATAGTGAAATAGAGCCCTTCACGAAAATGGAGTTCGAAGTGAAAGATCAGAAATCCAAGTTCTTAGAGAGAGACAACAGTCTCTCCATGGAAAACGAATACTTAAGTGTACAGATAAGTGACAACGGTACTGTACAGATATACGACAAAGAAATGGAAAGATTCGCATTCCAAGGAGAAGGAAATATTCTGAAAATGCACAAGAACATTCCCGCTTACTGGGATAACTGGGATATCACAGATGGCGTAGAAAAGACTGGTTTTTCCTTGAAAGCCTCAAGAATAGAAAAACTTGAATCAGGTCCAGTCAGAGAAGTGGTGAGAGTAGAATACGAAGCAGAAGGTAGCAAAATCATCCAAGATTATATACTCATGAAGAACTCAAGAAGACTGGATATCAATACCATCATCGATTGGCACACGAGACGAGCGTTGCTGAAAGCCTACTTTCCCGTGAATGTTCTAACAAGAAAGGCTCGATTTGATATCTCAGGAGGTTTTATAGAAAGATCCACACACAGAAACACCAACTACGAAAAAGCACGTTTTGAAGTATCAGCACACAGATGGGTTGATCTATCCCAAACTGATTTTGGCGTTGCCATTATCACAGATTCAAAATATGGTTATGGTATCAAAGATAATCTCGTGTCAATATCCTTGATAAAGGCAGGTATATTCCCAGACTTCTTTTCCGATGAAGGTTCACACGAATTCACTTATTCTGTATACGTTCACCCTTATGATGATATCAAGGCTGTTGTAAAGGAATCAGAAGATTTAAATAAACCCATCCTCGTTAATCCTGGAATCTTAGAAATACCATCACAAATTGTGAAAATCACACCAAGTAATTTCAAAATAACCTCGTTTAGAAAAAACGAAGATGGAGATTTAGTCTTGAGATTGGTAGAAGTTCTTGGCACATCTGGTAAACTGAAAATCGAAATACCGTGGTTCAAAAAGGACATCTTTTTGAGTAACATACTCGAAGAACAAAAACAAAAAATCAAGTTACCATTTGATTTTCAACCATTTAAGATCTACACATTTTTATTCGCATGATTGAGCAATTAAGAGGGGTTGATCCCCTCTTTTTTTAATTCAACCAACTTTGCAAAAAATCATCCCATTTGAGGTTTTTGAACAAAAGCGTGCTGTAGTCATTAATATAGCTGTTGAAAATATTGGTGTTTTTCGGCGTAAAGATGCTCACGGGATTGGAGATTGTACGACCTGTTTTTTCGACATATTCATAAACTACAAGTTCTTCCAGATATTCTTGAATCTGTCGCGCGTAATTTTGAACATCAGAATCATTGATATACAATTCCATAAGATATGCACAATCGTTGAGATCGACTAAAACAGGATAGTAGACATTATTCTGATCTTTCAGATAATAATATACAGTCAGATCTTGATAGAAACTGTGAATCGTGCTTCTGATACTGCTATTCATTATGTTGAACAGTCTCGATCCCAGAAGGCTTATATAAAGGGTTGTGGATTCAACCTTACTCATGTCATAGACTGCCAAGCTGAGACCTTCACTTTCCAAAGAACTGTTGCCATCGTAATATTGCCTATAGGCATCCACTATCTTTTCACCGACATCCAGTGTATCGTCAGTGGAAGTTATTTGGTTTAGAAAACTGTAGTTGTATCCATCACCTGGCACACTAAAACTTGATGCAACTACATAGTCGACAAGACCTTTTAATTCATACAAAACTTCTATTGATCCCATCAAACATGCATCCATACCAAGAAGATTTATCTCAGGACCAGTGTAAGATTCCAAAACTTCTCGAAGCTCTGCTACAGAGATTGAACTTCCAGATGTGTCATCATAACAGATAGCTTTTGGAGTGTATGTGGCTGATAGGCTCTTACTATCTCCAACCCATGCACTACCATGGTCCCACAAGATCAAGGCGCGGTAAGATGATTCATACTCACCGAATATGGAACCCATCCATTCCAATAACTTATCTGGATCTCCAGAGTTAAGATCTTGATCGAATGTATAAATCTTTTTCTGTTCACCGAATTCGTCAAGAAAGTATGCCGCATCTGGATTCTTTCTACCGTCAAAAAAGGTTATGACAGACACATTAGCATTGGCATTTTTCATCTCTTCAAGATCATTCAAACCATAATTTTCTAAATTATTATCCGCGCACATCCAGACCATGAACAGCCAATTTGGTTTTACAAATCTCACGGTGAACTCTGTTTTTATCGATGGATTGTCAACCACATAGGCATTGAACTGCCAAGTTATTTCTTTTGATGAAAATACAGAAACTGTCACAGTCCCATTTTTGTCTGTTACAAAAGTCTCTTTTCCAGTCAATGGATCTTTGAAACTCTCCCATTGACTATCTTCTTTGTACATTATCTTGATCTGCGTATCTGAAATAGGTACACCACTCTGAGTGGTCAATTTTATTTCTATATAACCCACACGTCCCACAGTTTTCGTTTGGTCTGTTGATTTTATTACCCAGTTTGATGAATAAAGATCAGTGCATCCTACTGAGATTAAGATCAAAATAATAAGGCAGACGATCAATAAAGCCCTTGAAAATCTTTTCAAGAAAATCACTCCTTGAGTTTGTATTTCTCAAGTATAGTACATCAAATGAATTCATTTTGTTCTGTACAGCCTATCTCCCGCATCACCTAAACCCGGCAAAATATAACCGTGGTCATTCAATTGTCTGTCTAAACATGCGGTATAGATTGGTACATCGGGACAGTTAACGCTGAATTGTTGAACACCTTCAGGTGCAGCGATGAGCGAAACAAAAATGATATTTCTCGCTCCTCTTTCTTTAAGAATCTTTACAGCATGTACACCCGAAAAACCTGTTGCGAGCATTGGATCAAGCACAAAAACCGCAGAGGTTTCATTCAACGAAGGCAATTTACAGTAATACTCAACTGGCCTGAGCGTCTTTGGATCTCTGTAAACACCAATATGACCAACAGAGGCATTCGGCAAAAGTTCCAGTATACTATCCACCATCCCAAGTCCGGCACGAAGTATTGGCACAATTACAATCTTCTTATCTTCAATTGCATAACCTGTGGTTTTTTCAAGAGGTGTTTCGATTTCAAATTGAAGTGTTTCTATATTTCTTGTTGCCTCATAAGCTAAAAGAAAAGTTATTTCTCTCAAAAGCTCACGAAATTCCTTTGGTCCTGTAGATTTGTTTCTCATTATTGTCAATTTGTGTTTTATGAGTGGATGATCCACAACATGAAGATTATCCATGCACATTCCTCCCAAAACAAAAATAAAAGGGGAGTAATATTATCTCCCCTGTACAGGCCCAAATTCTTTCAAAGGCCAGATACGCAATATAGGCCTTCCTATCACATGATCTTTTGGAACAAATCCAAAATATCTACTGTCAAAACTGTCTTTTGTATTATCACCCATGAAAAAATAAAAACCATCTGGTATTTCTACTTCTACACCGTCGGCTGTTTTACGTACGTACTTGGATAAATCGATGCCTTTGTAGATTTCATCATAAGTTTTGTCAAACGGCACACCCAAGGGAACTGGGTACATACCACCCACTACAGAAAAAACCAGATTTGCCAAGTACGAATCCTGCCGTGCTAAATTTTGCAGGTACGATTTGTACTCAGTTGGCTTATTTCTAAGGCGACTTGCCTCTATAAAGAGGTTAATAAGCTGAGGATATCCAAAGATTCCTTCTGGTGAGTAAGTTCTTTCTTCAAAACCATCTGGAATCTTGCCATTGACATACAGATAGTATTTACCATCCTCATGGATCTTCAACTGTATTACATCTCCACCTTTTGCAACAAGCCTCTTTACGTATTTTACATGTCCCTTGAATCGAGCCGGCGCAAAAAGATCCATGAACTTGTCAAATAAACGAAGCATCGTTTGAGCACGCTCATCAATGAAAGGAGACCAAAAGACAACAATATCACCGATCTCTGGCTCTCTTGCTGTGTAAGTGATCTTCTCTATAAATAATCTATCACCTATGTTTATAGTTGGTATCATCGAACCAGTTGGAACAAGCATCGTCTCAAAAACAAACAGCCTTATTATCGTGGCTGCGACAACAGCATAGAGCAGGGCTTTACCCCACTCTATTGCCTCTTTTTTCAAGCTCCTTTTGGGAGGCATCTTACTCCTTGGACTCCTTTTCCTTGCGTTCTTTGAGTTTCAACTTACCCTTGATATTCCTGATATAGTACAGTTTTGCACGTCTTGAGAGAGCCTTTCTCACCACTTCAACCTTTTCAACAACAGGTGCATGATATGGAAAAGTCCTCTCCACTCCAACTCCACCACTTGCAATTTTTCTAACGGTGAAGGTCTTACCCAAACCAGATCCTCTTATGCTTATGACTATGCCCTCAAAAACCTGTATTCTTTCCTTGCCTCCTTCAACAACTTTTACATGAACTCTCACTGTATCTCCTGGTCTGAAATCTGGAAGTTGTTTGTATTGATCTTTTTCAATTATCCTAACAAGATTGTCCATGCTCATAGCTGTCCCTCCTTTTCTCCTATAAGTCTATCAATGATTATGGCCGCAGCCGCTCTGACTGAAAGGTGATTATAATCAGAACCAGCCCTTATGGGTTCAAGTGCATAATCACAACTCTGCAATACCTCATTCGCCAAACCCCAGCTGGTGCCAAATAAAATCAAAACCGGCCTTTCAGTTTTTCTAATCAAATTCCTTGCCTGATCATAACTCAAAGAATTTTCTCTCTTTCTCGCAGATGTGAAAAACTTTAAAGGCTCCATACCGGTCTCTTTTTTTATCGATTCAACTACGTCTTCAAGATATGATTTTATTTCAACAAGTTCAAGAGCCTGTGTTCTGCTGAAGTTTCTTTCTCTGCCATAACTGTCTATCCAATATTTGAGTACTGTTTTGACCACTTCCTGTTGAGCGCGAAGATTTGTCACTATGTAATATTTCTTCAAATTATAAGTTCTGGCAGTTCTTGCAATGTCGTGTACATCGAGGTTTGTAACAGCACTTGAGACAATTTTACCATCTTTCCCCAACACAGGATAATGTATCAATGCAACTCGAACATCACTGAGCATTACTTGTCAACTCCCTTATGAGCCAGATCAAAGCCTTCTTCTCTTGTTCAGAGAAATCTCTTTTCAAAAAAAGATCTGGCCTACGCAGCGCAGTTCTTTTTAGACTTTCAGCAACCCTGTACAGCTCTATTTTCTCATGATCACCACTCAAAAGAACTTGTGGAACCTTTATCCCTGCGAATTCCGCCGGACGTGTGTAATGAGGATAATCTAATAATTCATTGTAAAAGGAATCTCGCTTGACAGAATCTTCCTCAACCACATTCGGCACAAATCTGCTTACAGCATCACAGATGACCATTGCGGCAAGTTCTCCTCCACTCAGAACATAATCTCCTATCGATATTTCGGTATCAACGATCTTCATCACTCTTTCATCGACACCTTCGTATCTACCACAAAAAATCAAGATATTTTCTTTTTGCGATAATTCTTTCGCCATTCTGTTGTCAAACTTAATTCCTTGTGGTGATGTGAGAATTGTGAAAGGTTTTCCATATCTCTCAGTGCAGTAATCGTGAATACCAAAAAACGGCTCTGGCTTCATGACCATTCCAGGACCTCCACCATAGGGATAATCGTCTACAACTCTGTGCTTGTCTTTTGTAAAATCTCTGAAGTTCAAGACTTCTATTTGCAGTACTCTATTTTTTACAGCCTGCCCTATGACACCATATTCTCTAACTGCACTGACCATCTCTGGAAAGATCGTTGCTATCACAATTCTCATTAAATCCACTCCGGCATCTTCACAATCAATTGTCTCTGCCTTTGAAATTCCAAAATGTAGTCGTGTATCATTGGCAACAAAATCTCTACATTTTTGTTTTTCACAACCAATACTTCGTTTGAACCCGTAGCGATCACGTCACATACCTTCCCAAGAAAATTACCGTTTTGATCAAGAACATCTACATCGAGGATCTCATAGTAATAGTATTCATCTGGCGAACTCAATCTCGGTAGATCTTCGATTTTCATGACTACTTCTAATCCTACAATCTTTTTTGCATTCTCTTCGCTGTCAATACCAGAAAACTTCACCACAAATGTCTTGCCGGTTCTTTTGATATCTTCTACTTCGAGTTTGTAAAGTTCATTATGAATTTCATCGTGTATGAAGACCTCTTTAAAGTTATCAAAGACCTCGAGCACATTTGTCATAGGTTGAACTTTGACATTTCCCAACAATCCATGGGTTTTTGTGATCTTACCAATAGCCACGTAATCTCTCACCTTATCACCCTTAGAGTGAAGTTTTCATCATCAAAGAGTGCCGCGAGCAAAACTTTCAGAGACTTGATTGTCCTTCCATCTTTTCCAATAACTTGTCCAACGTCTTCTTCATTCACAACGATCTCGACTACTCTGTTATCATTCTCATTGAATTCAACCACGACAACATCCTCAGGGTGTTTCACAATACCTTTGAGAATGTACTCAACCAATTCCTTCATCACTTTTCTCCTTTTTCGCGTATTTAATCTGATGAACTTTTGCAAGAACTCCGGCTTTACTCAAGATGTTCGAAACTGTTTCACTTGGTTGTGCACCTTTCAAGATCCACTCAACAGCTTTTTCAACATTCACATCGATCTGAGCAGGTTCTCTCAAAGGATTGTAGTAACCGAGTGATTCAATATAAGCACCATCACGCTTTTTCCTTGAATCCACCACCACAATTCTGTAAAAGGGCATGTGTCTTTTTCCCATTCGTGTTAATCTTATCCTTACCACCTTTACACCTCCTGTCATATTTTGAACGGAAGCTTTAGCTTCCCATGCTTCATTTTCTTCATGAGTTCCTTCATTTCTTCATAAGATTTGAGCAACTTGTTCACCTCTTGCACAGTCGTACCACTTCCTTTTGCAATTCGAATCTTTCTACTGGCGTTGAGAATCTTTGGATTTCTCCTTTCTTCTGGTGTCATGGAATTTATGATCGCTTCGGTACGTTTGAGTTGTTTTTCGCTGTTTTCAAGATCTACCTTTGGTGCACCTGGCAACATCTCTATCAACGATGAAAGTGGTCCGAGCTTTTTCATCTCTTTCAATTGTTCTTGAAAATCTTCAAGTGTGAACTCGGCTTGAAGCATCTTCTTACCCATCGTTTCCATCTTTTCTTTATCGAGTTCTCTTTCTGCCTTTTCAATCAATGTGAGCACATCACCCATACCAAGTATTCTCGCTGCCACTCTATCTGGATAGAATTGCTCAAATGCATCTATCTTTTCCCCGACACCAATAAATTTCACAGGTTTTCCCGTGATATGACTTATTGAAAGAATGACGCCACCACGGGCATCGCCATCCATCTTTGTGACAATAAACCCCGTGAGATCTAATCTCTTGTTAAACTCCGTGGCAGAGTTAACTGCATCTTGACCTATCATTGCATCGACTACCATTAAAATTTCATCGGGATTGGACATCTGTTTTATCTGTTCCAGCTCGTTCATCATCTCTTCGTCTATGTGAAGCCTACCAGCAGTGTCAAGGACAACAACATTGTATTGAGAATTCTTCGCATACTCGAGAGCCTCTCTCACTATCTTCACGGGATTTTTCTTATCGCCGACAAAAACATTTATCTGAATCGATTTTCCAAGTTTTTCGAGTTGGTCTATCGCCGCTGGTCTGTAAACATCCGCAGCCACGAGTAGGACATTACGCCCAGATTTTCTCAAATAATTGGCGAGCTTTGCGGCTGTTGTGGTTTTTCCACTTCCTTGAAGTCCAACGAGCATGATCACAGAAGGATGGTGTTTCAAATTCAAAGATGCCGAAGATTTTCCCATTATATTTATCAATTCATCACGAACTATCTTGATAAACTGTTGATCTGGAGTGAAACTCTTTAAAACTTCTTCTCCAAGTGCCTTTGCTTTCACAGAATCTATAAATTCTTTCACAACCTTGAAATTCACATCAGCTTCAAGCAGAGACAATTTGACTTGCCTCACTGCTTCGTTTATATTTCTTTCTGTCAACCTTCCCTGACCCGTTAAAGACCTAAAGACCTTTGACAGTTTTTCTTGAAGATTTTCAAACACAGCAAACACCTCTTTTGAATGTTATCGTATAGACGTAAAGAAATCAATTAAAAACAAATCACGCAAGAAACAGCTTACCCACTTTTATATTACACTTGTGTTTCTATAATTAGGTGAGTTATCTAAAACAACATATTCAAGTAATAAATTAATAACTAAATTCAGAGAAACCTTTTATCGATAGACGTGATATCATTAGCTTATTGAAGAACGGGGTGAAACTGTGAAAACTTT